>NZ_CP186283.1:3377500-3727500 GCF_049331905.1 Pseudomonas cimarronensis | reverse complement strand
GAGTCGGCCTGCGCGGAAGATGTAACGGGGCTCAAACCATACACCGAAGCTACGGGTTCAACGTAAGTTGAGCGGTAGAGGAGCGTTCTGTAAGCCTGTGAAGGTGAGTTGAGAAGCTTGCTGGAGGTATCAGAAGTGCGAATGCTGACATGAGTAACGACAATGGGAGTGAAAAACTCCCACGCCGAAAGACCAAGGTTTCCTGCGCAACGTTAATCGACGCAGGGTGAGTCGGCCCCTAAGGCGAGGCAGAAATGCGTAGTCGATGGGAAACGGGTTAATATTCCCGTACTTCTAATTACTGCGATGGAGGGACGGAGAAGGCTAGGCCAGCACGGCGTTGGTTGTCCGTGTTTAAGGTAGTAGGCTGGTTTCTTAGGTAAATCCGGGAAATCAAGGCCGAGAACTGATGACGAGTTATCTTTTAGATGACGAAGTGGTTGATGCCATGCTTCCAGGAAAAGCTTCTAAGCTTCAGGTAATTAGGAACCGTACCCCAAACCGACACAGGTGGTTAGGTAGAGAATACCAAGGCGCTTGAGAGAACTCGGGTGAAGGAACTAGGCAAAATGGCACCGTAACTTCGGGAGAAGGTGCGCCGGTGAGGGTGAAGTATTTACTACGTAAGCCCATGCCGGTCGAAGATACCAGGCCGCTGCGACTGTTTATTAAAAACACAGCACTCTGCAAACACGAAAGTGGACGTATAGGGTGTGACGCCTGCCCGGTGCCGGAAGGTTAATTGATGGGGTTAGCTAACGCGAAGCTCTTGATCGAAGCCCCGGTAAACGGCGGCCGTAACTATAACGGTCCTAAGGTAGCGAAATTCCTTGTCGGGTAAGTTCCGACCTGCACGAATGGCGTAACGATGGCGGCGCTGTCTCCACCCGAGACTCAGTGAAATTGAAATCGCTGTGAAGATGCAGTGTATCCGCGGCTAGACGGAAAGACCCCGTGAACCTTTACTATAGCTTTGCACTGGACTTTGAGTTTACTTGTGTAGGATAGGTGGGAGGCTTTGAAGCGTGGACGCCAGTTCGCGTGGAGCCATCCTTGAAATACCACCCTGGTAACCTTGAGGTTCTAACTCTGGTCCGTTATCCGGATCGAGGACAGTGTATGGTGGGTAGTTTGACTGGGGCGGTCTCCTCCTAAAGAGTAACGGAGGAGTACGAAGGTGCGCTCAGACCGGTCGGAAATCGGTCGTAGAGTATAAAGGCAAAAGCGCGCTTGACTGCGAGACAGACACGTCGAGCAGGTACGAAAGTAGGTCTTAGTGATCCGGTGGTTCTGTATGGAAGGGCCATCGCTCAACGGATAAAAGGTACTCCGGGGATAACAGGCTGATACCGCCCAAGAGTTCATATCGACGGCGGTGTTTGGCACCTCGATGTCGGCTCATCACATCCTGGGGCTGAAGCCGGTCCCAAGGGTATGGCTGTTCGCCATTTAAAGTGGTACGCGAGCTGGGTTTAGAACGTCGTGAGACAGTTCGGTCCCTATCTGCCGTGGACGTTTGAGATTTGAGAGGGGCTGCTCCTAGTACGAGAGGACCGGAGTGGACGAACCTCTGGTGTTCCGGTTGTCACGCCAGTGGCATTGCCGGGTAGCTATGTTCGGAAAAGATAACCGCTGAAAGCATCTAAGCGGGAAACTTGCCTCAAGATGAGATCTCACTGGAACCTTGAGTTCCCTAAAGGGCCGTCGAAGACTACGACGTTGATAGGTTGGGTGTGTAAGCGCTGTGAGGCGTTGAGCTAACCAATACTAATTGCCCGTGAGGCTTGACCATATAACACCCAAACAATTTGATGTTTGTGTGTCTCTATGAAGACTGCAACAGCCGAAAATTTGTAAGACTGCAAAACCAAGACATCACATACCCAATTCGGGATAGCGCCTCACCGCGACATCCCAGCTGAATCGCTTGACGACCATAGAGCATTGGAACCACCTGATCCCATCCCGAACTCAGTAGTGAAACGATGCATCGCCGATGGTAGTGTGGGGTTTCCCCATGTGAGAGTAGGTCATCGTCAAGCACCTATACCAAAACCCCCGATCGTGAAAACGGTCGGGGGTTTTACTATTAGTACAAGCATGAAGTTTTGAGCGATCAGAACGACTGCTTAAAAGTTACAGATGCAAGTGGTTGAGTAGATAGAACTTTTCTGAAAAGAACTTCGAAAAACAGCTTGACGGAAGATGAGGCTGCTGTAGAATGCGCGCCTCGGTTGAGACGAAAGACTTAACCAACCGCTCTTTAACAACTGAATCAAGCAATTCGTGTGGGTGCTTGTGAGGTAAGACTGCTAGTCGCAAGATTATCAGCATCACAAGTAACACTCGTTAATTTGAGAGTTTTTTGTCGATTGCTGAGCCAAGTTTAGGGTTTTCTCAAAACCCAAGCAGTATTGAACTGAAGAGTTTGATCATGGCTCAGATTGAACGCTGGCGGCAGGCCTAACACATGCAAGTCGAGCGGTAGAGAGAAGCTTGCTTCTCTTGAGAGCGGCGGACGGGTGAGTAATGCCTAGGAATCTGCCTAGTGGTGGGGGATAACGTTCGGAAACGGACGCTAATACCGCATACGTCCTACGGGAGAAAGCGGGGGATCTTCGGACCTCGCGCCATTAGATGAGCCTAGGTCGGATTAGCTAGTTGGTGAGGTAATGGCTCACCAAGGCGACGATCCGTAACTGGTCTGAGAGGATGATCAGTCACACTGGAACTGAGACACGGTCCAGACTCCTACGGGAGGCAGCAGTGGGGAATATTGGACAATGGGCGAAAGCCTGATCCAGCCATGCCGCGTGTGTGAAGAAGGTCTTCGGATTGTAAAGCACTTTAAGTTGGGAGGAAGGGTAGTAGCCTAATACGTTGCTATTTTGACGTTACCGACAGAATAAGCACCGGCTAACTTCGTGCCAGCAGCCGCGGTAATACGAAGGGTGCAAGCGTTAATCGGAATTACTGGGCGTAAAGCGCGCGTAGGTGGTTCAGTAAGTTGGAAGTGAAATCCCCGGGCTCAACCTGGGAACTGCTTTCAAAACTGCTGAGCTAGAGTACGGTAGAGGGTGGTGGAATTTCCTGTGTAGCGGTGAAATGCGTAGATATAGGAAGGAACACCAGTGGCGAAGGCGACCACCTGGACTGATACTGACACTGAGGTGCGAAAGCGTGGGGAGCAAACAGGATTAGATACCCTGGTAGTCCACGCCGTAAACGATGTCAACTAGCCGTTGGAATCCTTGAGATTTTAGTGGCGCAGCTAACGCATTAAGTTGACCGCCTGGGGAGTACGGCCGCAAGGTTAAAACTCAAATGAATTGACGGGGGCCCGCACAAGCGGTGGAGCATGTGGTTTAATTCGAAGCAACGCGAAGAACCTTACCTGGCCTTGACATGCTGAGAACTTTCCAGAGATGGATTGGTGCCTTCGGGAACTCAGACACAGGTGCTGCATGGCTGTCGTCAGCTCGTGTCGTGAGATGTTGGGTTAAGTCCCGTAACGAGCGCAACCCTTGTCCTTAGTTACCAGCACCTCGGGTGGGAACTCTAAGGAGACTGCCGGTGACAAACCGGAGGAAGGTGGGGATGACGTCAAGTCATCATGGCCCTTACGGCCAGGGCTACACACGTGCTACAATGGTCGGTACAAAGGGTTGCCAAGCCGCGAGGTGGAGCTAATCCCATAAAACCGATCGTAGTCCGGATCGCAGTCTGCAACTCGACTGCGTGAAGTCGGAATCGCTAGTAATCGTGAATCAGAATGTCACGGTGAATACGTTCCCGGGCCTTGTACACACCGCCCGTCACACCATGGGAGTGGGTTGCACCAGAAGTAGCTAGTCTAACCGCAAGGGGGACGGTTACCACGGTGTGATTCATGACTGGGGTGAAGTCGTAACAAGGTAGCCGTAGGGGAACCTGCGGCTGGATCACCTCCTTAATCGAAGACTTCAGCTTCTTCATAAGTTCCCACACGAATTGCTTGATTCATTGCGAAAGACGATTGGGTCTGTAGCTCAGTTGGTTAGAGCGCACCCCTGATAAGGGTGAGGTCGGCAGTTCGAATCTGCCCAGACCCACCAATTGTTGTGGGGTTAGGCCTTCGATGTAATTGGGGCCATAGCTCAGCTGGGAGAGCGCCTGCCTTGCACGCAGGAGGTCAGCGGTTCGATCCCGCTTGGCTCCACCATTTACAGCATCGTTTAGAGTTCAGAAATGAACGTTCCTGCACAAGCAGATGAATGTTGATTTCTGGTCTTTGACCAGTAACAAATCGTTCTTTAAAAATTTGGGTATGTGATAGAAGTGACTGATTGATTACTTTCACTGGTAATTAATCTGGTCAAGGTAAAATTTGTAGTTCTCAATTGCAAATTTTCGGCGAATGTCGTCTTCACGTTAGAGACAATAACCAGATTGCTTGGGGTTATATGGTCAAGTGAAGAAGCGCATACGGTGGATGCCTTGGCAGTCAGAGGCGATGAAAGACGTTGTAGCCTGCGATAAGCTCCGGGGAGTCGGCAAACAGACTTTGATCCGGAGATCTCTGAATGGGGAAACCCAGCCAGCATAAGCTGGTTATTACACACTGAATACATAGGTGTGTAAGGCGAACCAGGGGAACTGAAACATCTAAGTACCCTGAGGAATAGAAATCAACCGAGATTCCCTTAGTAGTGGCGAGCGAACGGGGACTAGCCCTTAAGTTGATTTGAGAATAGTGGAAGGCTCTGGAAAGTGCCGCCGTAGTGGGTGATAGCCCCGTACACGAAATTCTCTTATCAATGAAATCGAGTAGGACGGAGCACGAGAAACTTTGTCTGAATATGGGGGGACCATCCTCCAAGGCTAAATACTACTGACTGACCGATAGTGAACTAGTACCGTGAGGGAAAGGCGAAAAGAACCCCGGAGAGGGGAGTGAAATAGATCCTGAAACCGTATGCGTACAAGCAGTGGGAGCCCACTTTGTTGGGTGACTGCGTACCTTTTGTATAATGGGTCAGCGACTTATATTCAGTGGCAAGCTTAACCGAATAGGGGAGGCGTAGCGAAAGCGAGTCTTAATAGGGCGTTTAGTCGCTGGGTATAGACCCGAAACCGGGCGATCTATCCATGGGCAGGTTGAAGGTTAGGTAACACTGACTGGAGGACCGAACCGACTACCGTTGAAAAGTTAGCGGATGACCTGTGGATCGGAGTGAAAGGCTAATCAAGCTCGGAGATAGCTGGTTCTCCTCGAAAGCTATTTAGGTAGCGCCTCGTGTATCACTGCTGGGGGTAGAGCACTGTTTCGGCTAGGGGGTCATCCCGACTTACCAAACCGATGCAAACTCCGAATACCAGCAAGTGTCAGCACGGGAGACACACGGCGGGTGCTAACGTCCGTCGTGAAAAGGGAAACAACCCAGACCGTCAGCTAAGGTCCCAAAGTTATGGTTAAGTGGGAAACGATGTGGGAAGGCTTAGACAGCTAGGAGGTTGGCTTAGAAGCAGCCACCCTTTAAAGAAAGCGTAATAGCTCACTAGTCGAGTCGGCCTGCGCGGAAGATGTAACGGGGCTCAAACCATACACCGAAGCTACGGGTTCAACGTAAGTTGAGCGGTAGAGGAGCGTTCTGTAAGCCTGTGAAGGTGAGTTGAGAAGCTTGCTGGAGGTATCAGAAGTGCGAATGCTGACATGAGTAACGACAATGGGAGTGAAAAACTCCCACGCCGAAAGACCAAGGTTTCCTGCGCAACGTTAATCGACGCAGGGTGAGTCGGCCCCTAAGGCGAGGCAGAAATGCGTAGTCGATGGGAAACGGGTTAATATTCCCGTACTTCTAATTACTGCGATGGAGGGACGGAGAAGGCTAGGCCAGCACGGCGTTGGTTGTCCGTGTTTAAGGTAGTAGGCTGGTTTCTTAGGTAAATCCGGGAAATCAAGGCCGAGAACTGATGACGAGTTATCTTTTAGATGACGAAGTGGTTGATGCCATGCTTCCAGGAAAAGCTTCTAAGCTTCAGGTAATTAGGAACCGTACCCCAAACCGACACAGGTGGTTAGGTAGAGAATACCAAGGCGCTTGAGAGAACTCGGGTGAAGGAACTAGGCAAAATGGCACCGTAACTTCGGGAGAAGGTGCGCCGGTGAGGGTGAAGTATTTACTACGTAAGCCCATGCCGGTCGAAGATACCAGGCCGCTGCGACTGTTTATTAAAAACACAGCACTCTGCAAACACGAAAGTGGACGTATAGGGTGTGACGCCTGCCCGGTGCCGGAAGGTTAATTGATGGGGTTAGCTAACGCGAAGCTCTTGATCGAAGCCCCGGTAAACGGCGGCCGTAACTATAACGGTCCTAAGGTAGCGAAATTCCTTGTCGGGTAAGTTCCGACCTGCACGAATGGCGTAACGATGGCGGCGCTGTCTCCACCCGAGACTCAGTGAAATTGAAATCGCTGTGAAGATGCAGTGTATCCGCGGCTAGACGGAAAGACCCCGTGAACCTTTACTATAGCTTTGCACTGGACTTTGAGTTTACTTGTGTAGGATAGGTGGGAGGCTTTGAAGCGTGGACGCCAGTTCGCGTGGAGCCATCCTTGAAATACCACCCTGGTAACCTTGAGGTTCTAACTCTGGTCCGTTATCCGGATCGAGGACAGTGTATGGTGGGTAGTTTGACTGGGGCGGTCTCCTCCTAAAGAGTAACGGAGGAGTACGAAGGTGCGCTCAGACCGGTCGGAAATCGGTCGTAGAGTATAAAGGCAAAAGCGCGCTTGACTGCGAGACAGACACGTCGAGCAGGTACGAAAGTAGGTCTTAGTGATCCGGTGGTTCTGTATGGAAGGGCCATCGCTCAACGGATAAAAGGTACTCCGGGGATAACAGGCTGATACCGCCCAAGAGTTCATATCGACGGCGGTGTTTGGCACCTCGATGTCGGCTCATCACATCCTGGGGCTGAAGCCGGTCCCAAGGGTATGGCTGTTCGCCATTTAAAGTGGTACGCGAGCTGGGTTTAGAACGTCGTGAGACAGTTCGGTCCCTATCTGCCGTGGACGTTTGAGATTTGAGAGGGGCTGCTCCTAGTACGAGAGGACCGGAGTGGACGAACCTCTGGTGTTCCGGTTGTCACGCCAGTGGCATTGCCGGGTAGCTATGTTCGGAAAAGATAACCGCTGAAAGCATCTAAGCGGGAAACTTGCCTCAAGATGAGATCTCACTGGAACCTTGAGTTCCCTAAAGGGCCGTCGAAGACTACGACGTTGATAGGTTGGGTGTGTAAGCGCTGTGAGGCGTTGAGCTAACCAATACTAATTGCCCGTGAGGCTTGACCATATAACACCCAAACAATTTGATGTTTGTGTGTCTCTATGAAGACTACAACAGCCGAAAATTTGTAAGACTGCAAAACCAAGACATCACATACCCAATTCGGGATAGCGCTTCACCGCGACATCCCAGCTGAATCGCTTGACGACCATAGAGCATTGGAACCACCTGATCCCATCCCGAACTCAGTAGTGAAACGATGCATCGCCGATGGTAGTGTGGGGTTTCCCCATGTGAGAGTAGGTCATCGTCAAGCACCTATACCAAAACCCCCGATCAAGAAATTGATCGGGGGTTTTACTTTGCGCAGCGAAAACAGAGCGCGCCCGTGTGAGCCGTTGATAGGCAATGATGCGGCGTGTGGCTATGATGCCTGGGCGTACTTCCAGCAGAGTTTTTACATGGCCGAACCGGCATCTCCTGACGCACTCTCCGAGCCTGAGCTCAAGCAACTTATTGCCTGCCATGAGTGCGATTTGTTATTGCGTAGGCCGCCGACTGCAGCCGGTGATCGGGTTGAATGCCCGCGTTGCGGCTATGAGCTGTATACGCATCGCACGCAGGTTATCCGCCGCAGTATGGCGTTGGTGATTGCCGCCTTGCTGCTGTATGTGCCAGCCAATTTCTTGCCGATTATGCGCCTTAACTTATTGGGGCAGGCGACCGAGGATACAGTCTGGAGTGGTGTGCTCGGGTTGTATAACAACGGCATGCAGGGTGTCGCTGTTGTGGTCTTTCTGTGCAGCATGGCGGTGCCATTGCTCAAGCTGCTGTGCCAGTTTGCTGTGTTGCTGAGTATCCGCCTGGATATTGGCCGCGGTTATGGTCTGCTGCTTTATCGCATTTATCACCATATGCGCGGGTGGGGCATGCTTGAGGTCTACCTGATGGGCATTCTGGTGGCCATTGTGAAACTGGTTGATCTGGCTGAGCTGAGCATTGGTTTAGGGTTGCTGTGTTTTATCGCGCTGCTACTGGTGCAGGTATGGCTGGAGGTGACGATGTCGCCGCATCAGATCTGGGAAGCCCTGTCGGGAGAGGATGAGCATGCGCGCGATTGATGCCGGGCTGCTGATTTGTCATGAATGTCACCAGCTCAATCCGCAGCAGCCGGATAGCAGAAAACAGTTCTGTACGCGTTGCGGTGGCCGTCTGCATGCGCGTAGACCCAACAGTCTGGTACGTACCTGGGCGTTGCTGTTGACGGCTGCAGTACTGTATATCCCCGCCAATCTGTTGCCGATCATGACGGTCAACTCGCTGGGCAAGGGCCAGTCCGACACCATCATGTCGGGGGTTATCGAGTTGGTGAACTACGGCATGCTGCCGATTGCTGCGGTGGTGTTTATTGCCAGTATTCTGGTGCCAACGTTCAAGTTGGTGGGTATCGCTCTGTTGCTGTATTCGGTGCAACGCCATCAGCCGATGTCGGCGCGTCAGCGGATATTGATGTACCGATTTATCGAGTGGATTGGCCGCTGGTCGATGCTCGACATCTTTGTCATCGCGATACTAGTGGCGGTGGTCAATTTCGGCAGCCTGGCCAGTATCGAGCCCGGCTACGGTGCAACGGCTTTTGCCAGTGTGGTGGTGCTGACCATGCTGGCTGCTCTAACTTTTGACCCCCGCTTGATATGGGACAACACGGATTCGGATGACGACCATGAATGATTTGCCGTTAGCCAAAGCACGCCCCGCCTCAAACTGGTCGGCCATTTGGGTGCTGCCGCTGATTGCGCTGCTGATCGGCGGCTGGCTGGGATGGCGGGCCTATAACGAAGCGGGCATTGAGATACAGGTGACCTTCGAGACCGGTGAAGGCCTGCAGGCCGGCAAGACCGAAGTCATCTACAAGGGCATGTCGATCGGCAAGCTCACTGCCCTGGAGCTGGATGACAGCGGTGAGCAGCGAGGTGTACGGGCGACCCTGGAAATGGACAAACGGGTTGAGCACCAACTGCTCAGCAACACCCGCTTCTGGCTGGTTAAACCGAGCGTTTCGCTGGCAGGGATTACCGGCCTGGAAACCCTGGTATCGGGTAATTACATTGCCGCCAGCCCGGGCGATGGCGAGCCTACGCGCAAGTTCACCGCACTCAATGAGCCTCCACCGCTGGCCGATAATGCGCCTGGCCTGCACCTGACCCTCAAGGCCGAGCGCCTGGGTTCGCTGAACCGTGACAGCCCGGTGTTCTACAAGCAGATCCAGGTTGGTCGGGTTAAAAGCTACGCGCTGTTAGAGGATCAGAATCAGGTTGAGGTGAAGGTATTCATTCAACCGGAGTTTGCCTCCCTGGTGCGCAAACACACGCGTTTCTGGAACGCCAGTGGTGTGTCCATCGATGCGGGGCTTTCGGGGGTGAAAGTGCGTACCGAGTCGCTGGCCAGCATCGTGGCCGGTGGTATTGCCTTTGCCACTCCGGAACACCGCAAGGACAGCCCGCCGACCGATCCGTCGCTGCCCTTCCGCCTGTATGAAGACTTCGACACGGCGCAGGCCGGTATTCGCGTCAACCTCACCCTGCATGACTTCGACGGTCTGGAACCTGGGCGTACGCCGGTGATGTACAAGGGTATTCAGGTCGGACACATGAAGACCTTCAAGATCGATGATGACCTCAGTGGCGCGCGGGTCGAGCTGATGCTGGATCCGCGCACCGAAGACTATCTGGTGGAAGGCACCGACTTCTGGGTGGTCAAACCGTCGATTTCCCTGGCCGGTATTACCGGCCTGGAGGCGCTGGTCAAAGGTAACTACATTGCCATCCGCCCAGGGGAGAAGGGCGGCGCACCGGCGCGTGACTTTGTCGCCAGGCCAAAGGCGCCCCCGCTCGATTTGGCCGCCCCCGGCCTGCATCTGGTGTTGTTCAGTGACGTGCGTGGTTCGCTGGAGGTTGGCAGTCCGATTCTGTTCAAGCAGCTCAAGGTCGGCTCGGTACAGAGCTATCAGCTGTCACGGGATAACAAGCAGGTGGCGTTCGGTGTTCATATCGAGCCTGAGTATGCTCATCTGGTGAACAACAGCACGCGCTTCTGGAATGCCAGTGGCATTACCCTCAAAGGTGGATTGTCCGGGGTTGAGGTCAAGAGCGAGTCCTTGCAGACCCTGCTGGCCGGCGGTATTGCTTTCGAGACCCCCGACCCGAAAGCCGCCAAGGATGACAAGCGGGTGCAGCGCTTCAACCTCTACAGCAGCCAGGAACAGGCGTTGGAGAAAGGCGTGGCCTTGACCATCCGTGTGCCCCGTGGCGATGGGCTGAATCCGGGCACGTCGATTCGTTACAAAGGGCTGGATGTGGGCAAGGTTGAGCGCATCGAGCTGACCGATGATCTGCAGGCGGTGATTCTCCACGCCCGGGTTACCCAGGCAACGCAGCAGATTGCCCGTGCTGGTACGCAGTTCTGGGTGGTCAAGCCCGAGGTCAGCCTGACCCGCGCTGCCAACCTGGAAACGCTGGTCACGGGCCAGTATCTGGAAGTGCAGCCCTCGAATCAGAAGGGCGCTGCGCAGGTTAACTTTACGGCTGCTGAAGCACCGCCTAAAGCCAATGTCCGTGAGCAAGGTCTGCGTCTGGTGTTGAGCGCTGCGCGGCGTGGTTCGATCAAGCCGGGGGTGGTGGTCAGTTATCGTGAAGTGCCGGTGGGCAAGGTGACCGACTTTGAACTTGGCCCGACCTCGGATCGTGTGCTGATCCATATCCTGATCGAGCCGCGTTATGCGCCTTTGGTACGCACCGGCAGCCGCTTCTGGAACGCCAGCGGCATTGGTGTGGATGCCGGGCTGTTCAGTGGCGTGAAGGTGCGTACCGAGTCGCTGGAAGCTTTATTGGAAGGTGGGATTGCCTTTGCTTCGCCGGATAACCCGCAAATGGGCGGCCCGGCACAGGCTGGGCAGACCTTTGCCCTGCACGATGAGGTCAAGGAAGAGTGGTTACGCTGGGCGCCGAAGATCGCGCTGGAGAAATAACCGACAAGGGCCGCCATTGCGGCCCTTGTGCTTTATGGCAGGTGAGCCTGCGTTAGGCTGGCTCGGTTGCTTCGGTTGCTTCGGTTGTGGTTTCTGCCTTGCTCTTGGCGCTGTCACGGCGCTGGATATATTTCCAATCCGCTTCATCGATATAGATGCCATTCGGCCCGCTGCCGCCTTCCAGGTCGATGGCTACATGGGCCGAAACCTGTGGTTTTACCGAGGCAAGAATCGGCACGAAGCCGAGCTGCAGGCTGGTTTCGATCAGCGCCTGCTGGTTCTTCTCGTCGATATCCGCTGCCTCGTCTAGGTAGTAAGGCAAACGCACCTTGCCGGCCTGGTCGCGGTCCATCAGGTGCAGCAACAGGTACATGTTGGTCAGCGCCTTGATGGTCATGGTGGTGCCGTTGGACGCTGCACCATCGATGTCGGTGTGGATCACTGGCTGGCCGTGTACCTTGGTGATCTCGAAGGCCAGTTCGAACAGGTCTTTCAAGCCCAGCTGGTTATGGTTCGCGGCGACCAGGCGCGCCAGGTATTCCTTGGCTTCCTCGTTCTTGCTGTCCTGCTCGCTGCTCTGTTGCAGATCGAACACCGAGAGGGTTTCGCCTTCTTCGTACTGGCCGGCGCTGTGGATGATCTGGTCGATGTGTTTGAGCGCATCCTTGTTCGGTGCGAGAACGATGCGGAAGCTTTCCAGGTTGGACACCTGGCGCTTGTTGATCTCGCGGTTGAACAGCGCGAGCTGATGTTCCAGGTTGTCGTAGTCGCTGCGGATATTGCGCAGGGTGCGGGCGATGTCAGTGACCGCCGCGCGGCGCGCCTTGGCCAGGGTGATGGCTTCGTCCTGGCGGTGCGCGTAGGCGTTAACCAGCAGGTGCAGGCGGCGTTCAACATCGTCCTCGCTATCGAACTTGGCCACACCTTTCAGGCGCACCTGGGCGTATAGCGCCTCGATCTGCCCATCGATGCGTTGCAAGCCCTGCCAGGCATCCTGGTAGTCGTTGAGCAGCGGCAGCAGGTTATCCAGGCTGTCGTCCACCGGGTCGGTAAACGGCGTGCCGAATGGCAGGTTGGCCGGCAACAACTGGCGACGGCGCAGGGCGTCCTCCAGGGTGCGCTCCTTGGCTTCCAGATCGGCGAGCTGACGGCCGACCAGCTGCAGCTTGGCGGAAAGCTGCTGCACGCGTTCGGTAAAGGCGTCACTGGCGCGCTTGAGTTCATCCTGGGCGGCTTCCAGCTGGGCCAGCTGCTCCAGCTTGCTGCTCTCTTCAACGGCGAGCGTCTGACTCTTGCGGAAGTCTTCCAGGGCTTTTTGCGCATCCAGCACGGCTTGGTAGAACTGCTCAGCCTGGGCCTTGCTCGCGGCGCGGTCGGAGGCTACCGCCTGTTGGGTTTTCAGCTGTTTGTATTCGCGATCCAGGCGGTCTTTCTGGTCGCGTAAAGCGGCGCGGTCGGCCAGGGCTTGCAGGGCCGGCGGTTCGATATGGCTGAGGTCGATGGTCAGACCGGGTACTTCGAAGTGCTCACCTTTGAAGCGATCGAGAATGCTTTCCAGGGATTTAACCCAGGCACTGCCCTCGGTGATCTGAATGCCTTTCTCACCCAGCGGCAGGCTGAACAGCTGGCCGTTGAACAGGCGCATCAGGCGGTCGACGTCCTGCTGGCTAAATTCTTCGCGCAGGCGTGAATAGCTGTTGTTGTCGGCGTGTTCGAGTTGCTGTTTCACCGATTTCAGGCGTTTTTCCAGGTCGCGCAGGCGCTCATCCAGGTCCTCTGCGGAGAACTGCCGTGACTGCGCCAGGGCCCCGGCCAGTTCGTCGTGGGCGTCCTTGGCGGCCAGCAGCTGCTCTTCCAGCACCTTGGCGTCGGTGACCAGGGCAAAGCGGTTCTTCAGTACGGAAAGCTCGCCGAGCCAGCGCTGGATCTCGCTGATTTCGCGCTCCATGCGCATCAGTTCCTGGGTGCCGCCGCGTTGTTCTTGCTGCAGGCCGTCCTGCTCGCCACGGTAGTGCTCGGCCTGGATCACCAGTTCCTCGCGGCGTGCGCCGGCGTAGTCCTGCCAGGTGCCGAGCAGCGAGTCGAGCAGCGGCGAGAGGCGATGCAGCTTGCCGCGCAGCAGCTCGCGCTGGGCTACGCCGGCGGCCAGCGCTTCAATCAGCGGGCCGGCGGTCACCAGAGCTTGGTAGTCCTGTTCCATGCGTCGTACATCGCGGAAGGCTTCTTCGGTGGCGGCGATGTAGTCGACGCTGCCCGAGCGCAGGCTGTGCTCGAAGGCGTCGAGGAACAGTTGCTTGAGCTTGGCTGCAGTGATTTCGCGCATGTGTAGCAGGTTGATAAACAGCGCGCGGAAGGTTTTCAGGCTCTGCTCGCTGGTCGAACGCAGCGGGATCAGGGTCAGGTCCAGCGGAATCGAGGTATGCCCGCCGACCAGCAGGCGGCGCAGCTCCTCGGGTTTCAGCTCGTAGGCCTTGATGCCTTCGCGCTCCAGATTATTGAACAGCTCGCGTTGACGCAGGCAGGTGCCGTTCTTCTGGTAATGCTCCAGGTTCAGGGTGCCTTGGTAGGCGAAGAATTGGTGACCAAAACCACCGCCTGGGCCGCGTCCGGCCACGCCGATCACGTGCGGGCCGTGGGGCAGGGCGACTTCAACGAGGATATAGCTGGTGTCGCTGGCGAAGTAGAACTTGCGCGACTGTTCCAGGCTGTACTTGCCGAAGCTCATGTCCGACATGCGCGCCAGAATCGGGAACTGCAGGGCGTTGATCGAGGCGGATTTACCCAGGTTGTTGGCGCCGTAGACCGACAGCGGGTTTTCCAGCGGGAACAGGCCGAGGCTGTAGCCGGCGGTATTCAGTAGGGCGAAGCGGCGAATGCCGTAGCGTTCCTGGCTCATGCGTCCATCTCCTGTGCGTCACGTTCTTCGGCCATGGCGCGGGCCAGTGCGTCTTCTTCGGATTCGTCTGTTTCTGTTTCGCTGAGGCTGATGATCTCGTCTTCGGTCTCATCGTCCAGCAGCACTGGTGTTGGCAGCGGCAGGCTGCTGTGCAGGGTGGCGGCCAGGTCGCGGTCTTGCTGCACCGAGAGGCACACATCGAGGAAGCGGTGCATCGGCGCGAGAAAGCGATAGATGCCGTTGTCTTCGCTGGCAAAACCCAGCTGGGTCAGGCGGCGCATGACTTTCTCTTCCAGCTCATCCTGGGTGGTGACTTCGGCCTGGAGGAACAGGTCCTTGTATTTCTCCAGCAGCGCTGGCAACTCGTCACGACCGAGGCTGCCACCGTCGAGCACGGCCAGCGGGTCACGACCCTGATCGGCCAGGTGCTCGACCAGAATAAAGGTGAACAGCGCCAGGCGTTGGGCAGTCTTGTTGACCTGCGCACCCATCTGTTCAGGGACGAAATAGTAGAAACCGCGGCTGTCGCAGGTCAGCTCATAGCCCAGAGCCTTGAACAGACTGCGGTACTGATCCTGCTGGCTGGCCAGTTGGGTATATAGCTCCGGGTTGCTGCGGCTGATGTGGTAGCCCTTGAACAGCTCGCGGAAGATCGGCGCGAGCTGGGTCAGTTCTTTCAGGTCGATATTCATAGGGTGGTCCCGGCCGGCTTGATCAGGGCAAAGGAGCTCAGGCTGACCTGATGCTCGCGGGTGAGGTAGTCGCGGCGCTCCAGGCGCTCGCGCTGGAAACGGCCATCGCGGGACAGGCGCGAGAACCAGTAGAGCAATTCGTCGGTGGCACCTTCCGGCTCCTGTTCCAGCAACCAGACCATCAGGTCTGGCAGCGGCAGGGCCTGTTCGCAGCGCTCGATCATTTCCCGCGCTGTGCGCGGCGCACGGGGCGCTTCGCCCTTGCGGCTGGTATGGGCCTTGGGGAACTGCGCGGGCTTCGGTTCGAAACGGGCCAGGGCATACACATAGGCCTCGACCTGCGACGCGGTGCCGAGAAAGGTGCTTTGCGGGCGGCTGAACAGCGGCATGGAGGCCTGCGGCACGGCGTCCAGGCCCTTCTTGCGAATCGTCGCCAGGGCCAGCGCCGCGCCACGGGTCACGGCGTTGTGCCGGCGCGCTTCTTCACGCAGCGGCAACAGCAGCTCGCGGGCACGACGCAGGGTCAGCTGGGCGGTGGTCTGCATTTCCAGAATGCGCGCATGGGTGCGCAGCAGCAGGTCATCATCGACCAGTTGACCGAGACGCTGTTGTTCGCCGAGCAGGCGCAGCAAGACATGTTCGACGCGATAGACGCCTTGCTCGAAGGCACCGTCGGCAGCGACCAGTTGGATCATCGGCTCAACGTATTCGTCCCAGGTGGCCAACACCTCGGCGTAGCGCTGACGCAGGGGAATCTGTCTATCTGAGGTCTTGGCCCGTTCGGCCACGGCGACCAAGGCCTGTTCGTCATTGGCCAGCTTCTTCAGCACATCGCGTACGCGCATATCGAGCAAACGCAGCTGGCGCGCCAGGTCGGCGGCGTCGCGCACCTCGAAGGCGTCCTTGATATAGCCGGCCAGGCGCTCCAGATGGCGCAGGTAGGCCTCGATTTCCAGGCACAGGCCCAAGCGGTGTTCGCGGCGCAGGTAGGCGAGGAAGTCGTGAATCTGCGCATTCAGCTCAAAGCGATTGGGGCTCTTGGCCACCGGCACCAGGATATCCAGGCGAATCCACTGGTCGAGCAGGGCGGTGACATCGGTGGGCGTGCCTTCGGGCAACTGCGCGGCCAGTTGGTTGCGCAACTCCACCAGGCTCAAGGTGCCTGCATCGAAGCGCTCGCACAGCGGCTCCAGTAACGTCCAGTGTTCAGCAAGGGCGCGCAGTACGCGCTTGGGATCAATCATCGGGGCATCCGCTCCGCGGGCTTTTGCAAAAAACGCCGATTGTACTGCAAGCCGCTGCCAAGGCTTGAGTGTCAGTCATCGTCTGTGCGCACCGCCCGGGCAGATGTAACCCAGGGTGTAGCGATGGGTAACAGCCTGGAGGCTGTCTGCAACGGTTTTCTCGGGTTTTCTCGACTATGGGTCGGCACATTTAGGCGGCCGGCTTTTTATAGTGCTAATCAAGGCGTGGAGCCCTTAGGGCTTGTCACCATAAAAAGAAAAGGAATCCGCCATGCATCCCACTTTGCGTTTTGCCAAGACTGCTTGTGCTCTCATGTGCAGTGTGCTGCTGAGTGCCACTGCCCATGGCGCAATGGTCGAGCTAGCGGACAGCGAATTGTCGGAGGTCACTGGGCAGGCCTTCATAAATCTGACCACCGATAGCCATGCTGGGGTGAATTACACCCGCATCAATTTCGGCATGGACATTGAAACCCAGCTGAACATGAACAAGCTCAAGCTAGGTCTGTATGGTCGAACAGGTGAGGCGGCTAACACAGCCGATATCAACATCGACAATTTTGCTCTTGGGTCGGTTAATGCCGATGACACGATCAATCCATTCCGCATTTCCAACCCCTTCCTGGAGCTGGCCTATAAAGACAACAAAGTTGTCGGAGTGCGTCTCGGCTTTGGTGAGGCGCAAGGGCACTTGTCGGGCAATATCAATACTTACACCGGTAACCTGGCCATCGATATCTTCGGCAAAGGTAGCTATCTCGGACCAAAAATGAATTGCGGCTGGGATCCAATCTGCGGCATTGCGAAGTCATTGGTGAGTGGTACATGGGCAAATGACGAGTTCAAAGCCCAGGCGTCACTGGTCAACGGAGCCGGCAGTGCCGATCCGGTGCGGGGTACCATGGCCGGCCTGCCTGATGGCACAACTCTCTCTATGCCCGCCTCAGGTGCGGTTGCTAACTTTTTGCTGGGATTATTTAAATCGCAAGACTGCGGTTTGCTAGGTGTCAGTACCTGCTTCAATCTTTCCGATTACGGCAGCATTCCTGTGGGTAAATTTGACAATCAGACCCAGCAGTTTGTCGGCACTGCTAACGGTGTATTCCTCTCCATGCAGACGGAAAACGTGCAGTGGCGCGATCAGCAGGATGCCAGCAAGTTCATCACGGCACTGGCGGGGGCCTTTATGAATCTGCCGCGCAATGCTGATGGTACGGCAGCCATCAACCTAAGCTTCCAGCAAGCGTTGGAAGGCATTGCACGCAAAGATACTTGCCTCGGTTCAGCGACTCACGGGTGCTAATCATGCTTCGATCAATTGGCTTCTGCGTATTGCTTTCGTTTGCCACGAACGGTTTTGCGGAAATGCAGGAAATGGCTGACGAGGAGCTTTCCAGTGTTCAAGGCGCCGGTTTCGGCTTTGTGCTGGACGGCATCATGCTGGATGCATCAGCTGCCAATATCACTATCAACGATATTGAGCGGGTCAAGGCTGATGGCACCAAGGAGAACATGCCGGTCAAGTTATCGGAGTTCTACCTCAGCGGCAGTGGTAGTAACAAAGGCGCCAATAAGACTCCGGTTACATTGGGGCGGCTGAATCACCCCTTTACCGTAACCCTGGGAAAGGGCGAAGACATGCGTGCGCTCAGTGACACCTGGGAGCTGCGCAGTAAGGTTGTACGCGAAGGGGGCGTCAATAAGACGGTTCAATACTGGGCGCCCAGTGGTGCATCGCAATGGGTGCAGACCACCCCGAGCAATGTGGCCGTGCTAACACTGGCCTTTCCTGAGCGCATGACCTCAGGCGGCTCAAGCTGTATCAGCGGTTACGCTGGTGCAGGTCTGAACTGCTCAAGCGATCCAAGCGGTCGTGCTGATCTCGGCATGCGCTTTGACTTCAGTGTTGGCGGCGGACGTAAGGACATTCTTGATTTTGATCTGGCTCAGTTGACCATGGACGGCTCTTATCTGCGCTTGTGGGGGGACAACACTCGTAAGCAGTTAGTCGGCGAGGCGTTGGTCAATATCTTTGCCAAAAACCTTGATATCAGTGCCTGTACGGCGCCGGAGGCGGCTGCCAATTGCAGCGCTGCGGCAGCCTTGGGCGGTACGCTCTATCTGACCAATGCATACGCCAATATTGCGCTTGGCTATGGCAAATCGCAGCCGCTGCAGTTTGACGTGAACAGCAACGGCCAATTTGTTCTGGAGCTCAGTAACCCCGTGAATACCAGCGGCACAGCTGCACAGCGTAATGCTCAGGCGGCTGACTTCTACGCCAATACTCCACGCACCAATCTGGTCTTCGACAACATGAATATCGGTTACGGACGCCCACCCGCCAACGGATTCGCCAACATGCCAGGGGCGGTGGTGAACTCGAATGGTCAGGCGGTGGTAGGCGCTGGCGGCTTGAACGGCGGCTTTAACTTTGGTCGCAATGAAATTTCAGGGCTTAGCTTCAACTACCTGAAGGTGACCAGCCGTGATCTCTAAAATCTGGGTGCTGAGCAGTGTATTGCTGGCCATGCCGGCCTTGGCGGAAATGCAGGCGTTGGATGATGACACCCTGAGCAGCATGAATGGTCAGGGCGGGGTGTATCTGTCTGGTGAGTTCAGTATCAACAAGGACGGCGGCGTGCTGTGGAGCAAGCCGGTCAGCAACAACCCCAGCACCTGGACGGCCAGCCAGCGCAGCTGCGCCAATGCTGGCGCCACGACGCCGGAAAACTGCGGCATGCGGATCGCTATTCGTTCGGAAGAAGTTGGTGGCTGGTATGTGCTGGACAACCTCAAGGGCGTGTTCAGCTTTGAAGGGCTGACGTTGCGTACGCGCACCATCAACAGCGGTTTCAACGGCGATGGCGCCGCCTTCAATAAGGATGTGCTGGAGTTCGGCCTGCCTAACGAGGTGAAGTTCAAAGACGGCAGTTTTGCCTTTGGCGTGGCCAATCAGGGCGGCTGGCAGAACAAGTCCCTGAGCGTAGCCAATGGCGGCAATCCGTCGTATCAGCAGACCAACATCTTCTCGGCGAAGATCGACGGCACCATCCGTATGCAGGGCAACGTGCTGATCTTTCCGCAGAACTGAGGAGCAGGGCCATGCACCGTCATTCGCTGTTGTTGCTCGCATTTCTCAGTCCGCTGACTCAGGCCATGCAGGCGCTGGATGATCAGGCACTGTCGTCCGTCAGCGGGCGCGACGGTATCAGTTTGCAAACCACGGGCGCAGGTTGGTCTGCCGGCAGCATTGACTACAAACAGGATGGTCAGACCCTCAGTCTCAAGGGCGTCAGCGGTACGCCGCAAACGGCAGGCAGCAGCTCGACCACTACACTGGATGTGGTGGGTAATCAGCTGCAGGTGCAGCACAGCGGCAGTGCGCAGGTGCTGAGCATCGACAATATCGAACTGGCCGGTAGCAGCAAAAGCTTTGGTGCTTTCCGTGCGTTTTTCACCCTGGGCGGTAGCCTCAAATTAAGCGGTGGCGGTGCCAGTGGTGTCAGTGGTTTTAGAGTGGATGACAGCCAACTGTCGCTGAGCGCGGCAACCTTCTATTACCGCGACAATGGCTTTGACCTGATCGTCAAAGGCCTGTCGTTCGATACTTACCTGAACAACGCGTACCTGGACATCGTCAGCGGCGGCAGCGGCCAGGAAATCAAGCTGGATCTCGGTACCTCGCGTTTTGTTGGCTCGATTGCAGGTATCGGCCTGGATCTGGCGCATGGCGACCCAACTGCCGGTGTGGCGGTGACACCGGGCACTCCCGATCTGCGTGATGTCGATGCGCAGCGCAGCTTCGGCAAACTCAATATGGACCTGCGCCTGGGTGGCAGCATCAGCATCGCTGGGGGCGGTGCCAGCGGTGAGGGCTTGCGGATCAAGCCGAATATCACCATTGCTAACAGCCTGTTCCAGTACCAGGACGAAGGCATTCTGCGCGCCGAGAATTTTGCCGGCAGCCTGATCAGCAATTCCGGGCTGACATTGGATCTGGAGCAGGACGGCGTGGGCAGTTATGCCAAAGTGGCCTTTCAGGATCTCAAGCTGAACGCCACTCTGGGCGGCCTGATCATGGGCAACCCGAGCAATCAGAAGCTCGGCGGTCTGGCGGTGGACCTGAACTTTCTCGATCAGGGCGCGCGGCAGAACTGGCTGAAGCTGCGTCCGGGTGGCGACCCCAACTCCGGGCAGAAGGGCATCAGCGCAGACCTCAGTTGGAACATGGTCAACAGTTCGCTGGCCCTCACCGATAACGGCAACACCATGTGGTTCAGTGGTCTGCGCACCCATGGCACTGGTCAGTTCACCTTTGATCTGACCAAAAGCTGCGCTGCTGGCGTGAGTGCAGGATGTTATGCCGGCACCAACACTGACATGAACAGTGGCGGTTATAACGGTCACTTTGATGGCATGCGCCTGGGTTTCAAGAACGTGGTCGGCAGCTACAGTTTCGATGGTCTGCGCGTCGGCACGCCTGACGCGCCGCTGCAAGGTGGTACCGAGTTGCTGGTGTTGATGGAAATCTTCCCGGCTTACGATTTCACCCTCAATGGCCACATCACCCTCAGGGCGGGTGGCGCTTCGGGTGACGGGCTGCGTTATAACGCCGACTTTTATATGAGTGAAGCCAATGCGGCGATTACCGTTGACGAGAATGGTCGAGGCCTTTGGTTGGCAGGTAGCAGCTATGACATTCACTTTCGCGACGGTTCGCTGGATGTCAGCAACAATGGCGTCGAACTGCGTAAAGGCACCTACTGGTCGAAGCTGGATGTGAACGATGTGCGCTGGGGCGACCGGCAAACCGGCAGCAGCATCGGGCGCCTGGTACTTAAACGCTACGAGCAAGGCTCGACTCTGGCCATCAATTCGGGCGGTGCTGGTGCGCTGTGCGTCGGTGGCAGCGGCAGCAACTCAAGCGCCTGCGCGGCGAGTGGCGGGCGCTGGGAAGACCGCGGTGACGAAGGCATCTCGGTCAAGCTGAAAAATGTGTTTGTCCGTGATGGCTCTGGTAACCCGGCCAATAGCGTATCGAGCAACGAGAAGCGCAATCAGATCATCATCGAAACCGGACGGGTCAATGGGGTGAACGGCACCGGCAGTCAGCTGGTGGTGGATAACTTCCACACTTCCGACGGTAACCCGAGCAACCCGAACGCCAATGCCTATGGCTTCAATGTCGACCTCAACCTCGATGTGGCGCCGACCAAGGTGTGCAATAAGACAGCCTCTGGCTGTACGCCGGTTAGCCCTGACCCGCTAGGCTTTGCGGTCAACGGTCGGGTGCACTTCAAAGAAGTGAATATCGACCGGATTCAGAACGTCCACCCCACCGGCGGTGCGGTGACTTCGATGTACGGGGTCAAGCTGCAGAACGCCGATATCCGCGCCAACCTGACGGCCACGCCGATCAACTGAGCCCACGCATCAGCGCCGCGCAGGCGCTGTATGCCGTCATGCCCCTGTCATCCTGCTTGCCCATGCTGTCGTGACACCTGCGGGTGTGCGGGATGTTTCACGTTGGCCGCGCAGTCGTTGCCGATGGTCACTGAATCGACGAAATATCCCCGTTGCTCTTTCGATATGCGCCGGTTGTCGGCACAATTCGCCTCCACTTTTTTGGGGGGAGCCTGTTGGCTTCCCGTTAGCCGACCTTGCAGGGGCAGCGCCATGATCAAAACGCCTTACTACCTGATCGACAAACAGAAGCTGCTGGGCAATCTGGAGAAGATCGCCTACGTGCGCGAGCACTCCGGGGCCAAGGCGCTGCTGGCGCTCAAGTGTTTTGCCACCTGGTCGGTGTTCGACCTGATGCAGCAATACATGGACGGCACGACCTCATCGTCCCTCTATGAGCTGAAGCTCGGCCGGCAGAAGTTCGCCGGCGAAACCCACGCCTACAGCGTAGCCTGGGCGGATGACGAGATCGAAGAGATGGTCGCCAACTGCGACAAGATCATCTTCAACTCCATCGGCCAGCTCGAGCGCTTTGCCGAGCAGACTGAAGGCACCATTCGCGGCCTGCGTGTTAACCCGCAGGTGAGCAGCTCCGATTACCTGCTGGCAGACCCGGCCCGCCCGTTCAGTCGTCTGGGCGAGTGGGACCCGGTGAAGATCGCTGGGGTGATGGATAAGATCAGCGGCTTTATGTTCCACAACAACTGCGAGAACGGCAGTTTCGAGCTGTTCGACCAGATGCTCAGCACCATCGAGGAACGCTTCGGTCATCTGCTGGAGCAGGTTGAGTGGGTCAGCCTCGGTGGCGGCATTCACTTCACCGGTGAGGGCTATCCGCTTGATCAGTTCTGCGCACGCTTGAAAGCCTTCTCCGAGCGTTTCGGTGTGCAGGTTTATCTGGAGCCGGGCGAGGCAGCGATCACCCTGAGTTCTTCGCTGGAAGTCACGGTGCTCGACACCCTCTACAACGGCAAACACCTGGCCGTGGTCGACAGCTCCATCGAAGCGCACATGCTCGATCTGCTGATCTATCGCCTGAATGCCAAGATGGAACCGTGCGGCGGTGAGTACACCTATATGGTCTGCGGCAAGTCCTGCCTGGCCGGTGACATCTTCGGCGAGTACCAGTTCGACAAGCCCCTGGCCATCGGCGATCGCCTGTCGTTTATCGACGCTGCCGGTTACACCATGGTCAAGAAGAACTGGTTCAACGGCCTGAAAATGCCGTCCATCGTGGTCAAGCAACTCGACGGCAGCGTCGAGGTGGTCCGCGAATTTGGCTTCGAGGATTACCTGTCCAGCCTGAGCTGATCCGAAGGGTGGATGGCGTTTTTCTCATCCACCAGCGCGATCGCCAAGTGGTGGACGGGTAAAGCGCCGTCCACCCTACCTGTTTGTAGTACCGCAACATCTGTCTCTTAAACGCAGTACCCAGGAGGTGAAACAATTGAAGAAGAATGTTCTGATCATTGGTGCAGGAGGTGTCGCCAAGGTGGTGGCCCACAAGTGCGCGCAGCACAACGACGAACTCGGTCGGATTGCTATCGCGTCGCGCAACATCTCCAAATGCCAGGCCATCATCGACAGCGTTAACGCCAAGGGCAGTTTGAAACAGCCGGCCGAGATCAAGGCCTTTGCCCTCAATGCGCTGGATATTGAAGCAACCAAAGCACTGATCCGCGAAACCGAATCGCAGATCGTTATCAACGTGGGTTCGGCCTTCCTCAATATGTCGGTGCTGCGCGCTTGCATCGATACCGGCGCCGCCTACCTCGACACCGCCATCCACGAAGAACCGGGCAAGATTTGCGAAACGCCGCCTTGGTACGGTAACTACGAGTGGAAGCACCTGGCCGAATGCCAGGACAAGGGCGTGACTGCCATCCTCGGTGTCGGTTTCGACCCAGGTGTGGTCAATGCCTACGCTGCATTGGCGCAACAGCAGTACTTCGACAGCATCGAGTCGATCGACATCCTCGACGTCAACGCCGGTTCCCACGGCAAGTACTTCGCCACCAATTTTGATCCGGAAATCAACTTCCGCGAATTCACCGGCCAAGTCTGGAGCTGGCAGAACAGCCAGTGGATCAGCAACACAATGTTTGAAGTCAAACGCACCGACGATTTGCCGGTAGTCGGCGAACAGAATCTGTACCTGACTGGGCATGACGAAGTGCATTCCCTGTCCAAACACCTGAACGTGCCCAACGTGCGTTTCTGGATGAGCTTCGGCGAGCACTACATCAATGTGTTTACCGTGCTGAAAAACCTCGGCCTGCTCTCCGAGCAGCCGGTCAAAACTGCCGAAGGCCTCGAAGTTGTGCCGCTGAAAGTGGTCAAGGCCGTACTGCCGGATCCCGCCTCGCTGGCGCCGGGCTACAGCGGCAAGACCTGCATTGGTGATCTGGTTAAAGGCACCAAAGGCGGCAAGCCAACCGAGCTGTTTATCTACAACGTCGCCGACCACAAAGATGCCTATGTGGAAACCGACAGTCAGGGCATTTCCTACACCGCAGGCGTACCGCCAGTCGCCGCGGCGCTGCTGGTCGCCCGTGGTGATTGGGACGTAGCGCGCATGGCTAACGTTGAAGAACTGCCGGCTGAGCCGTTCCTCAAGCTGCTTGATGTCATGGGGCTGCCGACCCGGATCAAGGACGCCAACGGTGACCGTCCCTGGGATCAAGTCCTTTGATTGGCTGCGCGTCGGCGATACGGCGTTAAAAACAGGCGGGAAATGCTCATTTACAGCAGTAAACTCCGCTTTCCCGCCTGTTTTTGCCTTGTCTCGCTCTAGCTCGCTCAATCAGCCTAACGCCCGCCATTTTGGTGGGCGTTTTGCTTTCTGCAGCTTTATCCGCGATGCGGCATCGATACGCGCCGCGCTTCCCGCCTGCGGCATTTCACGCGACAATCAAGGCTTATCGACACGCGCCCCCACGTCGGGTGCGTGCTCCGGCGACCCCGTGAGGACACCAGCATGAGCAGCAACGACCGCGTCATTATTTTCGATACCACCCTGCGTGACGGCGAGCAGAGCCCCGGCGCGTCGATGACCGGTGAGGAAAAGCTGCGCATTGCCAAGGCCTTGGAGCGTCTGCGCGTTGATGTGATCGAGGCCGGTTTCGCCATCGCCAGCCCGGGCGACTTCGCCGCGGTGAAGGCGATTGCCGACAACATCAAGGACAGCACCGTGTGCAGCCTGTCGCGCGCCCTGGATGCGGACATCGACCGCGCCGCCGAAGCGCTCAAGGGCGCCAACAGCGGGCGTATCCACACCTTTATCGCCACCAGCCCGATTCATATGCAGTACAAGCTGCGCATGCAGCCGGATCAGGTGGTTGAGCAGGCCGTGCATGCGATCAAGCGCGCGCGCAATCTGTGCAGCGATGTCGAGTTCTCCTGTGAGGATGCCGGTCGTTCGGAAATCGATTTCCTCTGCCGCATCATCGAAGCGGCTATCGATGCGGGTGCGCGCACCATCAATATTCCCGATACGGTTGGCTACGCCATTCCGCATCAGTACGCCGAGACCATCCGCCAGTTGCTCAATCGCGTGCCCAACGCCGACAAGGCGGTGTTCTCCGTGCATTGCCACAACGACCTGGGCCTGGCCGTGGCCAACTCCCTGGCGGCTGTGGTGGCGGGCGCCCGTCAGGTCGAGTGCACCATCAACGGTCTGGGTGAGCGCGCCGGTAACGCGGCGCTGGAAGAGATCGTCATGGCGATCAAGACCCGCGAAGACCTGCTCGGCGTGCACACCCGTATCGACACCCCGCACATCCTCAGCACCTCGCGCATGGTCTCGGGCATTACCGGTTTTCCGGTGCAACCGAACAAGGCCATCGTCGGTGCCAACGCCTTTGCCCACGAGTCTGGTATTCACCAGGACGGCGTGCTCAAGCACCGCGAGACCTACGAGATCATGTCCGCGCAGTCGGTGGGCTGGAACACCAACAAGATGGTCATGGGCAAGCACTCCGGGCGCGCCGCGTTCCGCTCGCGGCTGGATGAGTTGGGCATTGTCCTGGCCGGTGAGGCTGAGCTGAATGCGGCCTTTGCCCGCTTCAAGGCGTTGGCGGACAAGAAACACGAAATTTTCGACGAAGACCTGCAGGCCCTGGTGTCCGACACCCTGACCGAGGAAGCGCCCGAACACTTCAAACTCATCACCCTGGATGTGGCGAGCAAGACCGGCGAAGTGCCCCAGGCTCAGGTGGTGGTCAGCGTTGCCGGGGCCGAGCACAGTGGCAATGCCCAGGGTTCCGGGCCGGTGGATGCCACCTTCAAGGCCATCGAGTCGATTGCCAGCTCCGAGGCCAATTTGCAGCTGTATTCGGTTAATGCCATTACCCAGGGCACTGATTCCCAAGGTGAGGTGACCGTACGCCTGGAGAAGGGTGGGCGCATCGTCAACGGCAACGGCGCCGACACCGATATTCTGGTGGCCTCGGCCAAGGCCTATATCAATGCGTTGAACCTGATGCAGGCCGGCCTCAAAGCTCACCCACAGGCGGCTGACGTTTGATCGCAGAACTGCGCCGCCGTGCCTACCTGAGCGCCATGCAGGTGGCCAGCTGGCTGCCACGCGTGGAGCTGCCGTTTGCCGCGCCTTCGCGCCCGGAGCTGCTGCAACCGCTGGTCGAGGCCGAGCCTGAGGTCGTTGCTGTCGTGCCACAGGCGGTGGCTGAAGCGGCGCCGGCCTATGAGCCACCGCAGGCTGAAACGCCCGTTGCCGCGCCTGTCTCTCGGCCCAAGATCGAAGTGCCGCGGCCAGCGCCTCAGGGGCGCATGGCCAAGGCTGAAGCCGTTGCAGCTGACGCTGAAGAGCCGGTGAATCCCCAGCCAGCGTCCGTCGCCCCCCCGCGCTTTGCCCTGCAATTGCTGCGTGCTGGCGCTTGTGCGGTGCTGGTTGAACTGCCCACCGGCGAGCCGCTGCAAGGGCGCGACCCGGCCTATCTGCTGCTCAAGGACTTGCTGCGCGCCGCCGGCCTGCCAGACAGCCCACAACTGATTGGCGAACCGGTGCGCTGGCCGCTGCTGGTGCGCGGACAGATCGACCAGGGCCCGCAAGCGGCGCTGGAATATGTGCAGAGCTTTGTTGGCGCACGCTTGGAAGAGCAGGAACCCTGCAGTTGCCTGTGGTTGGTGGGGCTGCCGGCGATTCGCTTTGCCGGTGAAGCGGATGCCGAGGCCTATAACCGCGAGCTGCAGGTCGAGAGTCTGGGCGCCGCCTGGGCGCTGCCGGGCCTGGAGCTACTAATGGATGAGCCCGAGCGCAAACGTGAGCTGTGGCAGGCCATGCGCCGCGTGCGTCAGCGCTGGTTGGCTGCCAATTGAAGACCTCTTGCCCGGCCGCTTGCTGGGTTTCTATCGTTTGCCGAGTCAACCTGAATGAGTGATGCAATCAGCTTTCGCCCGATGACGGCGGCGGATATCGATGCGGTGTTGAAAATCGAATACGCCGCCTTTAGCCACCCCTGGACGCGCGGCATCTTTACCGACAGCCTGACCTCCTACAGCTGCTGGGTGATGTTTGAAGGTCAGCAGCAGGTCGGCCATGGCGTGATCCAGGTGATCATGGACGAGGCGCATCTGCTCAATATCACCGTCAAGGCGGAAAGTCAGGGCCGTGGTCTGGGCCTGAAACTGCTCGAACACCTGATGCACGAGGCGCAGGCCCAAGGAGCCAAGGATTGTTTTCTGGAAGTGCGTGCGAGCAATCAGGTGGCCTATCGACTGTACGAGCGCTACGGCTTCAACGAAGTCGGCCGGCGTCGCGACTATTACCCTGCCGTCGGCGGCCGCGAAGATGCCCTGGTGATGGTTTGCCCCCTGTTTGACTGACGCTGCGCCTGGGGTGACCGCTTTGTCGGTGATTCTGGCGCGTTCGGCTTTGGGCCTCACTGCTGAGATCACCTACCCTCTGTGGCATAACCAGCAGAAGGGCGACACATGCACGATGTGATCGTAGTGGGGGCGGGGATTTCCGGATTGACGGCGGCCTGGCGGCTTGCGCAGGCCGGCAAGCGGGTCAAGGTGCTGGAGGCCAATCCACGGGTGGGCGGACGCACGCTCAATCACCGGTTTGCCTCGGGTGACGTGGTCGAGGTTGGCGGGCAATGGGTCGGGCCGACTCAGGAGCGCATCCTGGCGCTGCTCGCCGAGTTGAACCTGCACACCTTCCCGTTGTGGAACCAGGGGGACAACCTGACCCTGTTCGGCGGCGTGCTGAAACCCTATCGCGGCACCATCCCGCGTTTTGCCCCGCATGTGCTGTTGGATGTTGCCCTGGCACAATGGCGTCTGGATCGCCTGGCCCGACAGATTCCCCTCGACGACCCAGCCCGCCATCCCCGGGCCACGCAGTGGGACAGCCTGAGCTTTGCCCAGTGGATCGCCCGTAACCTGCGTACCACCCATGGCCGTAAGGTGTTCGAGTTGCTCAGCGGTGCGGTGTTTGCCGCCAATGCCCGCGAACTGTCGTTTCTGCATGTGCTGTTCTACATCAACAGCGGCACCAACCTGGACACCTTGCTCGGCGTCGATAAAGGCGCGCAGCAGGACCGTATCGTCGGCGGCAGCCAGCGCATCTGCGAGGAGCTGGCTGCGCGTCTGGGCGATGCCGTGCAGCTGGAGCAGCCGGTGCGCGCCCTGCGTCAGCAGGCCGAGCAGGTTGAACTGATCACCGACAGCGGCAGCCACCCGGCACGCCGGGTGATCTTCGCCGTGCCGCCAACCATGTTGCTGCGCATCACCCAGGAGCCGTTGCTGCCCGGCTGGCGTGACCAGTTGCTGCAACGCCAGCCACAGGGTGCGGTGGTCAAATGCATGGCCCACTACGCCACGCCGTTCTGGCGTGAGCGCGGTTTGTCCGGCCAGGCCACCAGCGAAAGCGGGCCGGTGCGCCTGACCTTCGATAACAGCCTGCCAGGTTCGCCGCGTGGTGTGCTGATGGGCTTTATCGAAGGCGATGAGGCGCGTCACTGGAGTGATCAGCCGGCCGGTCAACGCCAGGCAGTGGTGCTGGAATGCTTTTCTCGTTACTTCGGTGCGCAGGCATTGCAGCCGCTCGAGTACGTCGACAAGAGCTGGATAGATGAACCCTTTTCCCGTGGTTGTTACGCCGCATTGTTTCCACCAGGGTTGTGGAGCAATGGTGCGGCGCGTTTGCGCGAGCCGCTGGGCCGTGTGCACTTTGCCGGGACGGAAACCGCCACCCGCTGGATGGGTTACTTCGACGGGGCGGTACAGGCAGGCGAGCGCGCTGCCACTGAAGTGCTGAACAGTTGACCCGATTGGCGAGTGCCTGCGGCCTTATCGGTCGCTGCACTGCCTGATCTACGCGGCCATACTGCCGCATCGTTTGCTCAAGGATGTCGCCATGCGTTTGCTTTGTAGCCTGTTTGCCCTCTGCCTGTGCAGCTCCAGCCTGACGCTGGCCGCCGAGCGCAGCTTTACCATTCTGCACACCAACGACTGGCAGTCGCGGCTGCTCGGCTTTGGCCCGAATAACGAATACACCCCGGCCAGCGTGGGTGATGACGATACCGTCGGCGGGGTGGCACGACTGGCCTCCCTGCTTGAACAGCGCCGCGCTGCTGCCGGCGAGCAGCCGGTGCTGCTGCTCGATGGCGGCGACTTCAGCATGGGCACGCTGTTTCATACCGTGACCCGGGAAACCGGAGGCGAGCTGCGCCTGATGACCGAGTTGGGCTACGACGCCGCGACTCTGGGTAACCACGAATTCGATTTTCGTCCGGCCGGCCTTGCCGCGATGATCAGCGCGGCGCACAAGGCCAAGGGCGATGCCCTGATGCCGCTGCTCTCGAGCAACCTCGGCTTCGACCCTGAGCGCCCCGAAGATGACAGCCTGCAGGCGCACTACAAGGCCGGGCGTATCGCGCCCTACAAGCTGATCGACAAAGGCGGGATTCGCTTTGGTCTGTTCGGCCTGCTCGGTAACAACGCGGTGGCGGTCAGCCCGATGATCAAGCCGGCGCGTTTTGCTGATCCGTTGGCGACCGCCAAAGCCACGGTCGGCAAATTGCGCGAGGAGGGCGCCGAGGTGGTGATCCTGCTTTCGCACATGGGCGTGGTGCAGCAGGCCGATGGCAGCTGGCGCGGTGAAGAGGTTGAGTTGGTCGAGCAGGTGCCGGGCATCGACATCGTCGTCGGTGGCCATTCACACACTGCGCTGGCGCAGCCCGTGCTGGTCAACGGACGCACGCCGGTGATGCAGGCCGGCTCCGAGATCCAGCACCTGGGCGAGTTGCATATGCGCCTGGACGCCGACGGCAAGCCGCAGGTGCTCGGATATCAGCTGCACCCGATCAATGACCAGATTGCTGGCGATGCAGCCGTGACCGCTCAGGTCGAGGACTTCAAGCAGGTGGTCAGCGCGCAGATGCTGGCACCCAAAGGCTATGCCTTCGATCAGCCGCTGGCCAAGGTCGACAAGACCCTCACGCGGGCCTATGACGATCCGATTCTCGGCAACCTGGTTACCGATGCGTTACGCCAAGCCACTGGCAGCGATGTGTCGTTCACCGGCAATGGCACCATCCGCGACAACTTGATCAAGGGCCGGCAGGGCGTGCAGGCGGTGTCTGATCTGTTTCGTATCGCGCCACTGGGCATTGGTGAGCTGGACGATGCGCCGGGCTACCCGCTGATCAAGGTGTATGTCACCGGCCAGGAGCTGAAGAACCTGCTGGAAGTGCTGTTGCTGGCCTATCAGCTGCGCGAGAGCAAGAGCTACTACCCGCGCGTGTCGGGCCTGCGCTTTGCCTATAACCCCTGGCGTGTGCCGTTTGATCGGGTCAGCCAGATTGAGCTGGGTGACCCGCTCAACGGCTACACGCCACTGGATCTGGCCGATACGCGGCTCTATAGCATTGGCGCGACCAGCTATGTCGGCAGCTTCACCTGGCTGGTCAGCGACCTGACCAAAGGCCTGCTCAGCGTGCAGCCCAAGGATGCTCAGGGCCAGCCGCTGACCCAGCTCAAGGCGGCGATCATCGATGCCGACCCGCAGCAGCCCGGTGTACAGGAATACAAGGAATGGCAGGGCCTGCTCGACCATATCCGCAGCTTGCCCGATCAAGATGGTGATGGCCTGGCCGATATCCCCACTCAGGGCGCGGCGGCCGAGCAGCGCATGCGCCGTGAGGCGAGCCTGCACCCCGCCGAACTGTATCGCTATGCCGGGCCATTGCAGTGGGGCGTGAGCCTGGTGCTGCTGGCTGGCGTGCTGCTGATCGTCTGGTTGCTGCGTCGTCGGCATCTACGCCGGAGTTGATAACAAGAAGAGGTGAGCATGTGCGACACCCTGGTGCTGCGCAGTCATGGACAGACCTGGTTTGCCAAAAACAGTGATCGCGAAGCGGCCGAGCCACAGCGGCTGATTCGCTTGCCAGCGGTGCGCGGGGATCGCAGCCCGCGGGTGCTCACCAGCTATATCGAGGTGCCGCAGACGGCGGATCGGCATGGCCTGGTGCTCAGTCAGCCCTGCTGGTTGTGGGGCGGTGAGATGGGGGTGAATGACTGCGGGGTGGCGATTGGCAACGAAGCGGTATTCACCCGCCTGACGCTGCGCCAGGGTGATGCGCTGCTGGGCATGGACCTGCTGCGTCTGGGCCTGGAGCGGGGCGGCAGTGCCCGAGAGGCCCTGGCGGTGATTACCGAGCACCTGCAGGCGTTTGGCCAGGGTGGGGCGGCAGGTTATCGCGACAAGAGCTTTCGCTACGACAACAGCTTTCTGTTGGCCGATGCTGACGAAGCCTGGGTGCTGGAAACGGCCGGGCATTTGTGGGCAGCCAAGCGCGTCGACAGCTGGGCGATTTCCAACGCGTTGACCCTGGGATATGAGTTCGACCTGCACAGTCCTGGGCTGCATGACCAGGCTCGACGCTTGCAGTGCTGGGATGGCAAGGGCGATCTGCACTTTGCCCAGGCCTTCGATACCCGGCTGTTGCCCTGGATTGGTGGCGCGCACCAGCGACGTGCGCAGAACCAGCAATGGCTGACGCAGTGCAGTGGAACGCCTGGTTTTGCCAATCTGTTCAGCGCACTGCGCAGCCATGGTCAGGCCGGTGATGACTTTCAGCGGCATAACAACCGCCAGGTCTGCCTGCACGCCGGCAGCTTCTGGCGGCCGTCGCAAACCACCGCCAGCCTGGTGGCCCGGTTACAGGGGCCCGCCAGTGTGCTGGCGGCAACCGGCACCTCCGCGCCCTGCATGAGCCTGTTCCAACCGTTGAGCCTGTCTGCCGAGTCGGGCGCTGCGGTACTGACAGATCCTCTGACCGCGATTGAGCAGAGCCTGTGGTGGCGTTTCGAGGCGGTGCATCGGCGTGCCCTGATGGACCGTGCCTTTCGCCAGAGTCTGCGTAACAGCCGTAACGCGCTGGAGACGCAGCTGTGGTTGGCATTGCAGCAACCACAAGTGCCTTGGGCGCAGCTGGCGGCCCAGGCCCGTAACTGGCATCGCGACTGGCACAGTCAGGCCCTGCAGGGCAGCGTGCCGCTCAATCGCTGGTGGCGGCGTCAGGCGCAGCTGTAACGCATGCTTGTCAAAAGCCGGTTGCGCTCCTAAGGTGCCGCATCGGCGAATACGGAGTGACCATGAGCGATCTACAGCACCTCTTCGACAACAACGCGCGTTGGGCCGAAGCGATCAAGGAGGAGGATCCTGAGTTTTTTGCCAAACTGGCGCAGCAGCAAGTGCCCGAGTACCTGTGGATCGGCTGTTCCGATGCGCGTGTGCCGGCTAACGAGATTGTCGGCTTGCTGCCGGGCGACCTGTTCGTCCACCGCAACGTCGCCAACGTGGTGCTGCACACCGATCTCAACTGCCTGTCGGTGATCCAGTACGCGGTCGATGTGCTCAAGGTCAAACATATCCTGGTCACCGGGCACTACGGTTGCGGCGGGGTGCGGGTGTCCATGCAGGACACCCAGTTCGGCCTGATCGACGGCTGGCTGCGCAGCATTCGCGACCTCTACTACGAGCACCGCGAACACCTGGCACAGTTGCCCACTGAGGAAGAGCAGGTCGACCGCCTATGCGAGCTCAATGTGATCCAGCAGGTGGCCAACGTCAGCCATACCACCATCGTGCAGAACGCCTGGCACCGTGGGCAGCCGCTGGCGGTGCATGGTTGCATCTACGGCATCAAAGACGGCCGCTGGAAAAACCTCAACGTCACTGTCAGCGGCATGGAACAGCTGCCGCCGCAATACCGCCTGCGCCCGCTCGGCCAGAGTTGAGGCATGCAGTCTTCCATCCGTGTCGCGCTGGCCGGTCTGCTGCTGGCAACCCTTTGCTGGTCCGGTAATGCCCTGGTGGCGAGGGCATTTGTGGGTGAAATCCCGCCATTCGCTTTGTCATTCTGGCGCTGGAGTCTGGCCCTGGTGCTGTTGCTGCCCTTTGTGGCCAAGCCGCTGTGGCAGCATCGCACAGCGCTGCGTGTCGCTGGCTGGCGTTTGCTGGTGCTCGCTGGCCTCGGTATTGCCGGTTACAACAGCCTGCTCTATGCCGCCGCGCAAACCACGGCGGCGATCAATATCACCCTGGTCAACACCTGCCTACCGCTGATGACTTTTATCGGCGCGGGCCTGCTGCTCGGCGAGTGGCCGCAGCGGCGCGCCTGGTGGGGCATGGCGGTGGCCGTTGTTGGATTGCTGGTGCTGATCAGCAAAGGCCGCTGGGCCAGTCTCGCCGGCCTGGCATTCAACAAGGGCGATCTGATCATGTTGCTGGCGGTGGCGGACTGGGCGCTCTACTCACTGCTGCTGCGGCGTTGGGCCCACTACCTGCTGCCAATCCCACCACTGGCATTGTTGGGCATGCTGATGTTGCTGGGCGTGCCGCTGATTCTGCCGTTCTACCTTTACGAACTGGCCCAGGGCGCACACTTCAGCGTAACGCCGCATAACTTGGCCGCCATCGGCTATACCGCCATCTTCGCCTCACTGCTCGCCTACCTCGCCTGGAACCACGCCATCCGCGTAATCGGCGCCGCCAAGGCCGCGCTCTCCAACTACCTGATGCCAGTTTTCACCGCTGTACTGGGCTGGCTATTGCTGGGGGAGGGCTTGCAGCCCTATCACTGGCTTGGCGCAACGCTGATCTTTACTGGACTGCTGCTTGGTTCGCAGGGCGCGGTTAAGAGGTGTTAGGGGCGACGTCTCCCCGTCTTCAGTAGCAGTAAGTGGGGCTCTCAGTAGTAGGAATCTAGTTCAAGCATAGGCGGGGGATGTCTACCAGATTGGGGGTAGCCCAATCCTCTGCCTGCAGCGAATCCTCGGCCATTCCTCAATCATCATGACCATGCGCTATGCATGTCTCCTGATGACTTGGAGCCTGGACTACGACTATCGCCTTTGGCTCAAAGCGAGCACCAGATTTTATAGTCCTCACTTTCCGGAAGTTCGTTTTGGGTCCGGTCGCAGTGGTGCCAGTGGTGTTTATTGGTTCTACAGAACGCAATTTCCTGCGTCTGGCGTTGTTTCAGGTGAAGCCGAGCGTATTGCTAACTGGAAGTCAGCAAACCGCCACTCGAAATTTGCTGAGTTTGCTGAGGCTCTCACCGCTTGCACAGTCTGGCCATCTATAAATCCTGCATTCGATTAGTTAGAAGGGATTTTGCTATCGTCCCTTAACTTCAACTCATCAGCAGGATTTGAAATGGATTTCAGCGGCGTAGGCATCAGCCTTTTTGATTTATTACTTCCGATTGCGTGTGCTTTTGGTGCTGTCATTGGAAGTATCGTGCAGGCAATTCTGGCCACGATTAGTCATGATGGCCCACCCAACAATTATGACGACCTCAAAATCGCTCCTCCAAAGATGCAGGAGATTCGCCACGCTTGGTTGTCGATGCGTGCCTACATTGGCGGCGTGCTTGGTTTTATTTTCGGCTTGTATTTCATTGGCATGCTGGATGAGTCGCCCGGTACTTTTGCTCGGATTTGGGCTCTATCGTTCATCGTTGGATATGCCGCCCCCAAGATTTGGGTAGCTAAGAGTAATGCGTTTGTCAGCAGGGTGAATGCCGAGCGAGGGGATCAGTAGTCGGGATGTAGTCTGTTTGTAGTCTGCCCGGAAAACAAAAAAGGGCTTAGCTTTCGCTAAACCCTTGTTTTGTTTGGTGGCTACGCAGGGACTTGAACCCCGGACCCCAGCATTATGAATGCTATGCTCTAACCAGCTGAGCTACGTAGCCGAGTGGCGCGCATTTTCCGCATCTCTGAGGTTGCTGTCAACCCTGAGGTGGAGATATTTTTTATTTCTATCAACTGCTTAGGTTGCTGTGCGCTTTGGGTGTGCGGATAAGCAAAACCCCGCCGAAGCGGGGTCTGTTGTTAAACGTTGAAGCGGAAATGCATGACATCGCCATCTTTGACGATGTATTCCTTGCCTTCCAGGCGCCATTTTCCGGCTTCTTTGGTACCGGCTTCGCCTTTGTACTGAATGAAGTCGTTGTAGGCGATGACTTCGGCGCGGATAAAGCCTTTCTCGAAATCAGTATGGATCACTGCGGCGGCTTGTGGGGCGGTTGCGCCGACCTTGACGGTCCAGGCGCGTACTTCCTTCACGCCTGCGGTGAAGTAAGTCTGCAGGTTGAGCAGCTCGTAGCCGGCGCGGATCACGCGGTTGAGGCCAGGCTCTTCCAGGCCCAGGGCTTCTAGGAACATGTCTTTTTCTTCGCCGTCATCCAGTTCGGCAATTTCGGCTTCGATCTTGTTGCACACCGGAACCACCGGAGCGCCTTCGGCGTCGGCAATTGCTTGTACCACGTCGAGCAGCGGGTTGTTCTCGAAGCCGTCTTCGGCGACGTTGGCGATATACATCACCGGCTTGCTGGTGAGCAGGTGAAAGCCACGCACCAGGGCTTTTTCGTCGTCGCCCAGGGTCTTCATCAGGGTGCGCGCAGGCTTGCCCTCGGTGAAGTGTGGGATGAGTTTTTCCAGCAGGGTTTTCTGGGCTACGGCTTCCTTGTCACCGCCTTTGGCGTTGCGGGTGACTTTCTGCAGTTGCTTTTCGCAGCTGTCGAGGTCAGCGAAGATCAGTTCGAGGTCGATGATCTCGATGTCGCGCTTGGGGTCGACGCTGTTGGCGACGTGAATCACGTTGTCGTCCTGGAAGCAGCGCACCACGTGGGCGATGGCATCGGTCTCGCGAATGTTGGCGAGGAACTTGTTACCCAGGCCTTCGCCTTTGGAGGCGCCTTCCACCAGGCCGGCGATGTCGACGAACTCCATGGTGGTGGGAATTACGCGCTCGGGTTTGACGATTTCAGCCAGGGCATCGAGGCGCGGGTCGGGCATGGGGACGATGCCGCTATTGGGTTCAATGGTGCAGAACGGGAAGTTTTCTGCAGCGATCCCGGATTTGGTGAGGGCGTTGAACAGGGTGGACTTGCCGACGTTTGGCAGGCCGACGATGCCGCAGTTGAATCCCATGATGGTTCCCTCGCGCGCTGGCGATAAAAGGTTAAGAGGTGGCTTTCTGGCTGTGCAGTTTGCGCATGGCTACGGTCCAGTCGCCGGCGAGGATTTCCGGCAGGACGCCCAGAGCAAAGTCGATACTGGTATCCAGCAGTTCCTGCTCGCTGCGCGGTGCGCGGCCGAGGACGAAGTTGGAAACCATGCTGCTGTGCCCGGGGTGGCCGATGCCAAGCCGCAGGCGGTGGAAATTATTCTGATTGCCAAGCTGGGCGATGATGTCGCGCAACCCGTTATGCCCGCCATGCCCGCCACCCTGTTTGAGTTTGGCGACGCCGGGAGGCATGTCGAGTTCGTCGTGGGCCACCAGAATGGCTTCCGGCGCAATGCGGAAGAAATTCGCCAATGCCGCGACAGCCTGGCCGCTGCGGTTCATGTAGGTGGTGGGGATCAACAAACGAACGTCACGGCCTTGGTGGGTGAATTTGCCCACCAGACCAAAATACTTTTTGTCGAGACTCAGGCTAGTCCGTTGACTGTCAGCCAGGCGCTCAACAAAAAGGGCCCCTGCATTATGCCGGGTCTGGTCGTATTCAGGGCCGGGGTTACCCAGGCCAACGATCAGTTGTACGGCAGTCATGTCAGGAGCCCTTTTGTGGAAATCGCTCGGTAGAGTTATCTGCCGAGCTGGTTTCCGACACTGCGAGGTTTACTCGGCAGCGCCTTCGTCTTTAGCAACGCGGGAGGCGTGGATGTTGGCCACTGCCAGGTCGTTGCCGTGAGCCAGTGCAACCAGCTCAACGCCTTTCGGCAGTTTCAGGTCAGCCAGGTGAACGATCTGACCCACTTCAACTTTAGCCATGTCGACTTCGATGAATTCCGGCAGGTCTTTCGGCAGGCAGGATACTTCTACCTCAGCCAGGACGTGGGAAACTTCGCCGCCTTGCTGCTTCACGCCAACCGAAGTTTCCTGGTTGATGAAGTGCAGTGGGACGTGAGCGGTCAGTTTCTGGCCGGCGATTACGCGAACGAAGTCAGCGTGCAGTACGTAGCCTTTGGCAGGATGACGCTGCAGGGCTTTGATCAGCACGCTTTCGGTGCTGCCGGCAACGTTCAGGCTCAGTACGTGGCTGAATGCAGCTTCGTTTTCCAGCAGTTTGGCCAGTTCTTTGGCCAGCAGGCTGATCGATTGCGGGGCTTTTTCGCCGCCGTAGATTACCGCAGGAACCATGGCAACGTTACGACGCAGGCGGCGGCTCGCACCTTTCCCCAGGTCGGAACGCACTTCGGCATTCAGGCTAAATTCAACAGTCATTTCACTTCTCCAAAATAACCAAACCGTCCGTTACGCTTGCGACCAGCGACGGGACGGTTGGTTGAAAGGCCTTGCCATCAGGGCAGGGCGTTTGCGCTCAGGGCGTGTTCCGGATTAACGGAACATCGCGCTGATCGATTCTTCATTGCTGATACGGCGTACCGCTTCAGCGACTACCGGGGCGATATCCAGTTGGCGAATACGCGAGCAGGATTGCGCAGCGGCGGACAGCGGGATGGTGTTGGTCACCACCAGCTCGTCGAGTACGGATTTTTCGATGTTTTCGATGGCGCGGCCCGAGAGTACCGGGTGCGTGCAGTAGGCGAACACCTTGGCGGCGCCGTGTTCTTTCAGGGCTTTAGCTGCGTGGCACAGGGTGCCGGCGGTATCGACCATGTCATCGACGAGGATGCAGGTACGGCCTTCGACATCACCGATGATGTGCATCACTTCGGAGTGGTTGGCTTTTTCGCGGCGCTTGTCGATGATCGCCAGGTCAACACCCAGGGATTTGGCCACGGCGCGAGCGCGAACTACGCCGCCGATGTCCGGGGAGACGATCATCAGGTTTTCAAAACGCTGGTCTTCGATGTCATCCACCAGTACTGGGGAGCCGTAGATGTTGTCTACCGGGATATCGAAAAAGCCCTGGATTTGGTCCGCATGCAGGTCGACGGTCAATACCCGGTCGATGCCTACAACGGTAAGCATGTCAGCCACGACTTTGGCGCTGATTGCCACGCGAGCGGAGCGCGGGCGGCGATCCTGGCGGGCATAGCCGAAGTAGGGGATGACAGCAGTAATTCGGGTCGCTGAGGAGCGGCGGAAGGCGTCAGCCATCACTACCAGTTCCATCAGGTTATCGTTGGTTGGCGCGCATGTCGGTTGAATCAGGAATACGTCTTTACCGCGGACGTTTTCGTTGATTTCAATCATGATTTCGCCGTCGGAGAATTTACCGACAGAGGCATCACCGAGGGGAATGTGCAGCTGACGTACGATACGCCGCGCCAGATCGGGGTTAGCGTTCCCCGTAAAGACCATCATCTTGGACACGCGCAGTACCTGCCGGCTGAGTGTATCTGGGTGAGTACAGAAAATGGCAGGGGCGGCTGGATTCGAACCAACGCATGGCAGGATCAAAACCTGCTGCCTTACCGCTTGGCGACGCCCCTGTATCCTGTGTAACCAAATGCTCTGGGTTGTGTATCCGCTCCAGGACGGAATGGCAGGGGCGGCTGGATTCGAACCAACGCATGGCAGGATCAAAACCTGCTGCCTTACCGCTTGGCGACGCCCCTATATATACAACCCGTTGCTCTATTAACTGCAGAGCATGCATTTACTTCCTGGCCAGTGTTTCCAGCTTGCGGTGCAACATCGAAACATTGCGACCTTGGGCGATAAAACTTGGCAAAGTGACTGGAAGTTGGCGGGCGACTTTATCAGCATCGTCCTGGTTTGGGAAGCTCCCAAACACACAAGCTCCAGTGCCGGTTAATCGAGTTGGAACAAATTTGTTCAACAGGATCAAAGCGTTATGAACTTCTGGATAACGCTTCTGGACCACCGGCTGGCAGTCATTACGACCACCCCCCTCAAGAAGGCTGCGAACTTTAATGGGCGGCGTATCCCGTGTCAACTCAGGGTCGGAGAAAATTTCCGCTGTGCTGACAAGCACTTGCGGAATCGCCACGAGAAACCAGGGTTCGCTCAGGGTTACCGGTTGCAGCTTTTCCCCAACCCCCTCGGCGAAGGCCGCGTGGCCGCGTACGAACACTGGCACATCGGCGCCCAGGCTGAGCCCTAGCGCGGCCAGCTGATCTTCGCTGCAGTGCAGCTGCCACAGGTGGTTGAGGCCGAGCAGGGTGGTGGCAGCATCCGAACTGCCGCCACCAATGCCGCCGCCCATGGGCAGGCGTTTGTCGAGCCAGATGTCTGCGCCCAGGGTGCAGCCGGTGTGCTGCTGGAGCATGCGTGCGGCGCGCACGATCAGGTTGCTGTCATGGGGCACGCCGACGACGGGGGTGTGCAGGCGGATCTCACCGTCGCTGCGCAGGGCAAACCCCAGCTCGTCACCGAAGTCGAGGAACTGAAACAGGGTTTGCAGCTCGTGGTAACCGTCGGTACGACGACCGAGGATGTGCAGCATCAGGTTGAGCTTGGCCGGTGCCGGCAGAATCAATTCGGCAGCGGCGGGTATTGCCGGGGCGCTCATTGGCCGAGCTGGCGCGGTTGCCAGTCCTTGATCACCAGAGTGACCTGCAGGTCAAAACCGCTGAGCTTGATACGTTCCGGCAGCCAGAAACCATTCTGCTCAGCGTAGCTCAGGTATTCGACGTACCAGCCATCCTGACTCAGCTGTGCCAGGTGGCTCTGGCCGTCGAGGTTCAGGCGGCTTTTACTGTCCGGTGAGGGCAGGCCACGAATCCACCAGAGCAGATGGGAGACCGGCAGATTGAGGCCGAGCTGGTCTTGCAGCAGTTGTTCCGGTGAGGCGGCTTGATAACGACCCTGATTCGCCACCTCCAGGAGGATTTCGCCTGGCCGACCGGTAAGGCGTGCAGCGCCACGACCGAGTGGGCCGGAGAGGCGAATGTCGTAGTAGTCCTGGCGTTGTAGCCAGAACAGGGTGCCGCTGCCGGAGTCTTTCGGGGCGCGGATGCCGACCTTGCCATTGATCTGCCAGGCATCCAGGCTGCTGATGCGCTGTTTGTGGGCTTGCCAGCTTTGCGCGTCGCCCTGGCCTTCCAGGGCTTCTTTCGAAGTCAGGCCGGCGCAGCCTGCCAGTAAAGTGATCAGGCTGAAAACCAGCAGGTGGCGAACAAACTTCACAGCGTCTCGGCTCCGGTCAGGCGCAGCAGGGTGCTGCGCAGAATGTCACTGTCGGGTTGCTGTTTCAGGGCTTCGCGCCAGAGTTTGCGCGCTTCCTTCTGTTTGCCCTGGACCCACAGCACTTCGCCCAAATGGGCGGCGACTTCGTGGTCGGGAAATTCCTGCATGGCCTTGCGCAGCAGGCGTTCTGCCTCCTGCAGATTGCCCAGGCGGTAATTGACCCAGCCGAGACTGTCGAGAATGGCGGGGTCGTCGGGGTTAAGCTGGTGCGCCTGCTCGATCAGCTGTTTAGCCTCGGCATAGCGTGTGGTGCGGTCAGCCAGGGTGTAGCCCAGGGCATTGAGGGCCATGGCATTGTCGGGTTCGCGCTCCAGAATAAAGCGCAGATCCTCTTCCAGCAGGGCCAGGTCGCCACGTTTTTCCGCCAGCATGGCGCGGGTGTAGAGCAGGTTGAGGTCTTCCGGGAACTGCTCCAGGGCCTGTTCGATGACTTGCCAGGCACGTTCGTTGTTGCGCTGTTTGGACCAGGCTTCAGCCTCAATCAAGTAGAGCTGGATAGCGTAATCGGGCTGGCTTTCGCGCGCGCGGCTGAGGCGCTCAGCGGCTTCGTCTCCGCGTTGCTGTTTGAACAGCAGTTCGCTCTGGCGGGCCTGGGCTGGCAGGTAGTCGTTACCCGGGCCGACCAATGCGTACTCGATCAGGGCGCTGGGAATATCGTCCAATTCTTCATAGGCGCGGGCCAGGTTGTAATGCGCAGCATCGCTGTGGCTGCCGCGCTCGACCAGCTCTTCCAGGTAGACGATGGCCTCTTTCCAGGCTTTGGCTTCCAGGCAGACCAGGGCCAGGGAGAAACGCAGGTCATCATCGTTGGGGTATTGCTGCAGCAGTGAGGCGAATTCGCCCTTGGCGTCGTCCAGGCGATTTTCCGCAACCAGCAGGCGGGCATAGGTCAGGCGCAGGCGTTTGTCGTCCGGGTGTTGCGCAAGGCCTTTTTCCAGCAACGGGAGGGCGTCGTCATTACGCTCCAGGCTTTGCAGCAGGCGTGCATGCAGGAGGATCGAGGCAATCGGGCGGTTTTTGCTGGGTTGCTCTTCGAGCAGTTCCAGGGCTTCCTGCGGGCGACCATCCTGTTGCAACAACAGGGCTTTGCCGAACTGCAACTGGCTGTTGTCCGGGTATTTCGCCTGCAGGCGGTTGAAGCTTTGCAGCAGGCCAGCGCGGGTGTCCGGGTCGGTTTCTGCGGCGGACAGGGCGAGGAAGTCGAAATGCGTATCGCCCTGACGTTGCAGTACCTGCTCCATAAAGGTCATGGATTCGTCATAACGACCGGCGCGGGCCAGTTGCACGGCAGCTGCGCGCTGCGCGTCGATGTTCTCGGGTGCGGTCTTGGCCCACAGCAGGCTGGTTTCCAGGGCGGGCTGTTCGACGCCGAGGTATTCGGCAATACGGAAGCCGCGCTCGGCGACGCCGGCATCCTGTGTGGCCTTGGCCTGCTGGACGTAGTTTTCCAGGGCGATATCAAAGCGGTTGCGCTGGCCGGCCAGCTCTGCGGTCAACAACGCCAGCAGGGTTTCCTGGCTGAATGCGCGATAAACCTGCGGCTGTGCGGGCGTGGCAACGGCTGCCGGGTCTTCCACGGGCGGTGTGCCATCCGGGGCAGAAGGGGCAAAGGTCTGGCAGCCACTTAACAAGGCAGCGGCAGTTAGCAAGGCAAAGGATCTATTCATAAGAAGAGTATGTGGCCAACCTGCGGTCTGGGCATCATGACACAAGCGCTGGGGCAAGCCCATGGGCTGCCATGATCGCGGTGAGAGAGATAAAGCTGCCTATAGGGACAATAAGCCGCAGTGGTTGTTCTCGCTTTGCCGAAGTAGGACAATCGCCGGCTCCATTACCTGTCAGCGATCGTGCATGGCCTTTATTGCCCTCGGTATCAACCACAAGACCGCCTCGGTGGATGTCCGCGAACGCGTGGCGTTCACTCCCGAGCAGTTGGTTGAGGCATTGCAGCAGCTGTGTCAGCGCACCAGCAGCCGTGAAGCGGCGATTCTGTCGACTTGCAATCGCAGCGAGTTGTACCTCGAGCAGGATGACCTGAGCGCCGATGAGGTGCTGGCCTGGCTGGCCAATTACCACCAGCTGAGCCTCGACGAGTTGCGCGCCTGCGCCTATATCCATGCTGATGACCAGGCCGTGCGGCATATGATGCGCGTGGCCTCGGGGCTGGACTCCATGGTGCTGGGCGAGCCGCAGATTCTCGGTCAGATGAAGTCGGCGTTTGCCGTGGCCCGTGAGGCCGGCACCCTTGGCCCGCTGCTCGGGCGGCTGTTTCAGGCCACCTTCAGCACCGCCAAGACCGTACGCACCGATACCGCGATTGGTGAAAACCCGGTATCGGTGGCTTTTGCCGCGGTCAGTCTGGCCAAGCAGATTTTCGCTGACCTGCACCGCAGCCAGGCCCTGCTGATCGGCGCTGGTGAAACCATCAGCCTGGTGGCGCGTCATCTGCATGATCAGGGCATCAAACGCATCGTTGTAGCTAACCGTACCCTGGAGCGTGCCAGCAGCCTGGCCGAACAGTTTGGTGCGCACGCCGTGCTGCTCTCGGAAATCCCCGATGAGCTGGTCAACAGCGATATCGTCATCAGCTCCACCGCCAGCCAGCTGCCGATTCTCGGCAAGGGCGCGGTGGAGCGGGCGCTGAAACAGCGCAAACACAAGCCGATTTTTATGGTCGACATCGCCGTGCCGCGCGATATCGAGCCGGAAGTTGGCGAGCTGGATGATGTCTACCTCTATACCGTCGATGACCTGCACGAAGTCATCGCGGAAAACCTCAAGAGCCGTCAGGGTGCGGCTCAGGCCGCTGAAGAACTGGTCAGTGTCGGCGCTCAGGACTTTATGCTGCGCCTGCGCGAGCTGGCCGCGGTGGATGTGCTCAAGGCCTATCGTCAGCAAGCCGAGCGCCTGCGTGACGAGGAACTGAGCAAGGCCCTGCGTCTGCTGAGCAACGGCAGCTCCGCCGAGGACGTGCTGGCGCAACTGGCCCGTGGCCTGACCAACAAGTTGCTGCATGCGCCCAGCGTGCAGCTGAAAAAATTCTCTGCCGATGGCCGCGTCGACGCGCTGGGCGTGGCGCAGGAACTGTTTGCCCTCGACGAGGGCGCGCCGTCTGCTTCGACCCATAGCGTTTCGGCCAATCAATAAAGGTCTGCAATGAAAGCGTCACTGATCAATAAACTCGACCTGTTGCAGGATCGTTTCGAAGAGCTGACTGCGCTGCTCGGGGATGCTGAAGTGATCAGCAACCAGACGCAGTTTCGTGCCTATTCCAAGGAGTACGCCGAGCTTGAACCGGTGTATCAGGCGTTCAGTGCGTTCCGTAAAGTGCAGGCCGATCTGGAAGGCGCGCAGGCATTGCTCAAGGACAGCGACCCGGACATGCGTGAAATGGCCGAGGAAGAAGTGGCCGAAGCCAAGGCGCAATTGATCGAACTGGAAGCCACGCTGCAGCGCATGCTGCTGCCGAAAGACCCCAACGACGGTCGTAACGTGTTCCTTGAAGTGCGCGCCGGCACCGGTGGTGACGAAGCAGCGATCTTCTCTGGCGACCTGTTCCGCATGTATTCGCGCTATGCCGAGAAGCAGGGCTGGCGTGTAGAAGTGCTGTCGGCCAGCGAAGGCGAACATGGCGGCTACAAAGAGGTCATCGCCCGGGTTGAGGGCGACAACGTCTATGGCAAGCTCAAGTTCGAGTCGGGTGCGCACCGCGTGCAGCGCGTGCCGGAAACCGAATCCCAGGGCCGTATCCACACCTCGGCCTGTACGGTTGCTGTGTTGCCCGAGCCGGATGAGCAGATGGCCATCGACATCAACCCGGCCGATCTGCGCGTGGACACCTACCGCAGCTCCGGCGCCGGTGGTCAGCACGTCAACACCACCGACTCGGCGATCCGCATCACCCACATCCCCACCGGCACCGTGGTGGAATGTCAGGAAGAGCGCTCGCAGCACAAGAACCGCGCCAAGGCCATGGCCTGGCTCGCGGCCAAGTTGAAGGACCAGCAGGAAGCCGCTGCGCACAAGGAAATTTCCGACTCGCGCAAACTGCTGGTGGGCTCCGGTGACCGCTCCGAGCGCATCCGCACCTACAACTTCCCGCAAGGCCGAGTCACCGATCACCGTATCAACCTGACCCTGTATTCGCTGGGCGAAGTGATTGCCGGCGGTGTTGAAGCGATTATCGAGCCGCTGCTGGTGGAATATCAGGCCGATCAGCTGGCTGCGCTGGGCGATTGATGCGCGCCCTACCTGCGGGGGATGCCCCTGTAGGCGCGAGCTTGCTCGCGATGCTTTTCGTTCGTTGATCGCCAGCAAGCTGGCTCCTACAAAAGCGCTGCCCTATGGCCACTATCGAATCGTTGCTGCAAAACGCCGAACTGCCTGATTCGCCTACCCCACGGCTGGACGCAGAGCTTTTGCTCGCCCATGTTCTGGGCAAGTCGCGCAGCTACCTGCATACCTGGCCGGAGCGTGAGCTTGAGGCCGAGCCGCTTGAGCGTTATCAGGCGATGCTGATGCGGCGTCAGGCTGGCGAGCCGGTGGCCTATATCCTCGGTCAGCAAGGCTTCTGGAGTCTGGAGCTGGAGGTGGCGTCGCACACCCTGATTCCTCGGCCGGATACCGAGCTGCTGGTGGAGACTGTTCTCGCGCTGCTGCCGGCCACGCCCGCTGCGCTGCTCGATCTGGGCACTGGCACGGGGGCGATTGCCCTGGCCTTGGCCAGCGAGCGTCCGGCCTGGCGTTTGACCGGTGTGGATCGCGTTGCGGAGGCGGTGGCCCTGGCCGAGCGCAACGGCGCGCGCCTCAAACTGGCCAATGCCAATTTTGTCGCAAGCCACTGGTTTAGCGCCTTGGCTGGTCAGCGTTATCAGCTGATCGTCAGCAATCCGCCCTATATCGCCGCCGCTGATCGGCACCTGACAGAAGGCGATGTGCGCTTCGAGCCAAGCAGCGCCCTGGTGGCCGGTGCGGATGGGCTGGACGATATTCGTCTGATCATTGCCCAGGCGCCGGACTATCTTGAAGCGGGCGGCTGGCTGCTGCTGGAACATGGTTTCGATCAGGCCGCAGCAGTGCGCGAGCTGCTGATCGCGCGCGGCTTTAGTACGGTGGAAAGCCGGCGTGACCTTGGCGGCCATGAGCGCATCAGTCTGGGACGCTTCGATAATGAGTGATGCCATGAGTCCGCACGACATGCTGAGTGACGAGGAGCTGCTGCGCTACAGCCGGCAGATCCTGCTGCAACAGATCGATATCGCCGGCCAGCTGCGCCTGAAAAACAGCCGCGTGCTGATCATCGGTCTCGGTGGTCTGGGCTCGCCGGTGGCGCTGTACCTGGCTGCTGCCGGGGTGGGCGAGTTGCACCTGGCGGACTTCGATACGGTCGACCTGACCAATCTGCAACGACAGATCGCTCACGATACGTCCAGCATCGGTCAGAGCAAGGTCGATTCGGCGAGCCAGCGTCTGCTGGCGATCAATCCACAGCTGCGCCTGCAAGCACACCGCCAGGGGCTGGACAGTGACTCCCTGGCCGCAGCGGTGGCGGCAGTGGAGCTGGTGCTGGATTGCTCGGACAACTTCAGCACCCGCGAAGCGGTCAACGCCGCGTGCGTAGCGGCCAAGGTGCCGCTGGTCAGTGGTGCGGCGATCCGCCTGGAAGGCCAGCTTTCGGTATTCGACCCGCGTCGTGATGACAGCCCGTGTTACCACTGCATCTACGGTCATGGCAGCGAGGCCGAGTTGACCTGCAGCGAAGCCGGTGTGGTCGGCCCGTTGGTCGGTCTGGTCGGCAGCCTGCAGGCGCTGGAAGCCTTGAAACTACTGGCGCAGTTCGGTGAGCCACTGGTCGGCCGCCTGCTGCTGATCGATGCCCTTGGCAGCCGTTTCCGTGAGCTGCGGGTCAAGCGTGATCCGGGCTGCAGTGTGTGCGGTGCGCAGGGTGAGTAACGCGCCGATTGGTGTGTTCGATTCCGGCGTCGGCGGTTTGTCGGTGCTGCGCGAAATTCGCGCGTTGTTGCCCCATGAATCACTGCTGTATGTCGCCGACAGCGGCCATGTGCCCTATGGCGAAAAGAGCCCGGAATTTATCCGCGAACGCTGCCGGGTGCTGGCCGAATTTCTGCTGGCCCAGGGCGCCAAGGCGCTGGTGCTGGCCTGCAACACCGCCACGGTGGCGGGTGTTGCCGAATTGCGTGAGTTGTACCCGCAGCTGCCCTTGGTGGGTATGGAACCAGCGGTCAAGCCTGCGGCGGCCGCGACGCAATCCGGTGTGGTCGGTGTGCTGGCCACCACCGGTACGCTGAAAAGCGCCAAGTTCGCCGCCTTGCTCGATCGCTTTGCCAGTGATGTGCGGGTGATTACTCAGCCCTGTCCGGGGCTGGTCGAGCGCATTGAGGCCGGTGAACTTGAGAGCGCCGCCACCCGCGAGTTGCTAGAGGGCTTTGTCGCGCCGCTATTGGCCGAGGGCTGCGACACGCTGATTCTAGGTTGCACTCATTACCCCTTTATAAAACCGTTGCTGCGCAGCCTGGTGCCGGACTCGATCAGCCTGATCGACACCGGGGCGGCGGTGGCGCGCCAGGTTCAGCGCCTGCTGGCGGCGCGTGAGTTGCTGGCCGCGGGGCCTGCACAGCCCACGGCGTTCTGGTCCAGTGCCGAACCGGAGGCTATGCAGCGGGTGCTGCCGCTGCTCTGGGATGAAGTCAGCCAGGTACGCCGCCTACCCTGATGCGCCGGTTCGCTATGGGCTTTCTCAACGGCTAAAGATTTCTATACTCTCAGGCGGTGTCTAGACACACGTCCGTATTGGCTGAACAAGGAAATTGCCATGAGAAAAGTCGTGACCTTGGCTGCGCTGGCGGCCTTGGCTTGGGGGCAGGTGAGTGCCGTACAGGCGATGGATCTGAGTGTTGCCATCGGGCAAACCGGGGATTCGACCATGACCTACCGTTTGGGTACGCAGTTCGACTTCAAGCAGAGCTGGTTTGCCAGTGATGTCGGTCGCCTGACCGGCTACTGGGATGCTGCCTACACCTACTGGGACGGTGACAAAACCGCCAGCAACCACAGCCTGTCCCTGAGCCCGGTGTTTGTTTACGAGTTTGCCGGTGAGCGTTTCAAACCCTACATCGAAGCCGGTATCGGCATTGCCGCGTTCAGCAGCACCGAGATAGAAGATAACGACCTGGGTTCTTCCTTTCAGTTCGAAGACCGCCTCGGTTTCGGTGTGCGCTTCGCCGGCCAGGAAGTCGGTGTACGTGCCATGCATTACTCCAACGCCGGGCTTAAACAGCCTAATGATGGCGTCGAGAGCTACACCCTGCATTACCGTCTGAGTTTCTAAGCTCGCAGCGATATAAAAAACCGGATCGATGTCCGGTTTTTTTATGCCCAGTCATTTATGACGCGCTCTCTAGACCCTCGCGTAATCAAGCCCCTAGCGGTAGATGCTGTTCATACCTTTGCGCTCATCCAGGCATTCCGGCGAGGCGGTTTCGAATTCGCGGCAGATCAGTGGGCGCACTTCGTAGATGGTGCAGCGCATGCTGTCGCGGTCCAGTGCGGCGCACCAGCCGTCGTCCAGGCGCAGCATGACTTCGCCGCCCCAGTCATCGGTGTCGATATAGCGCGGCGGCACGCCGGTGTCGGTGATCAGCATGACTTCCAGTTGGCAGCAGCAGGCGGCGCAGTTGCTGCAACTGATGGCAGGTTCGTCGGCGAGTTGGGTGTGGGGGATGCGTTGGCTCATGCCGCGCAGTGTACGTCATCGGTGTTATTGCGGCGTCTGCGGCCGACGTAGGGTGGATGGCGTCTAACCCGCGTAGCCCGGATGCAATTTGGGGCATCGGTTGTGGCCATCGCATCGCGTTCCCGGATTTCATCCGGGCTACAACAGCGCTGTAGGACGGAGCCTTGTCCACCGCTGGTGGCCCCTCGGCATGTACGCCCTACGCTGTTTTGCGTGCGCGCAGGCGCTGTTCGTACTGGCTGCGATAGAGCTTGGCGAAACCGTGCAATAAGGGCATCACCAGCGCCCAGATCGCGCCGATCAGCAGCAGGCTTTGCCAGGTGCCGTAGGGCAGGCCGACGCTGGCGATCTGCGCGCCGCCGTAATAGGACAGTGGTGCGCCAATCGCGCCGAGCAGGCTGCCGCGCCACCAGGGTTGCGCTGTCCACGCCAGGCAGTGATTGAGCGTGGTGGCCATCAGCAGCCACAGGCTGGCCAGCCACAGCGGGATCAGCGTGCGCGGTTCGCCGAAGTCGAACACGCCGAGGTTGAGCAGAAAACTGTCCAGTGCACTGCCGGCAAGAAACACGCTGATCAGCAGCTTGCCTTCCGCTGCCCAGCTGCTGGTCCACAGCAGATGCACAGCCAGCACCGCTGCGACAATCAGCAGCCACAGGCTGTCGCCACCGAACACGCAGGCGAACCAGCCGAGCTGAAATAGCAGGGTGTTGACGAGCAGCTTAGCCATCGAGATTTCCTAGAAGTGGTGCCGGACGAGCGGCCGGTTTGGCCAGCAGCAATTGCGCGGTGCCGATGGTGCGCTCGATAAAGCCGCCCTCGCAATAGCACAGGTAGAACTCCCACAGGCGGAAGAAGTAATCGTCGTAGCCTTGCTGTTCCAGCTTGTGCCGCGCCAGACGCAGGTTGTCGTGCCAGATGCGCAGGGTGCGGGCGTAGTGCAGGCCGAAGTCTTCCATGTGGTGCAGGTTCATATCGGTCTTGGCGCTGATGATTTCCAGCATCTTGTTCACCGAGGGCAGTGCGCCGCCGGGGAATATGTAACGCTGGATAAAGTCCACGGCGTTTTTCGCCTGCTCGTAGCGCTGGTCACGGATGGTGATGGCTTGCAGCAGCATCAGGCCGTCGGGCTTGAGCAGGTTGGCGCATTGCTGGAAGTAGGTGGGCAGGAAACGATGACCCACTGCTTCGATCATCTCGATCGACACCAGCTTGTCGTACTGGCCGGCCAGGTCGCGGTAGTCCTCCAGCAGCAGGGTGATTTGCCCTTGCAGGCCTTGCTCCTGAATGCGTCGTTCGGTGTAGGCGAACTGCTCGCGCGACAGGGTAGTGGTGGTGACCTTGCAGCCGTAGTGGGTGGCGGCGTAAATCGCCATGCTGCCCCAGCCGGTACCGATCTCCAGCAGGTGGTCGCTGGGCTTGAGGGCAAGCTTCTGGCAGATGCGTTCGAGCTTGTTCAGCTGCGCCTGTTCCAGGCTGTCATCGGCACTGCGGAACATCGCCGCCGAGTACATCATGGTCGGGTCGAGGAACTGCTCGAACAGCTCGTTGCCCAGGTCATAGTGGGCAGAGATGTTCTTGCGCGAGCCTTTGCGGGTGTTGCGGTTGAGCCAGTGCAGGCCCTGAATCAGCGGACGGCCCAGCTGGGCCAGGCCGCTTTCCATGGCGTCGAGTACGTCGAGGTTGCTGACGAACACGCGAATAACCGCCGTCAGATCCGGGGTGCTCCAGTAACCGTGGATATAGGCTTCGCCCGAGCCGATTGAGCCGTTGCCGGCTACCAGCCCCCAGACGGCACCATCCTGCACCCGGATTTCGGCGCTGAGGCTGGAGTGGGCATCGCCGAACTCCATGCGTTCGTCACCTTCAATGATCACCAGTTGGCCGTGGCGCAGTTGTTTCAGCTGGCGCAGTACCGCACGACGCAGCAGGCTGGCACCAATGCCGCTGCCGGCACGCACCACATGTTTGGCGGAGGTCAGGCTAGAGCTTTTCATGGAGGACTTCCTTTGATGCGGGGCGGGCGACGCGGAAATCACCTTCAGCGGCCCGATGGGTGAACAGGGGAATACGTTTGAGCAGCAGGCGCAGGGCCTGCCAGTAAATGGCGGCCACGGTCTTGCCGGTCATCCAGGGAAACTGCAGCAAATAGCGATGCAGGCTGGCGCGGTTGAGTTCGGTGCGTTGCAGGCTGAGGCTGGCATCGAAGAGTTTGTCCTCGCCCTGCCAGTCGGCCATATGAATACCCAGGCGCTCGCCGGCCGGGCTGAAACTCATGCGGTATTCCAGCTCGCGCGGCAGAAAGGGGGAGACGTGAAACGCCTTGGCCACCGCGACGTGCAGGTGTCCCTCACCCTCGGCGGGTAATACGTAGTGATAGCGTTCACGCCAGGGTGTATTGCTCACCTCGCAGAGAATCGCCGCCAGACGGCCATCGGCCTCATGGCAGTAAAAGAAGCTCGCCGGGTTGAAGCTCAGCCCCCAGCTGCGCGGCTGGGTCAGCAGGCAGATGCGGCCCAGTGGCGTGCGGCCCAGCGCTTCCGTCACGCGCTGGCGTACGGCATCGATCAGCGTGATACCGGCCCCGGTGAACTGCGGCAGGTAATCGCTTTCACGAAAGGCAAAAGGCGCAAAGCGGCCACGCCCAGCCAGGGGCGACAGCGCGAGCACGGCGTCCTGCTCGCTCAGGTCGAGATAGAGCAGGCCCATGCGATAGCGGAAGTTGTGCAGCCGTGGGGCAAAACGCCGGTGCTGCACCCAGCCGCTGTAGAGGGCGCTGTTCAGTGCCGTTGGGCTGTTCACTACAGCGCCTCACCGAATTCACGGGCCACGCGCAACGCGCTGACCACGCCATCTTCATGGAAGCCATTGGCCCAGTAGGCGCCGCAGAAGTAGCTGTGGTTGGCCCCCAGCAATTCTTCCCAGCGCGCCTGCGCAGCCATGCCGGCCAGGCTGTATTGCGGGTGGGCGTAGGTGTAGCGCGCGAGGATTTTGCTTGGGTCGATGGCGGCGGTCTGGTTCAGGCTGACGCAGAAAGTCGTATCGCTCTGGATGCCCTGCAGGATATTCATGTCATAGGTCACCGCTGCCGGCTGATCCACCGGGCCGCCGAGGCGGTAGTTCCAGCTGGCCCAGGCCAGTGGACGTTTTGGCAGCAGACGGGTGTCGGTGTGCAGCACCACATCGTTGTCGGCATAGGGCAGTGCGCCGAGGATGGCCTGCTCGGTTGGCGTGGGAGCGGCCAGCAGTGCCAGGGCCTGGTCGCTGTGGCAGGCAAACACCACCTTGTCGAAGCGCTCGCTACCGGCCGCGCTGTGCACGGTCACGCCGTCGGCATCGCGTTCAACCCGGGTCACGGCACAGTTCAGGCGGATGTGTTGCTTGAACGATTCAGTCAACGGCGCCACATAGCTGCTGGAGCCGCCTTCGATCACGCACCACTGCGGACGATCACTGACTGACAGCAGGCCGTGGTTCTTGAAGAAGCGCACAAAGAACTGCAGTGGGAAGCCGAGCATGTCATTCAGTGACATCGACCAGATCGCCGCGCCCATGGGCACGATGTAGTGCTGGATAAACCGCTCGCTGTAACCATTGGCCTTGAGGTAATCGCCCAGGGTCATGTCGGCGTCGATGCGCTGGTTGTTGAGGTCCTGCAGGGCCTCGCGGTTGAAACGCAGAATGTCGCGCACCATGCCGATGAATTTGGGCGACACCAGGTTGCGGCGCTGGGCAAACAGGGTGTTGAGGTTGTGCCCGTTGTATTCCACGCCGCTGAGCGGATCGCTGACCGAGAAGCTCATCTCGGTGTCCTTGAACCCAACTCCCAGCTGGCTGAGCAGGCGGATAAAGTTCGGGTAGGTCCAGTCGTTGAACACGATAAAGCCGGTGTCCACCGCGTACCGCTGCCCCTTCACCTCAACATCAACGGTGTGGGTGTGACCGCCGATCCAGTCGCTGGCCTCAAACACCGTGATGTCGTGACGGCGGTTGAGCAGGTAAGCGCTGGTGAGGCCGGCAATGCCGCTGCCGATAATGGCAATTTTCATGGGCTGTCCTTAGGTCTTGGCTTCGGTGCGGGCCATGCGGGCGCCGAGGGCAACCTGCAAGCCTTTGGGCAGGCGCCCGAGTAGTTTGAGAATGGCAATAAATGGGCCAGGAAAGGCGATTTCAAAGGGCTGCTGATCCAGACGCTGAGCGATGTAGGCGGCGGCTTTGTCCACCGGCCAGCGCATGGGCATGGGGAAGTCGTTTTTCTGCGTCAGTGGGGTGTCGACAAAGCCGGGACTGACCAGGGTGACGGCAATGTTTTCCGCGTGCAGGTCGATGCGCAGGGCTTCCAGCAGGTAGCGCATGGCGGCCTTGGAGGCGCCGTAGGCTTCGGCGCGCGGCAGCGGCATAAAGGTCACCGAGCTGCCGACGCCGACCAGATGCGGGCGATTGCCCTGGCGCAGCAGGGGCAGCGCGGCTTCGATGCAGTAGCTGGCCGAGAGCAGGTTGGCGCGCATCACCCGCTCGACCATGGCGGCTTCGAAGCTGCGGACTTCAACGTATTCGCAGGTGCCGGCATTGAGGATGGCGCAGTCCAGCGCGCCCCAGACCTGGGCAATATGCTCACCGATGGCGCGCACTTGCGCGGCATCGCTGAGGTCGCCGGCCACCACCAACACCTGCTGAGGGTAGCGCTTGGCCAGGGCTTGTAAAGGCTCGAGGCTGCGCGCACTGAGTGCCAGGCGATGGCCTTGTTCGAGCAGTTGTTCGGCCAGGGCCGCGCCGATGCCACTGCTGGCGCCGGTAAGCCAGATGCGCCGTGCGTTCGCGTTCATGCCAACCTCCGTTTCAGCCAGCGGATTGCTGCGCCGAGTAAGGGCAGGTGCTCGTAGAGCAGGCTGCCGGCGTCGAAATAGTCACGGTGACGATAGACCTTGTCGTGCCACAACAGGTGCGAGCAGCCTTCCACGCGGATCAGCTGACCGCCGGCCAGGCGTGGGTGGCGATAGCTCATGGTCCAGCGCAAGTAGCCTTCACCGTCGCGCACCTGGTCAAAGCCATAGAAGTCGAAACGCAGCTCGCTGACGTTGGCATACATCTCACCGAAGTAGCGCTGCATATTGGCCAGCCCACGTACCTCGTGCAGTGGGTCGCAGAACAGCGCATCGTCGCTATACAGCTGGCCCAGGCGGTCGAGGTTGTCCTTGTTCAGCCCGGCAAAGTCCTGGGCGAACTGGCGCAGAAAGTCGCTCACAGCACCTCCTCGCCGGCAAAGTGCGGCAGGCTTTTGAATGCGGCGAGCGCGCGCGTGCGGCTTTTGCTCAGGTCGACAATCGGCGAGGGGTAGTCGGCGATGCCGAACAGGCCGCCCATGGCCGCCGGGTTATGGATATTGGTTTTATTCAGACCGACCAGTTCGGGCAGCCACTGGCGGATAAAACGCCCGTCCGGGTCGAATTTCTGTGACTGGCTGAGCGGGTTGAAAATGCGGAAATACGGCGCCGAATCGGTGCCGGTAGACGAACTCCACTGCCAGCCGCCGTTGTTCGCCGCCAGGTCACCGTCGATCAGGTGGCGCATAAAGAAACGCTCGCCTTCGCGCCAGTCGATCAGCAGGTTCTTGGTCAGAAACATCGCCACGATCATGCGCAGGCGATTGTGCATCCAGCCGGTGGCCAGCAGTTGACGCATCGCTGCATCGACAATCGGGAAACCGGTACGGCCTTGTTGCCAGGCTTTCAGTTCCAGCGGCGCATCACGCCAGGCCACGGCCTCGGTTTCCGGGCGGAAGGCGCGGTGCATCGACACGCGCGGGTAACCCACCAGGATGTGCTTGTAGAACTCACGCCAGAGCAGCTCGTTGATCCAGGTCACCACACCGGTATTGCCGCTGTCGAACTCGCCCTGGTTGACTGCCAGTGCCGCGTGCAGGCATTGGCGTGGTGAAATTACTCCGGCGGCCAGGTAGGCGGACAGCTGGCTGGTGCCGGGCTGTGCGGGGAAATCGCGGGCGCTCTGGTAGAAGTCGATCTGCTGCGCGGCGAAATCATTCAGGCGCCGTGCCGCTTCGGCTTCACCGGCCGGCCACAGCTCACGCAGTTCGGCAGCGGGCAGGGCGAAGCCTGCAACTTGTTCAGGTATGGCATCACACTGGATCGCCAGTGGCGCCTGCGCCTTGGGTGTGTCGATCAGCGCGGGCAGGGCGCTGTGCAGGCGTTGGTAGCAGACCTTGCGGAACTGGCTGTAGACCTGAAAGTAACCGCCGGATTTGGTCAGCACACTGCCGGGCTTGAAGAACAGTTGATCCAGGTGGCTGTGAAAATTCACTCCCAGAGCATCAAGGGTTTGCGCCACGCCCTGATCGCGGCGGCTTTCATGCACGCCGTACTCTTCATTGACCTGCACGCTGCCGATCTGCAGTTGCTGACACAGCTCAGCGATCACCTGTGGCGCGGCGTTCCAGTCGTCGGCTTCACGCACCAGCAACGGCACATTGAGTTTGCCCAGTTCAGTGGCCAGTTCTTTGAGGTTGCGCAGCCAGAAGTCGACCTTGCTCGGCGCATCATCATGGGCCAACCACTGGCCGGGGCTGAGCAGGAACAGCGCCACGGTCGGGCCACTGCGCATGGCGGCGGCCAGGGCGCTGTTGTCCTGCACGCGTAGGTCGGTACGAAACCACATCAATTGCAGCATGTTCAATTCCGTCAGCTGTGCAGCAGGTTAAGGTCGATAAGGCTGTGCAGCGCGGCCAGTGGATCGGCGGCCAGGCTCAGTTCGGCGTTCTGCGCGGTAATGGCAACTAACTCCTCGGCGTGGATCTGCACCACTTGCCCGACCAGCAGGCACGGGCAGTCATAGCCGCCGAGCAGGCGCTGCAGGTGGGTGCTGTTCAGCGCCTGGCTGGAATACAGCAGCACCGCACGGGGCTGGATATGTTCAACCGCCAGCGCCAGTTCGGTGGGTGACAGTGGCCAGTCGAAGACGTCCACCGGGCTGCCGGCGCTGCTCGCCAGCCAGGCCGTAAGCCACATGCCGGGGGCCATTGGCAGATCGGACACGTTGATCAGCAGCAGTGGCGCACCGTTGTACTGGCGATTGTTGTGGTACAGGCGGGCGCCGAGCTTGCTGCGCAGCCAGGAGTAGAAGAACACCCGCTCGGCCTGGGCGCCGAACTGGTTGCGCCAGCGCAGATCAAGCTCGCTGAGCAGCGGCAGGAGTAGTTGCTGGCACAGGGTATGCGGCGGATAGAGCGCCAGCTCGCTGTTGAAGCAGTCGTCCAGACGCCGCTCGTTGAGGTTGCAGATGGCTTCCTGCAAGTGCTGACGCTTGCTGTCCCACTGTGAACTGGCTTCGGCGAAGGCCGGCTGATTGGTGCGCAGCAGGCCCTTGACCTGGCTGACCGAAACACCACGACCCAGCCAGGTCAGAATTGCCTGGATGCGCGTGACATGTTCCGCGGAATACAGGCGATGCCCCTTGGGCGTGCGGTGCGGCACGATCAGCCCATAGCGACGTTCCCAGGCGCGCAGGGTGACGGCATTGACGCCGGTGATACGCGCCACGTCGCGAATCGGCATAAAGCCCTGGGCGATGGCGGCCTGGTAATCGTCGGCGGCCTGGCTGTCACTGATCGGTTCAAGGCTCATAGGGCATTTCGCAGGCTGAGATTTTCCGGGTGTGGCTGCAGGTAGACCTGCTGTGCGATATAGCGGTCCGGGTGGCGGCGGAAGTGGTGTTTGAGCAGGGTCATGGGCACCACCAGCGGCACCACGCCATGGCGGTACTGGCCGATGAGTTGCTGCATTTCCTGTTTCTCTTCGCTGCTCAGCGATTGCTTGAGGTAGCCGCTGAGGTGCTGCAGCACGTTGCTGTGGGTGCGGCGGGTGGCGCAGCTTTTCAGCGCACTCATCAGCTCGCTGAAATAGCGCGGCGCCAGTTCGTTGATGTCGTGCTGGGCGAGGTTGCCGAGCATGCGTCCGAGCAGTTTGTACTGCATGGGGTTGGTGGCCATCAGCAGGTATTTGTAGCGCGAGTGGAAGTCGATCAGGCTTTTGCGCGTCAGGCCATCACGCAGCAACTGTTGCCACTGCGAATAGGCGAATACGCGGGTGATGAAGTTTTCGCGCAGGATCGGGTCGTTCAGGCGGCCGTCTTCCTCTACCGGCAGGTTGGGGTGCCGTGCGCAGAAGGCCTGGGCAAAGAGACCGCGGCCCGGCTCGCTGGGGCGGCCATTGTCCTGGTAGACCTTGACCCGATACAGGCCGCAGGACGGCGACTGTTGCATAAAGATGTAGCCGCAGATATCGGTCAGTTCAGCGGCCATCTGCTCGCCATATGCAGCCAGCGGCGTGGTCACATCCACGGCACGGTTGACCGTGCCGACGGCGCGCGGCGCTTGCGGATCACCAACCAGGCGGATCGGTTCACGCGGCGTGCCCATGCCAATGGCTACTTCCGGGCAGACCGGAGCAAAATCGAAATACTCGCTGAGAATGCGGCTGCACAGGCGTGATTCCTTGTGCCCGCCGTTGTAACGCACCTCATTGCCCAGCAGGCAGGCACTGATACCCAGTTTGGGTTTAGCGGCGGCGTTGGCGGATGGGCTCATGGATAACCTCTGATGTACGACTTGTACAGATCCTGATGGATGTACAACTTAAGTTCATCATAGGTTTGTAATTGTACAAGTCAATATTTTTGTACAACTACTGTATGGCTTTGTGTGTGGGGGTGTTACGTCCAGCCCATGCGCCATTGCTCGGGGTTTTCCAGTGCGCGCCAGTCTAGGCGCTGGCAGCGTTGGCTGAGCACGGCCTGCAGTTCGATCTGCAGTACCGTGCCTTCTTCATCGCAGAACAGTTCAGTGACGAGAAAGTGCTTCTCGCGATTCTGTGGCTTTGTCGCCGTCCACTTTGACAGCAGCAGCTTGCGCGGATTAAGCCGATGCCTGCCTGGTGCTTTGTGCGCAGGCGCGCTCATTGCAGGTGCTCAAGCAGGCGGCGGGCGGTTTCCTGGCCGCTGAGCCAGGCGCCTTCAACCCGACCCGACAGACACCAGTCGCCGCAGGCATAGATGCCCAGGTCAGCATCGGCCAACACGCCCCACTGGTGCGCGCTGGCGGGGCGCGCGTAGAGCCAGCGGTGCGCCAGGCTGAAAGCCGGGGCCGGCACAGCGCAGCCGATCAGTTCAGCGAAGGCGCCGAGCAGGTGTTCGATCACCGCTTCCTTGGGCATATCCAGGTACTGCTTGGTCCACTGGCTGGTGGCATGCAGCACCCAGGTGTCGAGTTGGGTGTCGCGTCCGGGTTTGCTGCGATTACGTGCCAGCCAGTCGAGCGGGCTGTCCTGCACGAAGCAACCTTCGACACGGGTTTCCAGCGGGCTGTTGAAGGCCAGGGCGACGGCCCAGGTCGGTTCCATGGCCACGCTCGCTGCCGCGCCAGCCAGTTTCGGCACGCTGGAGAGCAGGGCTGTGGCTTGCGGCGCCGGGGTGGCGACGATCACATGGCTGAACGGGCCGTGGCTGTTGCCTTCGGCGTCCTGCAGATGCCAGTGCTGCTCGCCGCGAAACACTTCGGTGATGCGGCAGGAAAAGGTCACCGGCAGTGCGCCGAGCATGGCGCGGGTGATCGCGCTCATACGCGGGCTGCCGACCCAGCGCACCTGTTCATCCGGCGAGGCGCTGAGCTGGCCGTTGTTGAAGTTGTAGAGGCTGGGGGTCCATTCGGCGACCCAGCCACGCGCTTGCCACTGCTGCACCACCTCGACAAAGCGGCGGTCGCGAGCGGTGAAGTATTGCGCGCCAAGGTCCAGTGCGCCGGCATCACTGCGTTTGCTGGCCATGCGGCCACCGCTGCCGCGGCTCTTGTCGAACAGCTGCACAGGGTGGCCGGCAGCATGCAGTGCCTGGGCGGCAGCCAGCCCGGCGATGCCGGTACCGATGATGGCGATGGGGTGAAGAGTGGTCATGGTCTACCTCATATTTTCAAGCGTTAGGCTACGCTTTAGACAAAAGCTATACAATATTGTTTTTGTGTATAAGCTATGCCGGAGTCGATCCTGCCTTTCTATAGTTAAGACAACCTGCAGCCGGATTGAAGCCACACAGGCACAAATCAATGGGCGGCGATTTAACCAGGGCACATATGAGGACAGGCGCATGCACATTCTTCTGACCGGCGGAACCGGCTTGATCGGGCGCGCACTGTGTCGGTACTGGCTGCAGCAAGGCCATCAGCTGACAGTGTGGAGTCGCCGGCCTGAACAGGTCGCGGCCTTGTGCGGCGACGCTGTGCGCGGCATTGGTCGGCTCGATGAGCTGGCTGAAGAGCCGCTGGATGCTGTGGTCAACCTGGCCGGCGCGCCAATTGCCGACCGACCCTGGACGCGCAAACGCAAGGCACTGCTGTGGGCCAGCCGGATCGGGCTGACGGAACAATTGCTGGCCTGGCTGGAGCGCCGCGCGGATAAGCCGCAGGTGCTTTTGTCCGGCTCGGCGGTAGGCTGGTATGGCGACGGTGGCGAGCGCGAGTTGCATGAAGACTCGCCGCCGGTGAGTGAGGATTTCGCCGCGCAGCTGTGCGGCGCCTGGGAAGAAACCGCCCTGCGCGCCGAAGAGCTGGGCATTCGTGTGGTGTTACTGCGCACGGGGCTGGTGCTGGCTGCTGACGGCGGGCTGCTCAAGCGCCTGCTGCTGCCGTTCAAGCTTGGCTTGGGTGGCCCGCTGGGCAATGGCCGGCAGTGGATGCCGTGGATTCACCTGGCGGATCAAATCGCCCTGATTGATTTTCTCCTGCAGCAGGACGCCGCGCGCGGTCCTTATAATGCCTGCGCGCCGACGCCGGAGCGTAACCGCGCCTTCAGTCAGGCCCTGGGTCGCGAGCTGCATCGCCCGGCCTTTATGCCCGCCCCGGCGTTTGCCTTGCGCCTGCTGCTGGGTGAGCTGTCGGTGCTGCTGCTCGGTGGCCAGCGCGCGATGCCGACGCGCTTGCAGGAGGCAGGCTTCAGTTTTCGTTTTACTCATTTGGATGTGGCCCTGGCAGACCTGCTGGGCCATCACTGATTAGGACTTTGCATGACCGATCACGCATTGCTGCTGGTTAACCTGGGTTCGCCAGCCTCTACTGAAGTCGCCGATGTGCGCCGTTATCTCAATCAGTTTCTGATGGACCCCTACGTCATCGACTTGCCCTGGCCGCTACGGCGTCTGCTGGTTTCGCTGATTCTGATCAAGCGCCCTGCGGCGTCGGCGCATGCCTATGCCTCGATCTGGTGGGAGGAGGGCTCGCCGCTGGTGGTATTGAGCAAGCGCCTGCACAAGGCGATGCAGGCGTCCTGGACCCACGGCCCGGTGGAGCTGGCGATGCGCTATGGCGAGCCGTCGCTGCAAACCGTACTGACCCGCCTGGCTGAGCAGGGCATCAAGCAGGTCACGTTGGCGCCGCTGTACCCGCAGTTTGCCGACAGCACCACCACCACGGTGATTGAAGAGGCCAAGCGTGTGGTGCGTGAGCAGCAGCTGCCCATACGCTTTTCCATCTTGTCGCCGTTCTACGATCAGCCGGAATACCTGGATGCCTTGGTCGACAGCGCCAAGCCTTATCTGGAGCAGGAGTTTGACCACCTGCTGCTGAGTTTCCACGGCCTGCCGGAGCGTCACCTGCATAAGCTGGACGCCACTGGCCATTGCCTGAAAGGTGCGGATTGCTGCCGTAGCGCTTCGCCCGAAGTGCTCGCAAGCTGTTATCGCGCTCAGTGTTTGCGCAGCGCCGAGTTGTTTGCCGAGCGCATGGGGCTCAAGCCTGAACAGTGGTCGGTGTCGTTCCAATCACGCCTGGGCCGCGCCAAGTGGATCGAACCCTACACTGAGGCGCGCCTCGATGAACTGGCCAAGCAGGGCGTGAAGAAACTCCTGGTGATGTGCCCGGCCTTTGTCGCCGACTGCATCGAAACCCTGGAAGAAATCGGCGACCGTGGTCGCGAGCAGTTTGTCGAAGCCGGCGGCGAAAGCCTGCAGCTGGTGCCGTGTCTGAATGATCATCCCAGCTGGGTCGCTGCCCTGAAAACCCTCAGCGAACGTGCGCCGTTGCAGCTCTAGAGAAATATGCTGTGACGGTTATTCGCCCAAAAGGATGCCGCGCATTCGCCTGACTGATAACACCTACGAGCGATACTCAGTACCCTGCAACTCGGCCTAAGCTGGCAGCTCTTTCAACCGTCGTGCACCGCACCAACGGTGCCGAGGAGACTGCCAGTGCTCAACAACAATAACGGCTATCCCTCTTCCACCCGTGCCTGGGTGACTGTCGCCATCCTGATGGTGGCATACGTGCTGTCGTTTATCGACCGGCAGATTCTCAATCTGCTGGTTGGCCCCATCCGCCGCGACCTGATGATCAGTGACACACAGATGAGCCTGCTGATGGGCCTGTCCTTTGCGCTGTTCTACACCGTCTGTGGGATTCCTCTGGGTCGTTTGGCTGACACCAAGAGCCGCCGTGGGCTGATCGCCCTGGGTGTGCTGTTCTGGAGTGCCGCAACTGCCGCCTGCGGCATGGCCAAGCTGTATTGGCAATTTCTCCTCTGCCGCATCGGCGTGGGTGTCGGCGAGGCGGCGCTGTCACCGGCGGCCTATTCATTGATTGCCGACAGTTTTCCGGCCGAGCGTCGTGCCACGGCGATCAGCGTGTATTCCATGGGGGTTTACCTCGGCTCCGGGTTGGCCTTTCTGCTCGGTGGCCTGGTGATTCAGTTCGCCTCGGCCCAGGGCGATGTGGTGCTGCCGGTATTCGGTGAAGTACGGCCCTGGCAGCTGATCTTTCTGATTCTTGGCGGTGCGGGGATTCTGTTCACCCTGCTCCTGCTGGCGGTCAAGGAACCTGCACGGCGTGGCGTGGGTGCCGGTGTTGCGGTACCGCTGGCGGATGTCGGCCGGTATATCCGTGCCAACCGGCGCACCGTGCTGTGCCACAACTTCGGCTTTGCCGGCCTGGCGTTTGCCGGTTACGGCAGTGCGGCGTGGATTCCGACTTTCTTTATCCGCACCTACGGCTGGGACGCCGGCCAGGTTGGTATCGTTTACGGCAGCATCGTGGCGGTGTTCGGCTGTTTGGGCATTGTCTTCGGTGGCCGTCTGGCCGACTGGATGGCCAAGCGCGGTAGCAGCGATGCCAATATGCGTGTCGGCCTGTATGCCGCTTTCGGCGCGGTGCCGTGCGTGCTGGCCTTTCCGTTGATGGATAGCGCGGTATGGGCCGCCGTGCTGATGGCGCCGACGGTGTTCTTCCTGAGCATGCCGTTCGGCGTGGCGCCGGCAGCGATTCAGGAAATCATGCCCAACTCGATGCGCGGCCAAGCCTCGGCCATCTACCTGTTTGTAATCACCCTGATCGGCTTGGGCATCGGCCCAACGGCGGTGGCGCTGGTGACCGACTATGTGTTTGCCGATGACATGGCGCTGCGTTACTCGCTGCTGATCGTCACCAGCATCGCCGTGTTCAGTTCGATTGTGCTGCTGAGCATGAGCCTCAAGCCTTACCGCGAGAGCGTGGTGCGGTTGCAGCAGTGGTCAGCTCAGTCCGCCTGACGTACTTCAAAAATAAAAAAGCCCCGCATTTGCGGGGCTTTTTAGTGGGTGCGAGTTACAGGTCTGGTTCTTCCAGCACGGTTTTGCTGCGCCAACCCTGGCCGCCGGGCAACACCAGGTTGAGCACCAGGGCGCAGATGGCGCACAAGGAAATGCCGGAGAGGGCGAAGTCGCTGTTGCCAATGACCATGCCGCCGATGCCGAACACCAGGGTCACCGACACGATGATCAGGTTACGCGCCTCGGACAGGTCGACCTGATGGCGGATCAGGGTGTTCAAACCGACCACCGCGATGGAGCCGAACAGCAGGCAGAGAATGCCGCCCATCACCGGTACCGGAATGCTTTGCAGCGCAGTGCCGAACTTACCGACAAAGGCCAGGGCGATGGCGAAGCAGGCTGCCCAGGTCATGATCTTCGGGTTGTAGTTCTTGGTCAGCATCACCGCGCCGGTGACTTCTGCATAGGTGGTATTTGGTGGGCCGCCGAACAGGCCGGCCGCCGAGGTGGCCAGGCCGTCGCCGAGCAGGGTGCGGTGCAGGCCAGGCTTCTTGATAAAGTTCTTGCCGGTCACGCTGCCGATCGCCACCACGCCGCCGATGTGCTCAATGGCCGGCGCCAAAGCGACCGGGACGATGTACAGGATCGCGCCCCAATGCAGCTCCGGCGCTACGAATGCTGGAATCGCCAGCCAAGGCGCAGCGGCGATATTGCTGGTGTCGATGACTCCACAGAACGCCGCGACGATGCAGCCAACAATGATCCCTGCAAGGATCGGCACCAGGCGCAGCAAGCCGCGGCCCATGGCGGCGACCAGCACGGTGGTGATCAGTGCTGACATGGAAATCAGCATGGCGGTTTCATACGGCACCAGCTGCGCGCTGCCATCACCGGCCTTGCCCATGGCCATGTTCACGGCTACGGGCGACAGCGCCAGGCCGATGGAAATGATCACCGGCGCGATGACTACCGGCGGCAACAGGCGGTCGATAAAGCCCGCGCCCTTAACCCGTACCACGGCGCTGAGCAGGATATACACCAGGCCCGAGGCGACGATGCCGCCGAGCACGGCCGGCAGGCCAAACTCGCCTTTGGCGGCGAGAATCGGGGCGATAAAGGCGAAGCTGGAGGCCAGGAATACCGGCACCTGACGGCCGGTCACCAGTTGGAACAGCAGGGTGCCGATGCCGGCGGTGAACAGCGCGACGTTGGGGTCCATGCCGGTGATCAGTGGCATCAGCACCAGGGCGCCGAAGGCCACAAACAGCATCTGCGCGCCGGAAATGCCCTGGCGCCAGAGTGGATCGTTGTATTCGTTGGTCATGGATCAGGCATCCTTCTGTTTGGTGCCGAAGATCTTGTCGCCGGCATCGCCAAGGCCGGGAATGATGTAGCCGTGTTCGTTCAAGCGCTGGTCGATGGACGCGGTGTAAATGGTCACATCGGGGTGCGCGTCGTTGACCACCTTGATGCCTTCTGGCGCGGCAACCAGGACCATGGCGCGGATTTCCTTGCAGCCGGCTTTTTTCAACAGGTCGATGGTGGCAACCATCGAGCCGCCGGTAGCCAGCATCGGGTCGATGATCATGGCCAGGCGCTCGTCGATTTCCGAGGCGAGTTTTTCCAGGTAAGTGTGCGCTTGCAGGGTTTCCTCGTTACGCGCCACGCCGACGGCGCTGACCTTGGCCCCCGGAATCAGGCTAAGCACGCCTTCAAGCATGCCGATGCCGGCACGCAGAATCGGTACCACGGTGATTTTTTTGCCGGAGATTTTTTCCACCTGCACGGTGCCGCACCAGCCCTCGATCTCATAGTTTTCCAGGGGCAGATCCTTGGTTGCCTCGTAAGTCAGCAGCGCGCCGACTTCCTGCGCCAGCTCACGAAAGTTTTTCGTGCTGATATCGGCGCGGCGCATCAGGCCGAGTTTGTGGCGGATCAGCGGGTGGCGGATCTCGAGGATGGGCATGGGCAGGGGTCTCCGGCAGGACGGGTAAAAAACTGGCCTAGATTAAAGCATTGGCTATGCCAAGTGCTGGGCCTGGATGGTCTAAAGTCGCTAAAAAGTAGCTAACTTGTCGCTGCTTGCGGGTAATTGCCGCAGTTGGTCTGCCGGGGCTTGCTCTGTTTGGTGCAGATGCGTACCTTTGCCGGCTTTTATTTTGACGCATCGATCAGCTTTCTGGTTCGGGCGTCCCGCTCCCAAGAGGAAACAGCATGTCCGTCGATCTCGCGCATATCCGCCAAGTCATGGCCGAAGCCGATTGCCTGCACAGCAATGCCGAGGTTGAGGTGGCCATCGACAGCATGGCGGCCGCCATCAACAGCGATATGGCCGACAGTAACCCCGTGGTGTTCTGCGTGATGAACGGTGGGCTGATCTTCTCCGGCAAGCTGCTGCCCAAGCTCAACTTTCCGCTGGAGTTGTCCTACCTGCACGCCACCCGCTATCGCAATGAAACCAGTGGCGGCGAGCTGTTCTGGAAGGCCAAGCCGGAAATCTCCTTTATCGACCGCGACGTGCTGATCATCGACGACATCCTCGATGAAGGGCACACCCTCGGTGCAATCATCGATTTCTGTCGTCACGCCGGCGCCAAGAACGTGCGCATCGCCGTGCTGGTAGATAAAACCCACGACCGCAAGGCGCGCCCGGACCTCAAAGCCGATTACGTTGGCATGTCCTGTGTTGATCGCTATGTGTTTGGCTATGGCATGGATTACAAAGGCTACTGGCGCAACGCGCCGGGTATCTACGCGGTTAAAGGGCTGTAAGACGTATGAGTGGGCCGCGCTTTCTCGATCAGACTCTGTTCGGCGCACTGGCCGAGCAAGCGGCGGCCAGCCCACGGCAACGCCAGCACCATAACTTCCACCAGATGGAAGAGCCTTGCCATCGCATGGCGGTGGGGCTGCAGCCGGACACCTATATCCCGCCGCATCGCCATCTTGCGGCGGACAAGGCCGAAGCGCTGCTGGTACTCAAAGGCCGCCTGGGTCTGCTGATTTTCAATGACACCGGTGAAATGCTGGATAAGCGCGTACTGCAGGCCGCTGGCGAGTGTGTCGGCGTTGATCTGCCGCCTGGTGTATTTCACGCTCTGGTGGTGCTGGAAGCCGACAGCATTCTGTTTGAATGCAAAGCCGGGCCCTACAAACCTGTGGGGGAAGGCGAGCAAGCCAGTTGGGCACCGCGTGAGGGCGAGCCTGGTGTTGCCGAGTACCAGGCCTGGATGCGCGCACAATTCACTTAGTTCGTTTATTCCCCATCGTTCTTGGGCGCTAACAAGCGCAACGCTTTCTCTTTGGCTTGGGCCAGGTCGCGTACATACGCCAGCTCACCCTCGACGCGCACGATGCCGGCACGGCGTAATTGCAGGCGCACCTGGGGCGTGGGCCCGCTGAGCACCAGAGCGACCTGCTGCTCGCGGTAGTCGCGCAGCACATTGTCCAGTGCGGCAATCGCGGTCATATCCAGCAGGGGGACGGCGCTGATGTCGACGATCACCACCTTCACCCCCGGGGTAAAGCGCCTGAGTACGCTCAGGGCTTTTTCTGCTGCGCCGAAGAACAGTGGCCCGCGAATGGCGTAGGCCAGCACGTGTTCGGGCAGGTCATTAAGCGCCTGGTGAAAGTGCTTGGGCAGTGGCGCGGTGTCGGTCAGGTCGCTCATACGCTTGATAAACAGCCCAGCAGCCAGCAGCAAGCCAACGCCTACCGCCAGCACCATGTCGAACAGCACGGTGAGGATCAGGCAGGTCAGTAGCACCAATACATCGCTGCGCGGGGCGATGCGCAGGGTGTGGCGCACATGCCGGGGCTCGCTCATGTTCCACGCTACCACCAGCAGCAAAGCCGCCAGCGCGGCCATCGGCAGGTAGCTGAACAGAGGCGCGAGAAACAAAATGGCGATCAGCACCACGCCGGCGTGGGTAATCGCCGCCAGTGGCGAGTAGGCCCCCGCACGCACGTTGGCGGCGCTGCGGGCAATCGCCGCGGTGGCGGTGATGCCGCCAAAGAAGGGCGCGACCAGGTTGCCGATGCCCTGGCCGATTAGCTCGCCATTGGGGTCGTGCTTGCTGCCGGTCATGCCATCGGCGACTACCGCGCACAGCAGTGATTCGATGGCCCCGAGCATGGCGATGGCAAAAGCCGGCGCCAGCAACTGGCGCAGCAACTCGAAACTCACCACCAGCGGTTGACCATCGGCACCGGGCAGCTGCCAGGGCCAAACCAGGCTCGGCAGAAACGGCGGAATACCCGGGTGCTCAATCCCATTCAGGCTGTAGCTGAAGCGTTCGCCTAGGGTGGCCACCGGAATTTGCAGGCTTTCCAGCAGCAGCCCAAGCAGTGCGCCAACGGTCAGTGCGACCAGATGACCGGGGATTTTCGGCACCCAGCGTGGCCAGATCAGCAGCACCGCCAGGCACACCAGCGCCACCAGGCTGTCGCCCAGTTGCAGGCTGGGCAGGGCGTGCAGCAGGCCGTTGAGCTGGTCCAGATAGTGATTGGGCTGGCTGCTCAGGTGCAGGCCAAGCAAATCCTTGATCTGCAAGGTGGCGATGACGATGCCGATACCAGCGGTGAAACCCAGGGTGACTGGGTAGGGGATAAATTCGATCAGCCGCCCGGCGCGCATCAGCCCCAGGGCAATCAGGATCAGCCCGGCCAACAGGGTACACAGCAGCAGGCCGCCGAGGCCGAATTGATGCGTCACCGGCAGCAGAATCACCACAAAGGCGGCAGTCGGCCCGGAGACATTGAAACGCGAGCCGCCAAACAGGGCGATCAGCGTGCCGGCCACCAGCACCGTATACAGACCGTGCTGCGGCGCCACACCCACGGCAATCGCCAGGGCCATGGCCAGCGGAATGGCGATAACGCCTACCGTTAACCCGGCGCTCAAGTCGCTGCGCAGGTTTTTCCAGCCGTAACCGGCGCGCAGGGTCTGGCGCCAGGCGGAGAACAGCGGCGGTAAGGGCAGCGACATAATGACTCCCAACTCGATAGGCGCAGTATAGGGTTTGAGTACGGTGGGCTGTGTTGACCTAAGTCGGCTATTGCCCATATGTGGCGCGTGTTAAAAGGCTCGGCTGGCTTGCACTCGTTGAGCCCTCGGCCACCCCGGAGTTACACTGCCGCCCCCGTGTGGCCTGGTTAGCTGGAGTGAGTGATGCGTAAAGACAAGAAACAGGTGATTGGTGAAGAGATTGGTGACGAGCCGATCAAGCTGTTCCTGACCGTGGAACCGGCGGATGCCACGCCGCCATCGCTGCACAAGCTGGTCAAGGCCTACCGTGGCTTGCGTATCGATGACTTCGAGCGCTTTGTCGGCTTCTTCGTTGCTGCCGGCTACGACCTGAACGCCAAGGATGCCCGGGGCAATGACTTTATCGCGCTGATCCAGGATCAACGCTTTGCCGAACCCTACATCGACGTGATCAAAGCCGCTCGCGGCTGACATCGAGTCAGCGCGCACAGCGCTGACCAAGGCTCACGCCTGCCCACAAAGCCGCGACCTGTTCGCGGCTTTGTCGTTTCTAAAAACTGCGCGGCTTCTTGCTGATAATCACGCAAATCAATAGTGCTGGGTGAGGCGAGACGACCGGTCATATTCTTGCCGGCATGAACTCCAGCATCCGACTCGACAAGCGTGACCTGATCCTCGCCAAAGGTGCCGAGGTGATGACCCGTCGTGGTTATCACGGCGCCGGTGTGCAGGAAATCGTCCAGGCGGCGGGGGTGCCGAAAGGCTCCTTTTATCACTACTTCGCCAGCAAGGAAGACTTTGCCCTGCAGGCCCTGCAGCAGGTCTATCAGCCACGTCTGGCGCGTTATGCCGAAGCCCTGAGCAACGCGGCGCTGAGCCCGCGTGAGCGCATCCTCGGTTATTACAGTGAGCTGGTGGAGCACTTTGCGCGCCAGGAACGTCTGGAATACCACTGCTTTATCGGCAGCCTGAGCTTCGAAATGGCCGAGCTGTCGCCGACGCTGGGTGCGCAGGTCGATGCGATTCTGCAAGCCTCGGCGGACATCCTGCAGGCCTGCCTGGAGCAGGCGCAGGCCGCGGGTGAACTCCCTGCTGACGAAGATTGCCGCAACCTGGCGAGCTTTATCGCCAACGCCTGGCAAGGCGCGCTGACCCGGCTCAAGGTGGCCAACAACACCCGCGCCCTGACTGACTTTATCCACCGTTTGCAGCTGTTGTTGCAGGCTTCCCCCGTTTAACCAGTTGCGCTGCTCCAAGCGCCCCGAGGAATGATGATGACCGATTCAGTTAAAGCGCTGTTCCAACCCTTCAGCCTGGGCAACCTGGCGCTGCCGACCCGTGTGGTCATGGCGCCGATGACCCGTTCCTTCTCCCCAGGTGGCGTGCCCAACAGCAAGGTCATCGAGTATTACCGCCGCCGCGCCGCTGCCGGTGTTGGCCTGATCGTCACCGAAGGCACCACCGTCGGTCACAAGGCCGCCAACGGTTACCCGAATGTGCCGCGTTTCTACGGCGAGGACGCCCTGGCCGGCTGGAAGAAAGTGGTCGAAGCGGTGCACGCCGAAGGCGGCAAGATCGTTCCGCAACTGTGGCACGTGGGTAATGTGCGCAAGCTGGGCACCGAGCCGGATGCCAGCGTTCCAGGCTACGGTCCGAGCGAGAAGATCAAAGAGGGCAATGTCGTGGTTCATGGCATGACCCAGGACGACATCAAGGACGTGATCGCCGCCTTCGCCCAGGCCGCCAAGGATGCCCAAGCGATTGGCATGGACGGCGTGGAAATCCACGGCGCCCACGGTTACCTGGTCGACCAGTTCTTCTGGGCCGGCAGCAATCAGCGTACCGACGAATACGGCGGTGACCTGGCGCAGCGCTCGCGCTTTGCCATCGAACTGATCCAGGCCGTACGCGCTGCAGTGGGCCCGGAATTCCCGATCATCTTCCGCTTCTCGCAGTGGAAGCAGCAGGACTACACCGCACGCCTGGTGCAGACCCCGGAAGAGCTGGGAGCATTCCTCAAGCCGCTGAGCGACGCCGGCGTGGACATCTTCCACTGCTCGACCCGCCGCTTCTGGGAGCCGGAGTTCGACGGCTCGGACCTCAACCTGGCCGGCTGGACGCGCAAGCTCACCGGCAAGCCGACCATCACCGTCGGCAGCGTCGGCCTGGACGGCGAGTTCCTTCAATTTATGGTCAACACCGACAAAGTGGCCCAGCCGGCCAGCCTGGAAAACCTGCTGGAGCGCCTGAACAAGCAGGAGTTCGACCTGGTTGCCGTAGGCCGCGCGCTGTTGGTCGATCCGGATTGGGCGGTAAAAGTACGCGATGGCCGCGAGCAGGACATTCTGCCGTTTAGTCGTGATGCCCTGACCAGCCTGGTCTAATAACCCGTTTTATCGTGTGCGCCGCAAAACGGCGCAACACTCCTCAAGCCCCGGCACATCGGGGCTTTTTTTCGTCTTTTAAATGAGCAATCTGTAGGGACGGGCCATGCCCGCGAAGCCCTTATCGCGGCCATGGGCCGCTCCTACAAAAGCTTGCTGCACGACGGTCACAGGCAAGCTGCGCCTCGTTGGCTAGTATTGCCAGTGCCCCGTCCTCAGGTGTCGACCATGAAGCGTGCCGTACAGATCGCCGTATCCGTTGTGTTGCTGATACTTATCAGTCTGGCCGCTGCGGTCGCCTGGAACTGGGCGCCGGATCGCCCCGTGGCGGACCTCAAACCGCGCTGGGCTTTGCCGCCGTCGCAGTTTGTCGCGGTGGACGGCATGTTGGTGCACCTGCGCGACCAGGGCCCGCGCGATGACCCCGCGCCAATCGTGTTGCTGCATGGTACCTCGGCCAGCCTGCACACCTGGGAGGGCTGGGTGTCGGCGTTGCAGGCCAAGCGTCGGGTGATAAGCCTCGATCTGCCGGGCTTTGGCCTGACCGGGCCATTCCCCGATGGTGATTACCGCATGGCCCACTACAGCGCCTTTCTCGGCCATGTGCTGGATCAGTTGCAGGTGCCGCGTGCGGTGGTGGCGGGCAACAGCTTTGGCGGGCAACTGGCCTGGCAATTTGCCCTGGACTATCCGCAGCGTGTTGAACGGCTGGTGCTGGTGGATGCCGCCGGTTATCCGCGCAACGCCACCTCCATGCCCATCGGTTTTCGTCTGGCGCAGATTCCCGCGCTAGCGCCACTGATGGCCAATCTGTTGCCCCGGCAGATGATCGAGGCAAGCATCCGCAACGTCTACGGCGATCCGGACAAGGTCAGCGATGAGCTGATTGATCGCTACTACGAGCTGACCCTGCGCGCCGGCAATCGTGAAGCCTTGCGTCAGCGCTTTATCCAGGCCGAAGTGGGGCAGAGCTACACCCGTATCGCCGAACTCAAGGTGCCGACGCTGATTATCTGGGGTGGTCGCGATGAGTTGATTCCGCCGGTCAACGCCGAACGCTTCAAGCGCGACATCAAGGGCAGTCGTCTGGTGCTGTTCGACGACCTCGGCCATGTGCCCCAAGAAGAGGACCCCGCACGCACCGTGGCGGTGCTGATGGGCTTTCTAGAGGGCTAGCCGGGGTTTAGGGCGGTTTTTTGCTGCGCACTAAGCTGCTGATATTTCGAGAGAGATTACCTGTGCAAAAGAGCTGGCGTGCTTTGTGCTAACGCACTTTGCGCTGATTGGCTTTGGCCAATCTTGGTCTAGGCTCTCGGAATAACAATTATTCGGCAGGTGCAGTATGCCCAAGGCCATCAGGCTGTTTGTGCACGCAGTGGAGGCGCTCAACCGCGTGGTCGGGCGCTTCGCCATGTACCTGATCTTCGCCATTCTCGGCGTGCTGCTGTATTCCTCCATCAGCAAGACGTTCTTTATGCCGGCCGCCTGGACGCTGGAATCGGCGCAGTTTCTGATGGTCGCCTACTTCCTGCTTGGCGGCGCCTATTCCATGCAGCTCGATGCCCATGTGCGCATGGACCTGTTCTACAGCCGCTGGTCGCCACGGGCCCGCGCGATCATCGATGCGATCACCATCGGCTTTCTGATTTTCTACCTGGTGTTCCTGCTCTACGGCGGTATTTCCTCGACCCAGTACGCCATTGAGTACAACGAAACCAGCTACTCGGCCTGGTCGCCGAAAATGGCGCCGATCAAGATCATCATGTGCGTCGGTATCGCCCTGATGCTGCTGCAGGCCATCGCCACCCTGTTCAAGGACATCGCCGCCGCGCGGGGGGAACCGCTGTAATGGATTACGAGCTGATCGCCCTGCTGATGTTCTCCTCGATGATGTTGCTGCTGCTTACCGGCAAACGGGTATTTGGCGCGATTGGTTTTGTCGCGGTGGCGGCGGCCCTGCTGTTGTGGGGCGATGGCGGTTCGGAAATGGCCTTCAGTGCGGCCATGAAGCTGATGAAGTGGTACCCACTGCTGACCCTGCCGCTGTTCGTATTTATGGGTTACATGCTCTCCGAATCGGGGCTGGCCGAAGACCTCTACAAGATGTTCCACGTCTGGATGGGCCCGCTCAATGGCGGTCTGGCCATCGGCACCATCGGCCTGATGGTGGCGATCTCGGCGATGAATGGCCTGAGCGTGGCGGGCATGGCCATTGGCGCGAGCATCGCCCTGCCGGAGCTGTTACGTCGTGGTTACGACAAGATCATGGTCACCGGGGTGATTCAGGCCGGCAGTTCCCTCGGTATTCTGATTCCGCCCAGTGTGGTGCTGGTGCTGTACGGCATGATCGCCCGCCAGCCCGTCGGCCAGCTGTGGTTGGCCGGGGTGTTTCCCGGCTTGCTGATGGCGGGGCTGTTTATCCTCTATATCGCCATACGTTGCCGCTTGCAGCCCGAGCTGGGGCCGGCGCTGTCTGAGCAGGAGCGCAGTCAGATCAGCCGGCGCGAGAAGCTCTTGCTGCTCAAGGCCGGCATTGCGCCGTTGTTTATCTTCTTCTGCATGACCGGGCTGTTTCTCATGGGCATCACCAGCCTGGTGGAAAGCTCTGCGGTGGGCGCAGCGGCAGCCACCCTGATGGCGCTGGTCAAGGGGCGTTTGACCCGCAGCGTGATGGAAGAAACCCTGCGCAAGACCCTCGGCATCAGCTGCATGTTTATGTGGATCATCCTCGCCGCCCTGTGCTTCGGCGCGGTGTTCGACGGCCTCGGCGCGGTCAAGGCGATTGAGGCGTTCTTCCTCGAAAGCCTCGGCCTGGGACCGTGGCAGGTGCTGATCTTGATGCAGCTGTCGTTCATTATCATGGGCATGTTCCTCGATGACACCGCCATGCTGGTGATCGTCGCCCCCCTCTATATTCCGCTGGTCGGCGCCCTGGGCTTCGACCTGGTCTGGTATGGCGTGCTCTACACCATCACCTGCCAGATCGCCTATATGACCCCGCCCTTTGGCTACAACCTGTTTCTGATGCGCGCCATGGCTCCGCCGGAAGTCTCGCTGCGCGACATCTACGTCTCGGTTACCCCATTCGTGCTGATCATGGTGCTGGCGCTGGTGCTGGTCATGGTCTTCCCGCAGATCGCCCTGTGGCTGCCGCAGTGGCATTACGGCGGCTGAGCACATGAATTTCAGCTGTAGGCCAGCGCAGTCGCACCTATAGAAGCCAGTGAGGATTACTGCGGCATGTGCTGCTTATGCCGTGCGCAATCCTCAAGGGCTTTTGAGCAATCAGGTGCAGGTTGCCCCTCTGAAAACCCTGCCAGTGCCCCGTGGGCCAGGCAGTGCGGTTGTATGCCATCTGAATCGACAAGCCTGGAGATAACAGCATGAGTACGAGACGCAGTTTTCTGAAAACCGCCGCGGTGGCCACCGGGGCAGCAGGGGCAACGGCATTGGGTTCGGCGCATATCTACGCCGCCGAACCGAAGAAAATCGTCTGGCGCCTGCAGACCTATGCCGGCGCGGCCTTGGGCGAGCATGTGATCAAACCGTCCATCGACGCCTTCAACAAGGCCGCCAATGGCGAGATGGAAATCCAGCTGTATTACGCCGACCAGCTGGTGCCCACCGGCGAGCTGTTCCGCGCCATGCAGAAGGGCACCATCGATGCCGTGCAGAGCGATGATGACTCCATCGCCGCGCCCGTGGATATCTCGGTGTTCGGCGGCTACTTCCCCTTTGCCACCCGTTACAGCCTGGACATTCCAGTGCTGTTCAACCAGTACGGGCTCAATGAAATCTGGGCCGAGGCCTATGGTGAAGTCAAAGGCGTGACCTGGCTCGGCGCCGGCGCCTGGGACCCCTGCCACTTCGCCACGGTCGAGCCAATCACCAAGCTTGAGCACCTCAAGGGCAAGCGCATCTTTACCTTCCCCACAGCCGGCAAGTTCCTCACCCGCTTTGGCGTGATCCCGGTAACCCTGCCCTGGGAAGATGTCGAGGTGGCCATGCAGACCGGCGAACTGGACGGCATTGCCTGGTCTGGTATCACCGAGGATTACACCGTCGGCTGGGCCAACGTGACCAAATACTTCCTCACCAACAATATTTCCGGCGCCTGGTGCGGTTCCTACTTCGCCAATTCGGACAAATGGGCCGAGGTGCCCGAGCACCTGAAAACCCTGTTCAAGCTGTGCATGGACAGCTCCAACTACTACCGTCAGCACTGGTATTGGGGCGGCGAGGCGCAACTGCGGGTCGAGGGTGGCAAGTTGCAGCTGACCTCTATTGCACCAGAGGAGTGGGCCACTGTTGAGGCCGAAGCCCAGGTGTTCTGGGATGAAATCGCCAAGACCAGCCCGCGCTGCGCCCGTGTGGTGGAAATCTTCAAGAAGTACAACGCCCTCATGGCCAAGGCTGGCGCGCCTTATCGCTGACAGCTGCCTGGGTTCGCTACACCTCACGCCCGCATTGCAAAATGCGGGCGTATTTTTTGCGCGGCGGGCAGGCGGCTCAGTCAGTGCGCGTAGCGATCGCGCAAGGCTTGGAAGCGACCATCCTGCTGCACGTGCAACAAGGCAGCGCGCCAGCGCGCGATATCCTGCTCCGGCATCCCACGTGACAGGGCGATAAAGCCTTCGTCGCGGCCCAGTTGCACGGCGCTCGGGCGTACCCTGTCAGCCGCGACGCCAGCCTCGTTCAGCCTGTGCGCCAGCCCGGAGTCGGCCGAGGCAACCAGCGCAACCCGGCCGGCTGCGAGCATGCCGAAGCAGGTGCTGTAGGCGTTGTTGCGTTTTAGCTGGGTGAACGCCATGGCCGTAAGGCGTTCGTCATGGGAGCTGCCGTTGAGCACGCACACCGAGAGGTTCTTGGCATCTTCCAGTTTGTGGATACCAGTGGGTCGTTGGCTGTTCTCGTAGAGCCAGTCGGTCTCTTCCCAGATGGGCCCGACCCAGTGCGCCAGCGGCAGGCGCTCCGGGGTTTTGCCAAGGTTGAAGAGCACCACATCGTCACGCTGTTGCAGTTGCGCCAGCCCACGCGCCAAGGGCACTTCCTGGATTGCCAGCGGCTTGGCCATATCAGTCAGCAGCTCGCGCACCAGCTCCAGAAAGAACGCCCGCTTGCCGGCATGTTCGCGGCCGCGTAACTGGCCGTCGATCAGCACGGCCTGGTTATCCAGGCTGTGGGTGTAGATCAGCCAGTCACGTGCCAAACAGGCCGTAGGCGCAAGCCAGGTAGCGAGGGTCAGTACCAGGGCGGCGGCAACTGCTGCGCGATTCCGAGTCTGGCCGGGCGCTGGCTGGGGGCGGGGCATCGGGTTCAAGCAGTCTCCGGTATGGCTTCTGGCAGCCACTTGGCGCATGCAGCCAGGTGTTCGGCGGGCGGTGGTCTGTGCTTTTACAGCAGAGCAGTGTCTGCCGTCACCTGTGCTGCAACGCTTGCCGGTTGTTTTGCCTAATTGCCCAGCCAACTTGGCAAACCTGTACCACACTGATGGAGCTTTTTGCCGGGTGTTCTAACAGGTGTTGGTTAGTAGTCAGGGCGCGTTGTGTGGTGGTTGTGGGGATGCGCTTGAGACGCTGTTGTTGCCTGCAGGACTGACACCGGATGTCGGCCATAACAACAATAGACAGGTGCATTTATGCTCAATCCGCGAGACGTGAAAACCGTTCAGGATGCCAAGCGTATTGTCGAAGAGCGCGGCCTTAGCCATATCAAGGTCGGGGTGTTCGATAACGATGGCGTGATGCGTGGCAAATACCTCAGCCGCAGCAAATTCTTCTCTGCCCTCGACAGCGGCTTTGCCTTCTGCGATGTGGTGCTTGGCTGGGACGTGAAGGACCAGCTCTACGACAACGCCCAGTACACCGGCTGGCACACCGGTTACCCCGATGCCCCGGTGCGCGTGCTGCCGCATACCTGCCGTGAGTTGCCCTTCGAGAACGGCATGCTGCTGTTTATCTGCGAGTTTGCCGAGGCGGCGGAAAAAGTCTGCCCACGCGGCACCCTGCGGCGGGTGGTCGAGCGCAGCAAGGCCATGGGCTTTGATGCGTTCGCGGCGCTGGAATATGAGTTCTTCATGTTCGATGAAACCCCCGAGTCGGCGCGCGAGAAGGGCTTTCGCAACCTCAAGCCGTTTACCCCGGACTGGTTTGGCTACTCGATGATCCGCAACTCGGTGCACGCCGAGCTGTACCACGAGATTCTGGAAATGGCCGAGCGCATGGATTTTCCCATCGAAGGCCTGCACACCGAAACCGGCCCCGGTGTGCTGGAGGCGGCCATTGCCTACGACCGCGCCGAAGCCGCCGCCGACAAGGGCGCGTTGTTCAAGACTTTTATGAAGGTGCTGGCCCAGCGCAACGGTCTGATGGCCACCTTTATGGCCAAGTGGTCGGGCAAGTATCCGGGGCAGAGTGGGCATATCCACGTGTCGCTGCGTGATCTGGCCAGCGGCAAGTCGGCGTTCTATGACCCGAGCCAGGCGCACAACATGAGCAAGATTCAGCGCCACTTTCTGGCTGGCCAGCAGCGCCTGATGCCGGAATTCCTGTGCATGGTGGCGCCCACGCTGAACAGCTACCGCCGGCTGATTCCCGGCTTCTGGGCGCCCACCGATGCCACCTGGGGAGTGGAGAACCGCACCGCCGCACTGCGCGTCATTCCCGGCAGCGACAAATCCCAGCGTCAGGAATATCGCCTCGGTGCGGCCGACGGCAATCCGTTTCTGGCCCTCTCGGTGGCCCTCGGCTCCGGTCTGTACGGTGTGATGCAGCAGTGGGAACCCACCGAGCCGGTGGTGGGGAATGCCTACGCCATGAAGCACCCGGAAGAGCTGGCCCTGCCGCGCACCCTGTGGGATGCGGCGCAACGGCTGAAGGGGTCGACAGCGGCGCGGGAGCTGTTTGGCGATGAGTTTGTCGAGCACTTCGCCGCCAGCCGCGAATGGGAAGAGCGCGAATACCGCCGGCATGTCAGCGACTGGGAACTGGATCGCTACTTCGAAATTATCTAGCGCGCAGCCCCGGCTGATTGGGCTTATGGAGTCTTTTCAATGAGCAAACTGCAATGCATTTCCCCCATCGATGGCTCGGTGTATGTCGAGCGCCATCTGGCCTCCAACCCGGAGATTCAGGCGGCTCTGGCCAAGGCTGAGTTGGCGCAGCAGGACTGGAAGACCACCCCGCTGGCTGAACGTATCGCCATCGGCCGTAAGGCGATTGCTGCGTTCGCCGCCAAGGAAACCCAGCTGGCTGAAGAGCTGTGCTGGATGATGGGCCGGCCGATCCGCTATGCCGCAGGCGAAGTGCGCGGCTTTGTCGAACGTGCCAGCTATATGGCGGATATCGCCGAGCAGGCCCTGGCCGATATCCAGGTGCCGGAAAAGCCCGGATTTATCCGTTTTATCCGCCGTGAACCGCTGGGTGTGGCGCTGGTGATCGCGCCCTGGAACTATCCCTACCTGACGGCGGTAAACGCGGTGATGCCGGCGCTGCTGGCCGGCAATGCGGTGCTGCTCAAGCACTCCGCGCAAACCCCGCTGTGTGCCGAGCGCATGGTCGAAGCCTTCAGCGAGGCCGGCTTGCCGGACGGGGTGTTCCAGTACCTGCACCTGAGCCACGGTGAAACCGAGGCGCTGATCCAGGCACCGACCATTGCCCATGTGGCCTTCACCGGTTCGGTACCCGGCGGCACCATGGTCGAACGGGTGGCGGTGGGGCGCTTTCTCAGCATCGGCCTGGAGTTGGGCGGCAAGGACCCGGCCTATGTGCGCGCCGACGCCGACCTGGCCCACGCGGTGGAAACCACAATAGACGGCGCGTTCTTCAACTCCGGGCAATCCTGCTGCGGTATCGAGCGCATCTATGTGCACGAATCGCTGTATGACACCTTCGTCGAGCAGGCGGTGGCGCTGGTCAAACAATACAAGCTAGGTCGTTCCGATGACCCGGACACCACACTCGGCCCTTTGGTGCGTGCCGAGGCGGCGGATTTCGTCCGCGGGCAGATTCACGATGCCATCGAGCAGGGCGCCACCGCGCACCTGGTGCCGGCCGACTTTGCCCTGGACCACCCCGGCTCCCAGTACCTGGCGCCGCAGGTGCTGACCAATGTGCACCACGGTATGCGGGTGATGACCGAAGAATCCTTCGGTCCCGTGGTGGGCATCCAGAAGGTCAAGGATGACGAAGAAGCCCTGGCGCTGATGAACGACAGCGAGTTTGGCCTGACGGCCGCGATCTTCAGCCGTGACGTGGATGCCGCCATGTCCCTGGCCGAGCGGGTAGAGGCGGGCACGGTGTTTCTCAACCGCTGCGACTATCTCGACCCGGCACTGGCCTGGACCGGGGTGAAGAACTCCGGGCGCGGCTGCACCCTGTCCAGCGTCGGCTTCGAGCACGTCACCCGGCCGAAATCCTTCCACTTCAAAACTCAGCTGTGAGGCGCGCCATGGACCTGAATCACTACCGCATGAACTGGAATTACCCGACCTCGGTGCGCGTCGGCGTGGGCCGCATCAACGAGCTGGCGGCGGCCTGCCGGCAACTGGGCATGAGCGCACCGCTGCTGGTCACCGACCCTGGCCTGGCCGCCTTGCCGATGATCGACCGCGCGCTGTTGCACTGCCGCGATGATGGCCTCAAGGCCGGGTTGTTCCATGGCATCAAGGGCAACCCCACCGGGCAGAACGTGATGGACGGGGTGGCCGCGTTCAAGGTCGGCAAGCATGACGGGGTGATCGCCTTTGGCGGCGGTTCGGCGCTGGATGCCGGCAAGGCCATCGCCCTGATGGTTGGCCAGGATCGACCGTTGTGGGATTTCGAGGACATCGGCGACAACTGCAACCGCGTCAATGTTGCCGGCATGGCACCGGTGGTGGCGGTGCCGACGACCGCCGGCACCGGCTCGGAGGTCGGTCGCGCCTCGGTAATCACCGATGATGCCGCACATATCAAACGCATCATCTTCCACGCACGCATGCTGCCGGCGCTGGTGATCCTCGACCCGGAGCTGACCCTCGGCCTGCCGGCCAAGATCACTGCCGCCACTGGTATGGATGCGCTGTCGCACAACCTGGAAGCCTTCTGTTCACCGCTGTTCCACCCCATGGCCGAGGGCATCGCCCTGGAAGGCATGCGCCTGGTGCAGCAGTATCTGCCGCGCGCGGTGGCGCAGGGCAGTGATGTTGAAGCGCGCTTGCAGATGCTGGTGGCCTCCAGCATGGGCGCCACCGCATTCCAGCGCGGTCTGGGTGCCATGCACGCCCTGGCCCATCCGCTGGGCGCGCTGTACGACGCCCACCACGGCCTGCTCAACGCGGTGCTGATGCCCTATGTGCTGGTGGCCAACCGCGAACGTATCGAGCCGCAGATGGAGAAAATGGCGCGCTACCTGAACCTGGCTAAGCCCGGTTTTACGGGCGTACTTGAGTGGGTGATGACGCTGCGTGAGCAGGTCGGTATCCCGCATAGCCTCGGCGAGATCGGCATTGATGATGCGCGCATCGAACAGGTCGGGCAGATGGCCGAGGTTGACCCATCCGCCGGCACCAACCCGATTGCCTTTACCGCTGCGCAATACAGCCAGCTGTTCGAGAAAGCCCTGCGCGGCACCCTCTAATCTCTAGCTCTTCCAGCGCTGCTCGCGTGGGCGAGCAGCGCTGTAGCGAACAGATACATGACCCGCCGGTTCTTCGCTTGCGCTGCCTGCGCGTGACTCCTTATATTCCCCCGGCATTTAAGCGCGCCCGGCTTGCGCCTGCCCGGCTGTAAGCAGGGCCTGTTACCGCAACGGTGAGAGGCCATGATCGAAATAAAAAATCTAACCAAGCGTTTCGCGCAGCACACCGCGGTGGACGACCTGTCCTTCAGCGTTCAGCCCGGTGAAGTGCTGGGCTTTCTCGGCCCCAACGGCGCCGGCAAATCCACCACCATGAAGATGCTCACCGGCTTTCTGGCGCCGACCTCAGGCAGTGCCAGCATCCTCGGTTTCGATATCCAGAAAGACACTCTCAAGGCTCAGCAGCAGATCGGTTATCTGCCTGAAGGTGCGCCGTGCTACGGCGATATGACGGTGCGCAGTTTCCTCGAATTTATCGCCGAGGTGCGCGGTTTCAAGGGCGCCGAGAAACGTGAGCGGGTGGCCAACGCGGTGGCTCAGGTCGAGTTGGACGCCGTGCTGGAACAGTCGATCGAAACCCTGTCGAAAGGCTTCAAACGTCGCGTCGGTCTGGCCCAGGCGATTCTGCATGACCCCAAGGTGCTTATTCTCGATGAGCCCACCGATGGCCTCGACCCGAATCAGAAGCATCAGGTACGCAAGCTTATCCAGAGCCTGGCCCACGACAAGATCGTGATCATCTCCACCCATATCCTTGAAGAAGTCTCCGCTGTGTGCACCCGCGCGGTGGTGATCGCCCACGGCAAGCTACTGGCCGATGGCACGCCGCTGGAGCTGGAAAGCCGCTCGCGCTATCACCAGGCCGTCACCCTGGTGGCTGCCGAGCCGCTGGACCAAGCCGCACTGGCTGCGCTGCCGGGCGTGGCCGGGGTGGAAGAAAATACCCTGGAACACAGCTTGAGCATCCTGGCCAAACCGGGTGAAGTGATCTTCCCGCAGGTCAATGCGCTGATCGCCGAGCGCGGTTGGCAGGTCAAGGAATTGAATGTCGAACGCGGGCGGCTGGACGAAGTGTTCCGCAGCCTGACCCGTGGGGAGGTGGTATGAGTCAGCTGTCGGTGGTCTTCAAACGCGAGCTGGCGAGCTACTTCGCCACGCCGCTGGCCTATGTATTTATCCTGATCTTCCTGGTGTTGTCCGGGGTGTTCACTTTCTACCTCGGTGGTTTCTTCGAGAGCGGCCAGGCCAACCTCGCGCCGTTCTTCAATTTCCACCCCTGGCTGTACCTGTTTTTGGTGCCGGCGATTGCCATGCGCCTGTGGGCCGAGGAGCGCAAGAGTGGCACCATCGAGCTGCTGATGACCCTGCCGATCACCCGTTTCGATGCGGTCACCGGTAAGTTCCTCGCCGCCTGGGCCTTTGCCGGTCTGGCGCTGCTGCTGACCTTCCCGATGGTGATCACCGTCAATTACCTGGGTGAGCCGGATAATGGCGCGATCATCACCGGTTACATCGGCAGCTGGCTGCTGGCCGGCGCCTACCTGGCGATTGGCTCGTGCATGTCGGCCCTGGCGAAGAACCAGGTGATCGCCTTTATTCTGGCCGTCAGCGTGTGCTTCCTGTTTATCGTCAGTGGCTTCCCCATGGTGCTCGACGGTTTCAGTGGCTGGGCGCCACAATGGCTGGTGGATGCCGTGGCTTCGCTGAGCTTCCTGACCCGTTTCGATGCGATCAGCAAGGGCGTGATCGACCTGCGCGACCTGCTGTATTTCCTCACCCTGATTGCCGCCTGGTTGGCAGCGACGGCGGTGGTAATCGACCTGAAGAAAGCTGACTGAGGCCGCCCATGAAAAAGCTGATGGTTTCCAGCGCCGGGCTTGCACTCATTGCCCTGGCGTTTCTCGCCTTCAACCTGTTCTCCAGCGTCAGCCTCAGTGGCGTGCGTCTGGATCTGACCGAGCAGAAGCTCTACACCCTTTCCAGCGGCACCGAGCAGATTCTTGCCGAGCTGGACGAGCCGGTGGAGCTGAACTTCTTCTATTCCGACACCGCCACCAAGGACCTGCCGGCGCTGCGCACCTACGCCAAGCGTGTTGAGGAAATGCTCAAGGCCTACCAGCGTGAGGCGGATGGCAAACTCAAGCTGACGATCATCGACCCGGCACCGTTCTCCGAGGACGAAGACAAAGCCGCCGAATTTGGTCTGCAGGGCATTCCGCTGCAGCAGGGCGGCGACTCGATCTACTTCGGCCTGGCCGGCAAAAATGCCGAAGGCCAGACCCAGGTGATCCCGTTCTTCGCCCTGGATCAGGAAGAGTTCCTTGAATACGAACTCAGCCGCCTGGTGCAAAGCCTGGCCAAGCCCGAGCGGCCGGTGGTCGGCGTGTTGTCTGGCTTGCAGGTCAACGGCGGTTTCGACATGGCCGCACGCCAGCCGACACCGGCCTGGATGCTGATCGAGGAAATCCGTCAGCTGTTCCAGATCGAAAGTCTCAAGCGCGATGTCGACCTGATCCCGGAAAAGGTCTCGGTGCTGCTGCTGATTCACCCCAAGCAGCTGCCCGAGCAGACCCTGTATGCGATTGACCAGTTCGTCCTGCGCGGCGGCAAGTTGCTGACCTTTGTCGACCCGTTCAGCGAGGCCGATACCCAGGCCGAAATGCCCGGCGAGATGGTTATCGACAAAGCCTCCGACCTGCCCGCGCTGTTCAAGGCCTGGGGCCTGCGTATGGTGCCGGATCAGGTGCTGGGCGACGGCTCCTACGCCATGTCGGTGAGCATGGGGCAGGGCCAGCGGCCGGTGCGTCATGCCGCCTGGCTGAGCCTGCCGAAAAACGCCCTGGACAAGGACGACATCAGCACCGCCTCGCTGGAAACCATCACGGTGGCCACCGCCGGCATGCTGGAGCCGCTGGACGGTGCAAAAACCCAGTTCATCCCGCTGATTCGCAGCTCGCAATACGCCATGCCGTTTGATGTCAAACGCTTCGGCATGCTGGCCAACCCGGAAGAGCTGATCCGCGAACTCAAGCCCACCGGTGAGCGTTACACCCTGGCCGCGCGTATCAGCGGCCCGGCGCAAACGGCTTTCCCTGAGGGGATCGAAGGGCAGAAGGATGGCCTCAAGCAGGCTGACAATATCAACGTGATCGTCGTCGCCGACACCGACATGCTCACCGACCGCATGTGGGTTCAGGTGCAGGACTTCTTCGGTCAGCGCATTCCGCAGCCCTGGGCGGACAACGCCGGTTTCGCGATCAACGCCCTGGATAACCTGGCCGGCTCCGAAGCGCTGATCAGCGTACGTTCGCGCGGTCGCTTTACCCGGCCGTTCGAGGTGGTGGACGCTATTCAGCGTGAGGCCGAGGTCAAGTTCCGTGAGAAGGAACAAGCCCTGCAAAATCAACTGGCCGATACCGAGCAGAAGCTCGCTGCCCTGCAGCAGAGCGATGACCCCAGCAAAGCCCTGGAGCTGACGCCCGAGCAACAGGCGGCGGTGCAGCAGTTCGTGCAGCAGAAGCTGGCGATCCGCAAGGAGCTGCGCGACGTGCGTTACCAGCTGAATGCCGATATCGAGGCCCTGGGCAGCACGCTCAAGTTCCTCAATATCGCCCTGGTGCCGCTGGTGCTGACCCTCGGCGTGCTGGCGCTGTGGTTGTGGCGTCGGCGCCGTCACGGCTGATCCCGCCTGTACCTGCAAAGGGCCGCTTGACGCGGCCCTTTGTGTTTCTGTCCTGCCGGTCAGATAATGCCCCCGCGCCTAATGCGCCAAGCGGATCGCCGTGACCGATCTAAGCAGTCCTGTTAACTCAGTCTTGAGGATTAATTAGATGCCTACCCTCCTGGTCAAAATATTCGAAGGCCGCAGTGATGAGATCAAACGCGAGTACGCCAAGGCCCTGACCGACGCGTCGACCAAGGTGCTTGGCTGCGATGCCAGCGCAGTGGATGTGATCTTCGAGGAAGTGAAAAAAGGTGACTGGGCCACCGGTGGCGTGATGTGGTCTGAGCGCGACTAACTGGCTTTTACCTTGGCCCGTGGTGATGGGTTACGCCGCTGCGCGGCTAACCCATCCTAGGTCGATTATTCTGCTCCGCGAATATCGCTGCATAGCTTGTCCTGTATGGCCTGCAGCCTTCCTGCAAAAAGTGCTTTTCAGTCATAAACGCTGTTTTATACTCGGCCTTCGGTGATGGCCGGGCACTCGCCTGCAGGCCGCACCACACAATAAAAACTGCACGCTGGAGATACAGGTAATGGCTGAGCGCGAGACAGGCACCGTCAAGTGGTTCAATGATTCCAAGGGTTATGGCTTTATTCAGCGCGAGAGCGGCGCGGACGTGTTCGTGCATTTCCGTGCGATCCGTGGCGAAGGCCATCGCACTCTGCTCGAAGGGCAGAAGGTCGAGTTCGCCGTGACCCAGGGGCAGAAGGGCTTGCAGGCTGACGACGTGTCCGCCGTTTAAGTCCACTCCCGCAGTAGAAAAGCCCATCACCGATGGGCTTTTTGCTTTCTGCCCTTCGGTCGTTTTCCCCCAGGCAAAAATGCGACAATCGCCGCCTTCCTGTTCTTCCCCTTGACCCCACCCCGCGATTACTCGATGACCGACGCCACGCCTGCTTTTGATCAACTGTTGAAAAACCTCGACCAGACCCTGCTGGGCGATCGTCATCGCCTGCGCCGTCAATTGTTTGAGCTGCGCAAGCAAACGCCGGTTGATGAAGCCAAGCTGGCGCAGTGGCTGCAGCGTTTCGAGGCGTCCAAGGCCAAAGTCGAGGCGCGACGTTTGAGCGTGCCGACCCTGCGCTACGATGACGCGCTGCCAATTGCCGCCAAGCGCGATGAAATCAAAGCCGCCATCGCCGGGCATCAGGTGGTGGTGATCGCCGGGGAAACCGGATCGGGCAAAACCACCCAGTTGCCGAAAATCTGTCTGGAGCTGGGCCGTGGCGTGCACGGGCTGATCGGCCACACCCAGCCGCGCCGCTTGGCCGCGCGCAGCGTGGCTACCCGAGTAGCGGAAGAAATCGGCACGCCGCTGGGCGAGCTGGTCGGCTATCAGGTGCGCTTCGAGGACCAGAGCAACGAGCGCAGCCTGATCAAGTTGATGACCGACGGTATCCTGCTGGCCGAAACCCAGCACGACCGTTACCTGGAAAAGTACGACACGATCATCGTCGACGAAGCCCACGAACGCAGCCTGAACATCGACTTTCTGCTGGGCTTTCTGAAAACCCTGCTGGTGCGCCGCCCTGACCTCAAGCTGATCATCACCTCGGCGACCATCGACCTGCAGCGCTTCTCCGAGCACTTTGGCGGCGCGCCGATTGTCGAGGTGTCGGGCCGCACCTTCCCGGTGGAGACCTGGTACCGGCCGCTGGCGGCTGAGCAGGACGAAGACGGCAACCGCGTCGAAGAAGACCTTTCGGTGGATCAGGCGATTCTCGCCACCCTGGATGAAATCAGCGCGTTCGAGAAGAGCGAAGGCAAGCGCCCTGGCGATGTGCTGGTGTTCCTGCCCGGTGAACGCGAGATTCGCGACGCCGCCGAGGTGCTGCGCAAGGCCAACCTGCGCCTGACCGAAGTGCTGCCGCTGTATGCGCGCCTGACCCCGGCCGAGCAGCAGAAGATTTTCGCCCCCATGGGCGCACGCAAGATCGTGCTCGCCACCAACGTCGCCGAAACCTCGCTGACCGTGCCGGGCATCCGTTATGTGATCGACTCCGGTACGGCGCGCATCAGCCGTTACAGCTACCGCGCCAAGGTGCAGCGTCTGCCCATCGAGGCCATCAGCCAGGCCAGCGCCAACCAGCGCAAGGGCCGTTGCGGGCGGGTCGAGCCGGGCATCTGCATTCGTTTGTACAGCGAGGACGATTTCAACGGCCGACCGGCTTTTACCGCCCCGGAAATCCTGCGTACCAACCTCGCTGCGGTGATTCTGCAGATGCTCCATCTGCGCCTCGGCGAAATTGATGCGTTCCCCTTTATCGAACCGCCGGATGGCAAGGCCATCAGTGACGGCTTCAACCTGCTGCAGGAGCTCTCGGCGGTCAGCCGCGAAGGGCAACTGACGCCGCTGGGCCGCCAGTTGGCGCGCCTGCCGGTGGACCCGCGCCTGGGTCGGATGGTGCTCGAAGGGGCCAAGCAAGGCAGCCTTGAGGAAATCCTGATTATCGCCAGCGCCTTGTCGGTGCAGGATGTGCGCGAGCGGCCGTCCGACCGCCAGCAGGCCGCGGACCAGGCCCATGCGCAGTGGAAGGATGTGGACTCCGACTTTGCCGCGCTGATCAACCTCTGGCGCGGCTTTGAAGAACAGCGCCAGGCGCTGGGTTCCAGCGCGCTGCGCAGCTGGTGCCGGAAGAACTTCCTGAATTATTTGCGCCTGCGCGAATGGCGCGACGCGCACCGACAGCTGGTGCTGATTACCCGTGATTTGCAGCTTGGCAAACCGGCCAGCGATGCCGGTAAAAACGCACCGCGGGCTAACGAGCAGACGCCGGCTACTCAGGATCGCCGCAATGCCGCACCACCGCACTCCGCTGTGCAGAAAGAAAAAGAGCTGGCCGAAAAAGACCAAGCCGCCCAGCGCGCCAAAGGCTACGCCGCAGTGCATAAGGCGATTCTCGCTGGCCTGCTCAGCCAGATCGGCCAGAAGACCGAAGACGGTGACTACCTCGGCGCCCGTCAGCGGCGCTTCTGGGTGCATCCGTCCTCGGTGATCGGTCGCAAGAAACCCAGCTGGCTGATGGCCGCCGAACTGGTGGAAACCACCAAACTGTTTGCGCGCATGGTCGCCAAGATTGAGCCGGACTGGATCGAGCCGCTGGCCGGCCATCTGATCAAGAAAAACCATCTGGAGCCGCACTGGGAGAAGAAGCGCGGCCAAGTGGTGGCCTATGAACAGATCAGCCTCTACGGCCTGATCGTGGTCGGCCGCCGTGCGGTGCATTTTGGTCCAATTGATTCTGTAGCCTCGCGCGAGCTTTTTATCCGCGAAGGGCTAGTAGGCGGTGAAATGCACAGCCGCGCCAAGTGCCTGACGGCCAACCGCCAGCTGCTGGAAAAACTCGACGAACTGGAAGCCAAGGCACGTCGTCGCGACATTCTCGCTGACGAGGAAACCCTGTTCGCCTACTACGAGGCGCGCCTGCCGGCGAACATCTACCAGAGCGCCACCTTCGACAGCTGGTACAAGACGGAAAGCGCGAAGAATCCGCAGCTGTTGCTGATGCGCGAAGAAGATGTGCTCGCCCGCTCGGCCTCCGAAGTCACTGCCGCCCAGTACCCGGACACCCTGCGCCTGGGCGAACTGACCCTGCCGCTGTCGTATCACTTCGAGCCCAACCACCCGCGCGACGGCGTGACCCTGCGCGTGCCCGCGCCGCTGTTGCCGCAACTGCCGCCCGAGCGTCTGGAGTGGCTGGTGCCAGGCCTGTTGGAAGCCAAGTGCATGGCCCTGGTGCGCGGCCTGCCTAAGGCGCTGCGCAAGAACTTTGTACCGGTGCCGGATTTTGTCGGCGCTGCGCTGAGCAAGATCAGCTTTGCCGACGGCAGCCTGCCCGAGGCACTCGGCCGCGAGCTGACGCGTATGACCGGCACGCGGGTCAGCGAGGAAGCCTGGGCCGAATCTGCCGCGCAGCTTGAAGGCCATCTACGGATGAATATCGAAGTGGTCGACAACCAGGGTAAACCCCTGGGCGAAGGCCGCGACCTGAGTGAACTGACCGCGCGCTTTAGCGAGGCGACCCAGGCCGGCCTGGCCCTGCCACAGAGCGCCAAGAGCCAGCAGCCGGTGGAGGCCAAGGCCTTTAGTGAAGTGGCTGCGAAGACCCAGCAACAGGTCGCCGGCCTGTCCATGACCGTCTACCCGGCGCTGGTGGAGGAGGCGGGTGTGGTCAAGGAAGGGCGCTTCCCGACCCTGGCCGAAGCCGAGTTCCAACACCGCCGTGCGCTGCAGCGCTTGCTGCTGCAGCAACTGAGCGAGCAGGCCAAGTTTCTGCGCGGCAAGTTGCCGGGGCTGACCGAACTGGCGCTGCTCTATCGCGACATGGGCCGAGTCGATGCGCTGGTTGAAGATATTCTGCTGGCCAGCCTCGACAGCTGCATCCTCGAAGGCAGCGAGCCACTGCCGCGTGATGGTGCTGGCCTGGCGGCCCTGGCCGAGCGTAAGCGCGGCGACTGGACCAGTCATGCTGAGCGGTTGGCCAAACTGACCCTGGAGATTCTCAAACTCTGGCATGGCCTGCAGAAGCGCTTCAAAGGCAAGATCGACCTGGCCCAGGCCATGGCACTGAACGACATCAAGCTGCAGTTGAGCAATCTGGTGTATCCCGGCTTTGTCCGCGAAACCCCGGTCCAGTGGCTTAAGGAAGTGCCGCGCTACCTCAAGGCCATCGAGCAGCGCCTGGACAAGATCGGCGGCCAGGTGCAACGTGACCGCGTGTGGAGCGTCGAGCTGGCGGGTTACTGGGAGCAGTACCAGGCGCGCCTGGGCAAACACAGCCAGGAAGGCAAACGCGACCCGCAGCTGGTGCTGTACCGCTGGCTGCTGGAGGAGTACCGCGTGTCGCTGTTCGCCCAGCAACTGGGCACCAAACTGCCGGTCTCCGACAAACGCCTGAGCAAACAGTGGAGTAGCGTCGAGGCCTAAGCGAGTTGCGCCATATTGGCGGCTCGCCGGCTTACTTGATCACGGGGTGGTACTGCTAGACTCAGCTGACATCCCATCGAGCCCGCGTGAGTGATGATCTTGATTGCAGTCGATATCCGCCGCTCGCCCTTACTGCCTCTCCGCTTATCGCTTGTTCTGTTGCTGCTGGCCTGTTGGTCGGGGCTGGCGGCAGCTGCCTGTGAGAAAACCCTGCGCTGGGACGATGACCCGCCGTTCAGCATGCAGACGGCGGATGGCGCGGTGGTGGGCATCGACGTTGAAATCAACCGTGCGGCGCTGGCCCGTTTGGGCTGCCAGATCAAACTGCGCAAACTGCCCTGGGCGCGGGCGCTCAAGGAGCTGGAGATGGGCCGCCTGGATATTTTGCCTGGCGCCTTCCGCCGGCCAGAGCGCGAGGTCTATGCGCATTTTTCCGGCCCGGTGCTGCCACCCTCGCGCAATATTCTGTTTATGCATGCCCCAGCACTGCAGCGCTGGCCCATCACCCAGCTGCTGGAGTTGCAGCACAGTGAATTTCGTCTGGGCGCACAGATCAACGTGGCCTATGGCGCAGACTACGAACAACTGATGGGTGATCCTGCTTTTGCCGCGCGGGTGGTGCAGGTGGCCAATCGCAGCAACCTCTGGCGCATGGTCGGCAAGGGCCGTATCGATGGGGTGATTGCCGACGAAAACACCGGTGCCTATGAAATCCAGCAGCTGGGCCTCAGCGAGCGGATCAAGCCTACGGCCGTAGTGGTGTCCAGTGACGCTGCAGAGATTGCTTTCAGCAAGCGCTCAATCGCGCCTGATTTTGCCCAGGCCTATGCCGATGCGCTGCGTGAACTGGTGGTGGATGGCCGTTATGCGCGGATTGTGCAGCGCTATATAAAACCCTGAGCGCTGTGCTTCCCCTGTGGATACGACCCACGGTCGTGATGCTGCATGCGTCAGTCGAACCCTGATTGGATGTTTACCGCGCTTGACATCAGGTTTCCCTGGAAACAAACTCCTATCAGTTTGTTTCCAGGGAAACCAAAATGAAGAAGTCGCCCCCACTGACTGTCAGCCCGCTGGATGCCCACCTTGGCTTCTGGCTGCGTTTTGTTTCCAACCAGGTATCCGCTCGATTTGAAAAGCAACTGGAGCAGCACGACATCACCCTGTCCGAATGGGTTGCCCTGCGCACCTTGTATGAGCGCGCGCACACCACCCATGCCGAGTTGATTACTGCCCTGGGCATGACCAAAGGGGCCGCCTCCAAGGTCGTCACCAAGCTGCAGGGTAAAGGCCTGGCCGAACGCCCGCTGGCCGAAGACCGCGCCAGGGAGCAGCGCCTGTTGCTGACCGCCGCCGGCAATAGCCTGGTGCCCAAACTGGCGGCGTTGGCGGATGAGAATGACCAGCTGTTCTTTGGCCACCTGAGCGACGCTCAACGTGCAGAGATGATGTCCCTGATGCAGGACATTGTGCTGCGCCAGAACCTCACGCAAGTCCCGATCAACTGAGCCTGTAATGCCGGAGCCGCGATGAACAGTGCGATTGAGTCCATTATCCAGATCACCTTCAGCCGTTCGAACGAGGACAGTATCCATTTTGGTCAGGTTGTGGAGGCCTTGCTCAGTGCTGGCGTGGAGTCCTACTGGGTGGATTACCGCGCCTGCCGCACCACCTACTACCTGCCCAATGGGCAAACCTACAGCCTTGATATGGTTGCACCGCAGGCGGGGATTGCTCGGGCGTTTTCCGCCCCGGATATCCAGGCCGCGATCCGCGCGGCGCAGCAGGGCGAAGTGCTCTACCCGGAATTCAAGCGCCGTTCGCAAGCCGCCGGCTGCATTGGCTATATGGTCTGGTTGCAGGGTCGCCATGTGAGCTACTACGGCCGCAATGGCGAGGCGCATATCGAGCGCTTTCCGGACTGAGTGCATGACCAGCCCCGACCTTTATCTGGCCGCCATCGAGCAGGCACTGCGGCCGCTGGCCAATGCCGCCAGCGCGGTGAAGATGCGTGCCTACCTGCTGGATCAGTTCGCCTTTCTCAGCTTGCCTGCGCCTGTGCGCAGAGCTGCTGTCAAACGGCTGGGCAAGGTGCGCTGGGATTGCAGCGCCGAGGTGCTGGCCGCTGCACAGCTGTTGTGGTGCCAGCCAGAGCGTGAGTACCGCTACACCGCGATTGACCTGCTCAGGCAGCAGCACCGGCTTTTGCGCAGCGCAGATTTACCGGCGATTCGTCAGCTTCTGCAACGTGATGCCTGGTGGGAAACCGTCGATGGGCTCAGTGCGGTTATCGGCCTGATTGTCCGTGCGGAACGGGCAACAACAGCGGTGGCACAGGCAACGATGGATCAGTGGATTACTGACGCCGATCTGTGGGTTCGTCGTGCCGCCATGCTCCATCAGCTCGGCTGGCGCCTGGATACCGACGCCGAGCGCCTGTTTACTTATGCGCAACACTTGGCCGGTGAGAAGAACGTGTTTATCAGCAAAGCCATCGGTTGGGCGTTACGCGACTACGCCCGCTGGAACCCGCAGGTGATGAGTCGCTTTCTACGGCATAACGCTGAGCAATTCTCCGCGCTGACGCTGCGTGAGGCGCAGAAGCACCTTGGTGCCAGTCAATAAGCGGGCTTATCAAAAACGGGATTAGCGGGTCAGCTGCGGTCAGCGCAGTTGCGCATAAAAGTTCTTGTGCCTCGAGTTTGGCTTTACCGCGACAGCAGCAGGACGGGCGATAGCTAAATGCATGATTGGCTGCAGTCGCTAGAAGCTGTCTATCGCCTGCGCCTACTCGAGGCTAAACGTGGCGGCGGGAATCCACATAAGCCTTACCTGGTCGGCCTCAAGCGCACTCATAGGCAGGGCAATCATTTTCCCGTCACCTTGCAGCGCATGCTGTCTGTCGTGGTTACAGCTGGCTTGAACACCTGCACCCCAGCTCACGCAGGCAAACCATTCGTCGGGAAATATGCCTCTGCGACCACCTTGCCGTTTCATTTTCCGATCTGCTGACTTGCCTGTTTTTGCTTACAAATAGCCGCTATTTGCGGTGATTGTTCTTGGATTTTCAGTATTTTCATTCTCACATAAATCACATCAAGCACTGACAGTGCTTGTGGGTGGGGGATTGTCAGATATTCAATTTGAACTAAATATTCAAAATGACAAACAGTTCAATTTTGCAGCTGAGTGCCTCCGGATATTACCCAGTCAGAGCAGGAGAAAAATCGTGGCAGACGACAAGCAAGATCAGCCCCAGGAAGAGGGTGGCGTTTCTCGGCGGAGTTTTCTGGGTATTGCGGGGGTGGCCCTGGCAGCCTCAGTGCTACCGCCCGCTGCGCAGGCCAGTAGCACAACCGCTACACGCCCCAGGGCAACGCCTGTTGCAGGCAAGCGCACGGGTAGTCCAAATTTGCTTTTCATCTTCACCGACCAGGAGCGGTTTTCGCGAACGCTTCACGAGGACCTGGCACTCAGTGCGCATCAGCGCCTGATGGACAGTGGAACCACGTTTAATAACCACTATTGCCCGGCGGTCATGTGTACGAGTTCGCGTGCGGTGCTGCTAACCGGTTTACAGACAGCGGACAACGGCATGTTTGAGAACGTCGACATGCCCTACGTCAAGCCGCTTTCCACCAGCACACCGACCATCGGCCACATGCTGCGCAAGCAGGGTTACTACACCGCCTACAAGGGCAAGTGGCACCTGAATCGCGCGTTCGAAACCGCTGCTCCTGAACGGCTATTCACTCATGAGATGGAGGCTTACGGCTTTTCGGATTTCATCTGGCCTGGTGATGTGCTGACCCACACCCTGGGCGGTTACAAGAACGACCACATGATCGCCGGCAGCGCGATTTCCTGGCTGCGCGGCACTGGCAAAGAACTGGCTGATGCAGGCAAGCCTTGGTCGTTATTCGTCAGCCTGGTGAATCCTCACGACATCATGTACTTCAATACCGACCAGGCCGCCGAGCAGGTGCAGGACAATGGACGGCTGATGATGCAGTCCTCTCGTGCGCCCAAGCACCCGATGTACGAGAAGCAGTGGTCACTGCCATTGGCTGCGACGCGCTATCAAGGTTTTGATGATCCTACCCGGCCCAAGGCGCATGCCGAGTTTGATCGGGCCTGGGGTTACACCCTCGGCCATATCCCCAACGAAGATGCACGCTGGCGGCGCTTCAATGACTTCTACTACAACTCGCTGGTGTCGGTGGATGGTCAGCTCAATCGTATTCTTGACGAACTGGATCAGCTCGGGCTGGATCAGAACACCATCGTCGTTTTCACCTCTGATCATGGCGAAATGGGCGGGGCTCACGGCCTGCGTGGCAAGGGACCATTCGCTTACGAAGAGTGCATCCATGTACCGATGATCATCCGTCATCCAGACGTGCAGGGTGGCCAGCATTGCTCGTCGTTGACCAGCCACCTTGATCTGGTTCCGTCGATTCTGTCCATGTGTGGCGTCGAGGCGGGCAAGGTCGCCGATATTGCCGGCCGCGAGCTGCCAGGGCGCGACATCTCGCGTGCATTGAATAATGTCAAAGCCAGTGGCCTGCATACGGTGCGTGAGCAAATCCTCTTCACCTACAGCGGCATTGCAACCAACGACAGCGAGCTGACACGCATCATCTCCGAAGGTCGTGCACGTGGCGTACCGCCCAAGGTAGCCGTCCAGGAGGCCGGCTACAGGCCCAATTTGAAGAAACGCGGCAGCCTGCGTTCTATATATGACGGCCGCTACAAGTTCACGCGCTACTTCGCCCCTGTCGAGCGCAACACGCCAAAAACGCTGAAAGAGCTCAGGCATTGGAATGATCTGGAGCTGTTCGACTTGCACGCTGATCCGCTGGAAAAAACCAATCTGGCGGGCGCGGCAGACAGTGATCTGTTGCTTTCGCTCAATAGCAAACTCAACAGCGTGATGGCGGCCGAATTCGGCGCCGACGATGGCCGTGAAATGCCCGATTTCAAGGGCATCGACTGGGCCGTCTCCAGTATCGACCTGTGATATCGCCGGAGTAATCAGATCATGTACGCATACCAAGTACTCACCCTGTCTGCCCTGATGGTAAGTCAGGCAATACTCGGCAGTGTTGTTCAGGCCGCAGAACCTGCCGATGCCGATAGTTGGGCGGTGAAAATTACCCCTTATCTCTGGGCAACCCGGATGCACGGCAGCACCCAGATACGTGATTTACCCGAGGCTCAGGTGGACATGAGTTTCTCCGACATCCTACACACGCTGGATGCCGGTTTTATGGGGGCCATGGAGTTCCAGAAAGGGCGCTGGGGCATTCTGGTCGACAGCATGTACATGAAAACGTCCGACTCGGTCAGCGTCGCCTCGCCTGGCGGCGTTGCCAGGGTTGATGCCGACATGACCACCAGTCAAACCATGTTCTCTAGTGCGCTGGCGTACAGATGGATAGACTCGCCGGTTGTTTCGGACGCATTTATCGGTGTTCGCTACAACCGTATCAAGGCATCCCTGGATCTGGATGCCTCTGTGTTTGGCGCTACAGCCTCTCGGGACCATACCAAGAGCGTCGATTGGGTCGAGCCTTTTATCGGTTTGCGTGGACGGACACCCCTCAGTCAAGACGTGGCGATGGTTGCTAGTGCCGATGTGGGCGGTTTTGGTATGGGCTCCGATCTCACCACTCAGGCATCCCTGGGGCTTTCCTGGACGCTGAGCGAGCATTTCGATGCGGAGCTGGGCTTTCGCTACATGAAGATTGACTACGACAAGGGCAATCTCGTCTATGACATGGAAAACGAAGGCCCCTATTTGGGCATGTCTTATCACTTCTAGGAGGCAGTCTATGCATCAGGTGGAGCGTGCCTGATCACCGCACCAAGGTTGGCGCCGAACGTCGTCAGCGTAGCCGTCGTAAGTTGGTTCTCACCGCATTTCGCTTGTTGGCAGAACGGGGCGTGGATGAGCCGATCATCGATCTGGTGATCAAGCAGGCTGGGCTGTCGCGGGGGACCTTCTACAACCACTTTCGCTCCGAACGAGAGTTGTTCCTGGCAGTGGCTGCAGAGGCGAGCGTCGAGATCATCGGCTCGGTCGACCCGATCGTACTGCGCCATGAAAACCCTGCGGTGCGTATAGCGTGTGGCGTGACGCTGTGCGTGAAGTTAGCGCGGCGCTATCCGGTCATCGCCGGGTTCCTTGCCAAGGGCGGGGCACAGGCAGTGTTCGCCGGTGGCAGTGCCATGCAAGTGATTGGCCGCGAGGTGCTGAGTGGTCGTGAACGAGGCCTGTTCACCGTGCCCGATACGGGATTGGCGATCGACCTGGTGCTTGGACCTGTGCTCTGTACCTTCAGCACCATGCTGCAGAGGGAGATTGACGCGGAGTACATCCGGGCACTGGTCACAAGCATCCTGCTAGCGCTGGGCTTGGATCCGCAACAGGCTGAACAGGTTTGTCAGATCGACTTTGGCGAACCACAGCCAGCAGACGACTCGATTATTCGGGAGCTGTAGTTAGCTCCCTGTTGTTGGCAACTCTTGATTCAACGAAATGAGAGGCGCGGCTGCGGCAATGCGCCGGCTTGTCCGCGCCTCTTAAATGACACATCCACCCTCAGAGGAACCTTCGCATGAAACCGACTCGTACGTTATTCACCTTAGCCTTGGCCGCTGGTGTGGCTCTGAGCGGTTGCACCAGCAAGACCGTCAGTCAGAATCAGTACTCGGGTTTTCTATCCAGCTATGACGGACTGGAGAAGACCCGCTCCGCCTCTGGCGTGCCCGTCATGCGCTGGGTCGATCCCGGCTTTGACCTCACACACTACGACAGCCTGGTGGTGCAGCCGCTGAATTTCTATCCGCAACCTAAGCCTGATGCCAGGGTTGATCAGCAAACCCTTAACGCCGTCTTGGCCCAAGCCAACCAGCAGATGGCGAGTGCTCTTGGTCAGCGTCTGGCGCTGGTCAGACCTGAACAAGCCGGGCCACGCACCCTGATTTTCCGTGGAGCCATCACTGGTGTTGCGGCAGAAAACCAGGGGCTGCGTCCCTACGAAATACTGCCCATCGCACTGGTGCTGGGAAGCGCCATGGTGGCCACGGGCGAGCGTGATCAGAACACTGAGTTGTTCCTCGAAGGTGAGTTGGTGGAGAACACGTCGGGCAAGTCGGTACTTCGACTCGTACGCAAGGGCTTTGGTAAGACCCTGAGCAATAACCGCCAGAAAGTCACAGCAACCGACCTGGCGCCGGTCATTGATCAGCTCACCAAAGACGCGCTGCAATTTCACGTGAGCAAAACCGCACAGTAAGTGATCAATACAGTTGCAGCCTTGATTCTATTTAAGGCTGCAACTGTTTTAGCTGTTACGGGACTGCAGGTGATTCGTCTCCGCTTATGTAAGCCCCACTGAGTGTGCACTTCTGGCTGTTAACACCCCCTCACTGAATATCCCCCTGAAGCCCAGGCTCGGTTGCGTACTTATCACTGGTCGCCAGAATTTGCCATACACAGCGTGGCTCGACAGAATCGCGCCCCAATTCGGCCAGCGGGTCGAATGCCGATGCTGAAAAGGGGCGGGAGTTGAACGAGCAGACATTGTCGATGCGTCTGGAGCGTGTAGCAGCGCATGTGCCGGCAGGGGCTCGGCTGGCTGATATTGGCTCGGATCACGGCTATCTGCCGGTAGCCTTGATGCGCCGTGGGCACATTGAGGCTGCGGTGGCGGGAGAGGTGGCCGTGACGCCGTTTTATGCCGCTGAGCGCAGCGTGCGTGAGAATGACTTTGCCCAACAGATCAGCGTGCGTCTGGCCGATGGCCTGGCTGCGATCGAGCCGTGCGACGCCATCACGGCGATCAGCATCTGCGGGATGGGCGGCGAGCGGATTCGCGACATCCTCGACAGCGGCAAGGCGCGCCTGACGGGCCAGGAGCGTTTGATCCTGCAACCCAACGGCGGTGAACAGCCGCTGCGCCAATGGCTGATGGACAATGGTTACCGCATCCTCTGTGAGGAGGTGCTGCGGGAAAACCGCTTTGCCTACGAAATCATCGTCGCCGAACGCTCTGGTCCGGTGTTGTACAGCGCCGAGGAACTGTACTTTGGCCCGTTGCAGATGCAGGTGCGTAGCCCGGCATTCCTGGCCAAATGGCAACGCTTGTTGCGTCTGAAGCAGCAGACCCTGGCTGACTTTGCCCAGGCTCGGCAGGCGGTGCCTGAGGCGAAAGTGCAGCAACTCACTCAGCAGACGCAGTGGATTATGGCGTTGCTGGCGTAAGCCGGATTAATACCGCAGCGCGCCGCCACAAAGAAGTTGTCCCTTTGCAGGCGCATGCGGCCAACACTGAATACAATTTGCCCACCATCACACCAGGCCATGAATATGGCTGCACCGAACAAGGACCTCGCCAGCATGGCTTCCTCAGACAAACAGCAAAAACGCGCCCAGCGGGCGAAAGCCAAGGCCAAGCAGAACCGCATGGGCAAGTCCAAGGCCAATGTGCTGCACCCGGTGTTGGCCAACCCGCTGATCAACGAGCCGTTCGATGATGTCGACATCGATCTGAGTACCTTCGATTTCAAAGACATCGAGGAAAACGGCTTCGACCCCGCGCACTTCGATGATCTGTTCCAGGCGATGAAGATGGCTGAAGGCATCAGCTTGCTGGCGATGTGCTTGGTGTTTCTGCAATACCCGGTACTGGAGCTGGTGGTTGCCGAAGAGGCAGAAGATGCGGCGACCGACTTTATGATGGGCCTGCTGATCGTCTATCGCGGGATGTTCCACGATGAAGACGAGGACGCTGCGGTGGTCTGGATCGGCAGTGACGCGTTCCAGAATGCCTACAACGAAGCCTCGCTGATCCTGCAGAAAAAGAACGCGCGCAGCGGCACCCGTCCAGAGTACAACCGTTAGGTGGTTGGCACTGTTCCGCCATCGATCACAAACTCACTGCCGGTGATGGCGGCCGCGCGAGGCGAGGCCAGGAAGGCAATCAGCTCGGCGACCTCAGCAGGTTTGGCCGGCCTGCCCAGCGGAATACCGCCGAGGGCATCCATGATGATGCGTTTGCCGCCGGCGTAGTCGGTACCGGCTTCCTGCGCCAGGCGCTCAGCTAGGGCCACCGATGCCTCGGTCTCGATCCAGCCTGGTGACACCCGTACAACACGCACGCCTTGTGGCGAGACCTCTTTCGACAGGCTTTTGCTGTAGGTCGACAGTGCCGCCTTGGCGGCTGCGTAAGCCGTGGTGGCTTCGGGCAAGGGCAGGCGGTTCTGAATCGAGGTCACATGGATGATCACCCCGCTCTGGCGCTGCAGCATTGCCGGGAGCAGGGCACGGTCCAGGCGCACGGCCGGCAGCAGGTTAAGGTCGAGTTCGCGTTGCCACTGCGCGTCGTCCAGTACCGCAAAGCCGCCGCTGGGTGCCGATGAGCCGCCCAGGACGTGGACGATGATGTCCACATCGCCCAGCCGTTGCTTGGCTGCGGCTACCAGTGTTGCGCAACCTTCAGCGGTAGAGAGGTCGGCCTGCACGAACAGCTCAGCCGGTAGGTCGCTGCTGGCCTGCCGGGCGGAAGTCAGCACCTGTGCCCCCTCGGCAAGCAACAGTTCGACCAGTGCGCGACCGACGCCTTTGGTGCCGCCGGTAACCAGCACGCGTTTACCGCTCAGGTCGAGGTTCATGGCGCAATCTCCAGTGAGCGGATCTGGCCGTCCTGTAGCCGAAACAGATGATTCAGTTGCAGCGGGCTACCAGGGAAGTTGCCGACCAACCGCGCCGTGACGCTTAGCGAATCGTCATTCTGCGTCGCCGTCAGCGGCTCGACGCTGTAGGTGAAGGTCTGGCGGGCGTCCTGTTGCCAGGCTGCGATGGCGGCAATGCCCTGATGCGTGCGGTTCTCGTCGGTCACGTTGGCGTCCACGCAGAAGCAGGCAGCAAGGCGCGAGATGTCGCCGCCATTGCTGACGGCAAAGTAGGTCTGAACGGCGTCAGGCAGGTGCAGGTTCATGGCCTGATTTCCTCTCACAGTGGGTTGGGGTTTACGACTGTGATCTTGCCGCTCGCTTGATAGTTTGCTCAACTGGGATAGAAGTTAACGACCTATCCCGAATATCAGGACAATTGCATGGCAGATTCGCGCCTTGGTCTCAATGAGCTGGAAGCGGTACTGGCCGTGGCACGCCGGGCGTCGTTCCGCCAGGCAGCCATCGACCTGGATGTTTCGACCACGGCGTTGAGCAACACCATTGCCAAGCTGGAGGCGAGCCTCGAAACGCGGCTGTTCAATCGCACCACCCGCAGCGTGTCGCTGACCGAGGCGGGGGCGATGTACCTGGAGCAAGTTGGCCCGGCGTTGCAGGAGGTGCGTGCGGCGCTGGAAGCGGTGCGCTCGCACAATGCCGGGCCGTCGGGTGTGTTGCGCATCAATGCGTTCGCCAGTGCTGCCCGCGCCGCGCTGCTGCCGCTGGTGCTGGCGTTTCTGCAGCGTTACCCGAAGGTGCATATCGACCTGGTGACCGAAGGCCGCCTGGTGGACATCGTCGCAGACGGTTTCGATCTGGGCGTGCGCGCTGAGAGTTTGGTGCCCAGCGACATGATCGTGATTCCAATCGGCCCGCCACAACGCTACGCCGTGGTCGGCTCGCCCGCCTACTTCGCCCAGCACGGCCGGCCGCTCAGCCCGGCGGATCTGCTCAACCACCAGTGCATGCGCATCCGCCTACCCAATGGGGCGATCTACCCCTGGCATTTTGAACGCGCGGGGGAGGTGATCCGGCTTGATGTGAACGGCCAGCTCACCCTGGATGAGTCGAGTGTCGCCAAGGCGGTGGTGCAGGCAGGCGTGGGACTGGGTTTTTTTATGCAGCAGGACGTGCAGGCTGAACTCGACGCCGGACAGTTCGAGCGGGTGCTGGAAGAGTGGACACCGCCCCGTGACAACCTGTGCCTGTACTACCCGAACCGGCGCAACCCCTCCGCCGCGCTCAAGGCATTTACTGCGTTGGCGCGAGGTTACTTACCCAGCAAAGACCCATCGGCATAATTCCCCGGTTGGCTGCGGCCCCCGCTGGTAGGCGGCTGCACGCAAACGCTACGCTTGGGCCAGTTCGGTCATTCTTTCAGTCAGTCTTGTTGGGCGGTGAGTGTGGACAGGTTTCAGGAGATGAAGGTGCTGCTGGCTGTTGCCGAGGCGGAAAGCTTTGCCGGTGGCGCCAAGCTGGTGGGCATGTCGCCACCCAGCGTGACCCGGGTGATTGCCGGTTTGGAGAAGCGTCTGGGTACGCTGTTGCTGGCGCGCAGCACCCGTAGCCTGCGCCTGACCGAAGCGGGGCGGCGTTATGTGGCGGACTGCAAGCGCATCCTGCTGGAGCTGGAAGAAGCCGAAGAGTTGGCCACTGGTAGCAGCATCCGCGCACGGGGCAATCTGACCGTGACGGCGCCGGTGATGTTCGGCGAGTTGTACCTGATTCCGCTGATTACCGAGTACCTGGCCGCGCACCCGCAGGTGACGATCAATGCGTTGTTGGTGGATCGCCTGGTGAATATGGTGGAGGAGGGCGTGGACGTCGCCATCCGCATCGGCCAGTTACCGGAAACCGGCTTGCAGGCCATCAAGGTTGGGCATATTCGCCCGGTTATCTGCGCCGCACCGGCCTTTCTCGAACGCTTTGGTCGGCCGCAGGAGCCCAAGGACGTGCTGGCGGCGCCCATCGTGATGTCCTCAGCCAGCAGCCTGCTCACCGACTGGCAGTTCAACCTGGGCACCAGCTCTCTGACCCTGCATCCCAAACCGCGTCTGCTGGTGAGTTCCAACCAGGCGGCGATCAATGCGGCGCGACTGGGCTGGGGGCTGACGCGGGTGTTGTCGTATCAGGTGGCTGAGCTGGTCGCCAAGGGTGAGCTGGAGATCATCCTCGATCCGTTTGAAGCGCCGGCACTGCCGGTGCATGTGCTCTATCAAGGTGGCGCACGGGTCCCGGCCAAGGTACGCACCTTTGTCGATTTCTGTGCCAGTCGATTTCTGCAGGACCCGGCGCTGCAAAAGGCCGGGAGCCTCTAGCGAATGAGTCGCTACCGGCAGATGCAGGTGTTCGCCGCTGTGGCACAAACCGGCAGCCTGGCTGCGGCCGCGCGCCAGCTTGAGCAGTCGCCCGCGGCTGTCATGCGCAGCATCGCTGCACTGGAAGCACGGCTGAACAACTGCTTGCTTATTCGTGGGCCGCGCGGCGTCGAGCTAAGCCCGGCGGGCGAGCAGTTTGCCGTCAGTTGTCGGCAGATTCTTGAGCAAACCGCTGTTGCTGAACGCTCCGCGGCCGGTCTGCATGCGAACCCTGCCGGACAGCTGATTCTGTCGTTACCGCAACTGATGGACCAGCAGGTCTTTATGCCCATCGCCCTCGACTATCTGGCCGCCTTCCCTGATGTGCAACTGACCACCCGAACCAGCGCAGGCGTGCCCAAACTGCTTGAGGAAAATATTGATGTTGCCCTGGTGGTGGGCCAGCTGCCGAACTCCTCAGGGTTTGCCATGCCGCTGGGCACGGTGCGCTCGGTGGTCTGTGCGTCTCCCGCCTACCTGGCGACCTGGGGGCGGCCGCATACACCGGATGACCTGAAAAGGCACCGCAGTGTGTTGACCACGGCCACCGACCAGCAAAGCGAATGGCGTTTTCGCAGTGAGCGTTCCAGCCGTCTGGTCAGGCCTGCCCCCGTGCTCACCTGTACGACCCAGCGTGCTGCCATCCAGGCTGCGATCCTCGGCTTGGGCCTGATTCGCTGCATGAGTTATGAGGCGCACCACGAATTGCAGAGCGGCTTGCTTGAACCGGTGTTGAGCGACTTTGCCAGCCAACCCCTGCCTGCACAGCTGATCTACCGCGATGGCCGCCGGGCTGAGGCGCGGGTGCGCACCTTTATCGACTTCGCCACGCCCAGGCTGCGTGCTCACCCGGCGTTTCTTGGCGCATAACTGCGCGGCAGTCGTGCCTATGTGCAGGCGCATTATTTTATAAAACGAAATTATGCATTGCTTCGTATGGGGATTCTGCTCAGTCCTGAGTGGGCGCAGCATAAACCTACCAGCGCAAGAGTCGCCGATTCGGTTGGCAGCGCGCTGACTTCCCTGACCCAATACGGAGCCGCACCATGTCTCAGCCAGCCATCAAACTCTATCGCCATCCGCTGTCCGGCCACGCCCATCGCGTTGAGCTGCTGCTCTCATTGTTAAAACTGCCCACCGAGCTGGTGTTTGTTGACCTGGCCAACGGGGCACACAAGAAGCCTGAGTTCCTCGCCATCAACGCCTTCGGGCAAGTGCCGGTGATTGATGACAACGGCACCTTCCTCAGCGACTCCAACGCCATTCTGGTTTATCTGGCCAAGAAGTACGGCAACGGTAGCTGGCTGGCTGAAGAGCCCCTTGCTGCTGCGCGCATTCAACGCTGGTTGTCGGTAGCCGCGGGCCAGCTGGCTTACGGCCCGGCATCGGCTCGGTTGATCACCGTGTTCGGCGCACCCTTGAATGCCGAGGATGTGATCGCTCGCTCCCATGCCCTGCTCAAGGTGATGGACAGCGAACTGGCCGGCAGCCCGTTCCTGGCAGGTGCTAGCGCCAGCATCGCCGATGTCGCCAACTACACCTATATCGCCCATGCCCCGGAAGGCAATGTTTCGCTGCAGGCCTACCCGAACGTGCGTGCCTGGCTGGAGCGGGTCGAAGCCTTGCCCGGTTTTGTACCGATGCAGCGCACTGCTGCCGGCCTGCAGGCCAACTGAGACCGTCATAGGCTGCCGGGTGCTCGGCAGCCCTTTTGAGGAGCGCACCGCATGGATCATCTGCCCAAACACCGCCGCTCGCCCTGGCATGCCGGGGAAAAAACGCTTCAGGACATCTACAGCGTCGCCGAACGCATGGAGGTGATTGGGCAGAAGGTCATCCGCGATTACATGCCTGATCAGCACCGCGAGTTCTACCAGCAACTGCCGTTTATGGTTGTCGGTGCGGTCGATGCGCAGCGGCGGCCCTGGGCGACCCTGCTGGAGGGGCCGGAAGGCTTCGTCACCTCGCCTGATCCGCAGCAGTTGCTCCTGGCCGTACAGCCTGATGCGCAGGACCCGGCCGCTAGCGGCCTGCAAGCCGGTCAGGCGATTGGCTTGCTCGGCATCGAATTGCATACGCGTCGGCGCAACCGCATCAACGGGGTGATCCAGCAGGTGGCTGCCGACGGCCTGAGCGTGGCGGTCGAGCACTCTTATGGCAACTGCCCCAAGTACATCCAGGCACGCGCTTACACGCGCTCATCGGAGCCGTTGCTGCAGCGCGCCGCGCGCGAGAATTTCAGCGAACTGAATGACCGCACCACCGCGATGATCCGTGAGGCCGATACCTTTTTTATCGCCAGCTACTTCGACCATGACGCGAGCAATCGCTCGGTCGACGTCTCGCACCGGGGTGGCCGCGCCGGCTTTGTCAAAGTCGAAGGCAACCGGCTGACCATCCCCGATTACGCCGGCAACCTGTTCTTCAACACATTGGGCAACCTGCAGGCCAATCCGGTTGCGGGGCTGCTGTTTGTCGATTTCGCCACGGGCGACATGCTGCAACTCACTGGCCGCACCGAGCTGATTCTCGACAGCCCGATGGTCCACGCCTTTGAAAGTGCCGAGCGCTTGTGGACCTTCGAGGTTGAGCAGGCCGTGCTGCGCCCGGCGGCAACCGCCTTGCGCTGGACGTTTCACGATTACGCACCGACCAGCCTGGCCACCGGCACCTGGGCAGAGGCGGACGCGAAACTGCGGCAGAGCGAGCAACGCCGACAGTGGCAGCAATGGCGCGTGACCCAGGTGCAGCAGGAGAGCCAGGACATTCGCTCGTTTTATCTCCAGCCGCTGGATAACGCGGCGGTGGCATTCACTCCTGGGCAGCATATGCCGCTACGCCTGCAAACAGCTGATGCTGAGGCCCCGCTGATCCGTACCTACAGCGTCTCCAGCGCACCGTCTGATGGGCATATCCGCATCAGCGTCAAAGCCCAGGGGCCGGCTTCGCAGCATCTGCACCAGCAGGTGCAGGTGGGTGATGTACTGGACGTTCGTCCGCCCATGGGCAGCTTCACATTGATCGAGGAAACCGAGCGTCCGGTGGTGTTGATCGCCGCTGGGGTCGGCATTACGCCCTTGCTCTCGATGTTCCGCGAGCTGGCTGCGCAAAACAGTCAGCAACAGCGGCAACGCCCTGTGCACCTGTTTCAAAGCGCCCGAACCCTGGCGGACCTGCCATTTCAGGCCGAACTCAAGGCGCTGCAACAGCACGATGCCGAGCACCTGCATATCCACCGTGCGCTCAGTAGCCCAGGCACTGAGGCGGTTGTGGGGAGGGATTTTGAGATCACCGGCCGCCTCGACTTCGCTCAGGTCAAGGCGCGGTTGCCGCTGGATGACTACGACTTTTACCTGTGCGGCCCCGGCGATTTTTTGCAGGCCATGTACGACGGGCTGCGGGCGCTGAACATCGCGGATGAGCGCATCCATGCCGAGGCATTCGGCCCTTCGACACTGCAACGCCTGACGCCCGAACCGCTTGCCGCCCCCGTGCAACTGCCCGCCGCCAGCGCTCCTGTGCCGGTCTATTTCACCTCATCAGCGAAGGAGGCGCGCTGGGCGCCAGGCAGTGGCAGCCTGCTGGAGCTGGCCGAGAGCCGTGGCCTGAGCCCCGATTTCAGCTGCCGGGGTGGCTCGTGCGGCACCTGCAAAACGCGCCTGGTCAGCGGCCACGTGCATTACCCCAATCCACCGGCGCAACTGCCAGAGGGTGACAGCGTATTGATCTGCTGCGCCGTACCGGCGGAACTGGACGGCGCGATCCAACCCCTGGTGCTTGATCTCTAGCGAGGTGCTGCGACATGAACCGCGAAACAGTGGAGCGCTACGACGCACTCGACGCATCGAGTGAAACGCCAGGGCACTGGGAAGTGAATTATTTACTGCCGCAGTTGCTGCCTGGTTCTGAGTACCCAGGCCACGACGTCAATGCGGCACTGCTGCGTGTGGTGAAGCGGCTGTTTGCTGCCTTACGGCCACGCCGTTTTGCGTCACCCGTTACGCCATCCCTCACCTCATACAGGCGCCACCACCATGTCTATCGTTGAAGTCCGTCAACCGATTCCACCCTTTACCCGCGAGTCGGCTCTGCTAAAAGTCCGCCTCGCCGAAGATGGCTGGAACAGCCGTGATGCTGCCAAAGTGGCTATGGCGTATACCCCGGACACCCAATGGCGCAACCGCGCCGAATTCGTCACCAGCCGTGCCGAGGCGCAGGCGTTTTTAGAACGCAAATGGCGCAAGGAGCTGGAGTACCGCTTGATCAAGGAGCTGTGGGCGTTTACCGATAACCGCATCGCCGTGCGCTATGCCTACGAATGGCACGATGACTCGGGTAACTGGTTTCGCTCCTACGGCAACGAGAACTGGGAATTCGCCGAAAACGGCCTGATGGCGCATCGCTTTGCCTGCATCAACGACCTGCCGATCCAGGAGTCCGAGCGCAAATTTCACTGGACACTGGGTCGCCGCCCTGACGACCACCCAGGGCTTTCGCAGCTGGGGCTTTAACGTCAGTCAGCTTGTGTGTGGTTTGAAGAGCAACAGCCGGAGTGCGGCCTACGCAGCTGAAGAGGGTGGTTAGTGCAGCGAGAGACCGCCTGCTGGTGAGCAGCAGGCGGCCAAAGCGGATGCCAGAAGCATCCGCAGGGGTTTGTTTATACCAGGGCTTGGCGAGCCACTCCGCGTGGCAAGCGCTGTTTGCCAGGCAGTTGCTCCAGGCGTTTCTGCCATTCGGCGCGAGGGCTCAGGGCGGTGTTGGCTTGGGCTGTTTCAGCTGCGGCCTGGCTCGCTTTGGCAGCCTTCGCGGCGGCTCTCAGTTCAGCCAGGCTGGGGGTTTTACGGATAGGCTCAGCGCTGCCCTTTTCCACGCTGCGCAGGCAGAGTTTGCAGGAGACCTGCGTTACATCCTGGGTGCTGCTCAGGTTCGAACCTGTGCGTCCGCATGCGATATTGTCCGCGGCAGCGGAGTAGTGAATGGCCAACGTGTTGTCTCCTGCATTTTTGGGGCGCGGGATTCTACACGGTTCGCTGGCCAGGTCACGCGGCTTGGGTGAATACATGGGTGCGCCTGCCCGCATAACTGCTTATGGCGCTCTGCCAGGCTGCTTGCGCATGCGCAAAGCAGCCTGGCTTACAGGCGATTGACGGCTGACTTAGCCACGCGCCGGCGTGGCCAGCCCCTTGATCACCGCTGGGCGGGCAATAAAGGCCTGCAGCACGCGCTGCACATTGCTGAATCGTTCGAACTCCACCAGCTCGCCAGCCTCGTAGAAACCCACCAGGTTTCTCACCCAGGGGAACACGGCGATATCTGCGATGCTGTAGTCCTCGCCCATGATCCAGCTGCGGCCTTGCAGGCGCTGCTCCAGCACGCCCAGCAGGCGCTGGGATTCCGCCACGTAACGGTCGCGCGGGCGTTTGTCCGGGTAGTCCTTGCCGGCGAACTTATGGAAGAAGCCCAGCTGGCCGAACATCGGGCCAACACCGCCCATCTGCCACATCAGCCACTGCAGGGTTTCATAACGTGTGGCGGCATCCTCGGCCAGCAGTTGGCCGCTTTTCTCTGCCAGGTAGATCAGAATCGCGCCGGACTCGAACAACGCCAGCGGTTTGCCGCCTGGGCCGTTGGGGTCGAGGATCGCCGGGATCTTGTTGTTGGGGTTGAGCGAGAGGAATTCGCTGCTGAGCTGGTCATTGCTGTCGAAGCTGACTAGGTGCGCTTCATAGGGCAGAGCGATCTCTTCCAGCATGATCGAGGCCTTGACGCCGTTGGGCGTGGGCAGTGAGTACAACTGCAGGCGTTCGGGGTCCTGGGCGGGCCATTTATGGGTGATGGGGAAACGTGAAAGGTCGCTCATGTGGGCTCCGTATCTGGACGAGAAAGGGGTGCGAGGCATCAGACCATGCCCGGCAACCTGAACAAAATCGATTGTTTCGTTAATGCCCATTGCTCTGGGCAATGGTGAGCAGTTCCCTGGGCGCGAGCAACTCCGGTATGGTGCGAGTTTTCCGCCACTTTGTACGGAGTTTCTCGATATGAGCCTGCACGGCGAATACGACAGTCAGAATATCTTTGCCCAGATCATCCGCGGTGAGGCCCCTTGCTACAAACTCTACGAAGATGAGGATGTGCTGGCCTTCCTCGATGTTTTCCCGCAGTCCTTCGGCCATACCCTGGTGATTCCCAAGCGCTCGGCGGCGCGCAATATTCTGGAAATTGATGCCGACAGCCTGAGCAAGGTGATGGCCGTGGTGCAGAAGCTGACCGGAGTGATCGTCGACGAGTTGGAGCCAGCCGGGGTGCAGGTGGCGCAGTTCAATGGCGCACCAGCCGGGCAGACAGTGTTTCACATCCATATGCATATCGTGCCGCGCTATGCCGGTGAGAAACTCAGCGTACACGCCGGTGGCAAGGCTGAACCGGAAGAGTTGGCGGCCTTGCAGGCGCGTCTGCTGAAACGTATCGCGGGCTGAAAACCATGCACAACGCGACTTGAGGTCGGCTGCGGCTGCGGCAATACTCAAGCGCGTTTCCCTTGCTGTTCCTTGCGCCCATGGAGGGCTCCCATGCGATTGATTGGTGCCGTTTTACCGCTGTTGCTGTTGGCCGGCTGTTCGTCCTGGAAGGCTGCGCCCGAACATATCAAGCCTGTGCCAGCTGATCGTCTGTTGGGCTATCAGCAGCCGCTGGAGCAGGGCGGGCAGTTATCGGTGAACCGCGATTTTGGCGGTATGGGCGCGGGCTGCTATGTGGCCGTTCTGGTGGATCGCAAAGTGGCTGCGCGCATTGGCGTGGGAGAGCTGGTCCGCTTCCAGGTGCCGGCCGGCACCCGCGTGCTGAGCATTGGTATCGACGAGATGGACGACACCCTGTGCGGTATGGGCCGCCTGCGCCGCGAGCTGGCGGTAAAGGTTCAGCCGGGTACGCAGCAGGACTTCCGCATCGTCAGCGACAACCGCAAGGGTTTCGACATTCTGCCGGTGACTCAGTAACGCCTGATGCACCGGTGCCTGCCCGTCAGGTGCCGGTGTGTTCGCTCAGCAATCCCTCCAGCCATTGCATAAATACCCGCACCCGCTGTGGCTGATGACGGCGCTGGGCGTAGAGCAGGCTGAGCGGCATGGGCGGCGGCAGGTAATCCGGCAACAGGCTGTGCAGCTGCCCACTGGCCAAGAGCTCGCTGACACCAAGCAGCGGCGCCTGAATAATTCCCAGCCCGCCCAGGCACGCGCCTTCATAGGCATCAACGTTATTCACCGTGACATTCCCCGCCATCGGCAGCCGCTGCAGCACGCCGCCTGCCAGGTATTCGAAACCGTCTGAGCGACTGCCGAGCACCGGCACGTAGTGGATCAACCGATGCTGGGCCAGGTCATCAAGGCTCTGTGGTGTGCCGTAGCGTGCCAGGTAGGCGCTGCTGGCGCAGTTGACCATGGGCAACTGGCCGAGCGGTCGGACGATCAGACTGGGTTCATTGACCACGCCGATGCGCAGTACGCAGTCGAAGCCTTCGCGCACCAGATCGACGCGCCGATCGCTGCTGCTGATCTCCAGTTCGATGCCAGGGTGCTGCGCGGTAAATTCTCCCAGCCGCGGTGCCACCAAGCGCCGCGCCAGGCCGGTGGGCATATCGATGCGCAGGCGGCCGCTAAGCTGCGCGCCATCCTGGCGAAACAGACCTTCCAGCTCTTCCATATTGGCCAGCATGTCCTTGCTGCGTTCATACAGCACCAGGCCGTCCTGAGTCGCTTGTACCTTGCGTGTGGTGCGGTGCAGCAGTCGGGTGCCGAGCAAGGTTTCCAGGCTTTGCACCTGCTGCGACACGCTCGACCTGGGCAACCCAAGGCTGTCGGCGGCCTGGGTAAAGCTGGCCAGCTCACTGACGCGGACAAAGGTGCGCAGCAGTTCCAAGGTGTTCATGGGCAGGCGCTCCACTGGATTGTTCGTGATTGACGATCAGTGTTTTCAATTTTGCTGAGTTTATCCAGCTTAAAGCGAGTAATAACCTGTGCTCACTGATTTCAACCACGGCACTGCTAGTCAACTGAAGGAGCACGCATATGACTCGTAAACTCGCACTGATCACTGGCGCCAGCCGCGGCCTGGGGCGCAACACGGCCCTGCATCTGGCGGCCCAGGGCATCGACATCATCGGTACTTATCACAGCCAGGCGGCGGATGCGCAGAGTCTGGCGAGCGAGATCGAACAACTCGGCGCGCGTGCACTGATGCTGCAGCTGGATGTCAGTCAGAGCAGCAGCTTTGCCGGGTTTGCCGCAGCAGTGGCGGCGGGGCTGCAGAGTACCTTCGGTCGCCGTGATTTCGACTTTCTGATCAACAACGCGGGTATCGGCATCCACGCCAGCTTTGCCGACACCAGCGAGGCGCAGTTCGATCAGCTGGTGAATATCCAGCTCAAGGGCCCGTTCTTCCTCACCCAGCAACTGCTGCCGCTGATTGCCGAGCAGGGCCGCATCGTCAATATCTCTACTGGTCTGGCGCGTTTCAGCCTGCCGGGTTATGCCGCCTATGCAGCGATGAAGGGCGGTATCGAAGTGTGGACGCGTTACCTGGCCAAGGAACTGGGCCCGCGCGGGATCAGCGTCAACGTACTGGCTCCCGGCGCTATCGAGACTGACTTTGGCGGCGGCGTGGTGCGCGACAACAGCCAGGTCAATGCCTATATTGCGGCCAATACGGCCCTGGGCCGAGTCGGCCTGCCAGACGATATTGGCGGGGCGATTGCCATGCTGCTCAGTGACGGCGGACGCTGGATTACCGGGCAGCGAATAGAGGCTTCGGGTGGCATGTTCCTTTGACGCTGTTCATCCTGTGATCGGGCTGGCTGTGTTTATCGGGTAGAGGCGTAGAATCCGCTCGGTTTACTAAAGGAGACGGTTCGTGAAGGGATTGCCGATTGCCATTGTCGGGGCCGGTACGGCGGGGTTGGCCACGGCGTTGTTCCTCGCCCGCCAGGGTTTCAGCGTGAGCCTGTTGGAGCGGGTGCCAGCGCTGCAGCCGGTCGGGGCGGGTGTGTTGTTGCAGCCCTCGGGGCTGGCGGTGTTGCAGCAACTGGGGCTGTTTGCCGAGTGCAGCGGCCTGGGCGCTCCTGTCAGTCGCTTGTACGGCACCTCGGCTACTGGCCGGGTGATTCTCGATACCCGTTACGCGCACTGGCAGCCCGGCAGTTTCGGCATGGGCATTCACCGCAGCGTGTTGCTTACGGCGTTACTCAACGCAGCGCGGCACGCCGGCGTGCAGATTGAAACCGGCGTGCATATCAGTCGTTTCAGCCAACACGGCAGCCATGTGCAGCTGTATCGCCAGGACGAACAGGGCGTCGAGCAGCCATTCGATGAGTTTGCCGCGTTGGTGCTGGCCGACGGCGTGCGTTCGGCCCTGCGCTGGCAGATGCAGGTCAAGCAGTGGCTGCAGCCTTATCCCTGGGGCGCGCTGTGGAGCATTGTGCCGACCCCGGTTTCGTCACCAACCGCACCGGATGCCACGGACCTGCGCCAGTGGTATCGGGACTGCGCGCAGATGTTCGGCATCATGCCCACCGGGCGTACTCACGATAATCGCGAGCAGCCGCTGAGCAGCCTATTCTGGAGCCTACCGGTGGCGCAGTTCGACGCCTGGCGTGAAGCCGGCCTGGCCGCCTGGAAAGCCCAGGTGCTGCAACTGGCCGGCAGCGCTGCCGAACCCTTTGTTGAACTGATCGAACGTCCCGAGCAAATGAGCCAGGCGGTGTATGCCGATGTGCGCATGCAGCAGTGGCACGACGGCCGGGTGATCGCCATCGGCGACTGTGCTCACGCCATGAGCCCGCAGCTCGGCCAGGGCGCGAATATGGCCCTGGTGGATGCGGCGGCTTTATCGGCGGCCGTAACCACACAACGCACACCAAGCGACTACGACTGGTCAGCGGTATTCGCCGCCTACGCCAGCAGCCGGCGTGATCACCTGCGTTATTACCGCCAAGCCAGCCGCTTGCTAACCCCATTGTTCCAATCCCACAGCCGCAGCCTGGCCTGGTTGCGTGACAGTGTGTTGTTGCTGGCGCGGCACAATCCATTTGGCCGTGCGCATGCGGTCAGCACCCTGGTGGGTGGACGCAGTGGTTGGCTGCTGAGCGGTGCCGAACAGCCTTTGCAGGTCTGGAATGGCCAACCTGAGGAGCAAGGGTTAGATGAACATGCGACCTCCGCAAATACTGCGCAGTTGTCGGTTACCTGAGCCCTATGTGGCAGGCTCGCGAGTGCTGCTCGCTTTGTTAATCTGTTCACCCATTTCAATGTGTTGCGAGGGATCGCCGTGTCGTTCCGTGTTGTGCTGAGTGGCCAGGCCTTGCCCGGTTTTACGCCTGAGCAGATTGCTCAAGATCTACAGACGCAGCTGAAATTCTCCGAAGCCCAGGTGAGGGCCCTGTTGCCGCCGGCACGACGGGTAGTCAAAAGTGGTCTGGATAAGGCCAGTGCCGAGCGCTGGTGCAGTCGCTTGCAACAGGCAGGCCTGGCCGTCTCGGTCGAGGAAGTGGCTGCACCTGCAGCGGTCGACCCTCTGGCGGTGTTGCAGGAATTAGCCCAGAAAGGTCTGAAACGCGCCCGGCCCAGTCCGGCTTACGCCCTGCAGCTTTTTCTGGTGACGCTTTGCTGTCTGCTGGTGCCGACGTTGTATGCGGGGTTGGTGATCGGTCTGGGTGTTGGGCTTGCCTGGTATTTGCTGCATATCCACGAGTACCTGGGCGGCTTGCGCAATATCTGGGTGCTGCTTTGCGTCTATGGTGTACCCGCGATCAGCGGCGGCATTTTGCTGCTGTTTATGGCGCGGCCATTCTTTCTACCTAGCCAGCGTGGGGATGAACCCTTGGCGCTGGACCTGGCCCGCGAGCCGCGTTTGCAGCTGGTGATCAACCAGTTGTGTCAGGCGATTGGCCTGCGCCCACCGGTGGCGGTGCAGTTGTCCAATGACGTGAATGCCAGCGTGCATTTTGAGCATGGCTGGAGCGGATTCTTCTCTGGCCGCAAGGTGCTGACCATCGGTATGCCACTGGTTGCCGGGATGAGCGTGCAGCAGTTTGTTGGCGTACTGGGGCATGAGTTTGGTCACTTTGCTCAGCGTCTGGGCATGCGCTGTAACTTCCTGGTCAACTCGGTCAATGCCTGGTTGGAAGTGCGCAGCAATAGCCGCGATCCTTGGGATGATCGCCTGCAGGAATGGCTGGAAAACGATCCCTGGTGGATTCTGCAGCTAGCCATCTGGGTGGCGCAGCAAGGTATCGAATTATCGCGGTTGCTGATGCGTGGCTGTTTCTGGCTGAGTTTTCGCCTGTCCCGTTCGCTGTCGCGGCAGATGGAGTTCGACGCCGACCGCTACGAGAGTCTGCTGGCCGGGAGTGCGGCGTTTCGTGGCAGTGCCTTGCAACTGCGTTCGTTGTCCTGGGCCTGGCGTGAAGTGGATCAGCAGAATGCCCGTACCTGGCGTGAGCGTCGCCTGCTGCGCGATATGCCACACGCCACGGCCGAGAAGACCTCCAGCATGAGCCAGGCCATTCGGCAGCAGATGGAGCAGAGCCTCGAAGAGGGCAGTACCCGCTATTGGCACACGCATCCTGCCGATCTGTCGCGTATCCAGCACAGCGAGGCCTTGCAGGCTCCCGGTTATTTGCATGACGCCCGCCCGGCGACCGTTCTGTTCGAACATTTCGCTGAGCATTGTCAGCGTGTCACCGAGGCTTACTACGCGGAATTGGGGCTGGACTATGACCAGCAGCAGTTACAGGACAGCCAGCAGATCTTCCAGATCAGTGCCCAGCGTGAAGACGCGCTGGATCAACTCTGGGAGTGGACCGGTCGGCAGTGGCGTGATCTACCCTGGTTGGCGTTGCACCTGCCGGTTCAGGCGGCCCATGCCGAATTGCCTGGGCAAGCGCTGATCGATGAGTTGCGTCGTCTGTCTCCCGAGATTACCCAGGCCTGGACACAGGCTGAAGCCTATGAAGACCAGCGTGTGGCACTGGCCTGGTGCGGCGAGTTGCAGCGTAACGGGGTGACCGCACGACTCAGTGACAGCGAGGTGTTTGATCCGGCTAAGCACCTGCCGTTGTATCGGCAGATCGATGAGGGCAAGACAGCGGCGCATCTGCAGTTGCTGCAGGCCGCGTCGCTGTATCGGCGTCGCCTGGAACTGAGCCTGGCGGGCGCAACCCCGGCGTTGCGTGAAACAGCTCGTCTGGCGCTGCAGTTGAGCAAGCTGTATGTCGACTATGCGCGTTTGTTGGAGGCCCGTGAGCTGGCCGAGCGCTTTCTGGATTGGCATCAGCAGAACCCCGATGGTCTGACTGAACGCTTGAGCCAGGATGCGCTGGGCCGTTATCAGGATTTGGCCCTGCGCTTGCTCAAGACGGCCGATCAAATGCCCCAGACTCTGCTCGATGGCGCCACGCTGGGCGGTTACCTGCGCTTGCGTTGCCCCCGCTTGAATGCTCAGGCTGGGGAGCCGGTCGAGTTTTTGCGCAATAGCGCGACCCTGCTCGACAGCCTGGCTTATGTATATCGCCGGGTTATGGCCGAGTTGGCCAGTTATGCCGTGCAGCGTGAGCGTGAGCAGGGGCTGCGCGGTATTCGTTTGCTGCTCAAGGTTGGTGATCCTGGTTTGCGCTCAGGAGCGGACACTGTCTAATATGTTTAGCTGCTGCAACTGGCGCCGCAGCATCCAGATCACCACCAGGCTCAGGCAGACGTTGGACAGCGGCAGGGCCAGCCATACGCCGTTGAGGCCCAGCAGCAGTGGCATCAGCGCGAGGAAGGGCAGCTGGATCAGCATATTGCCCACCGTCACCAGGGTGGCGTAGCGGGCCTGGCCCATGGCCTGGAAGAAGCTCGCCGCGAGGATGATAAATCCATCAAGGAACATGGCGAACAGGTGCAGGCGCAGGCCCAGTACGCTGGCGTCGAGCAGGGCTTGGTCGCTGCCGCTGAAAATCCCGGCAAACAGCTTGGGCAGCACGAGCAACGCGGCGGTCATCAGCACACCGCTGCCCACCGCCGTGAGCAAGCCCAGGCGCAGTACGCGGCGGACCTTGTCCGGCTCGCGGGCGCCGTAGAAGTAGCTGACCAAAGGCTGCATACCGCCGCACACGCCTTCGGCAAACATGTAGTAGAAGGCCATCAGGTAGCCGGCGATGGCGTAGGCGGCCACCTGCACCGGGCTGCCGTAGTGCATAAACAGCAGGTTGTGCAGCACCACCACCAGGCTCATGTAGAGGTACATCAGCATGCTGGAGAAGCCGGTGGTGAGCACGTCCAGGCTCTTGCGCAGGTGCAGCGTGCAGGCGGCCAGGGGCATCTGCAGTGGATTGTGCCGGCTGCAGATAAAACCCAGGCAGATCAGCACCGACAGGCTTTCGCCAATCACCGTGGCCAGGGCGGCGCCATGCAAACCCCATTGCCAGACGATGATGAACAGGTAGTCCAGCGCCACGTTGGCGAGCGCGCCCATCAGCATGGCCAGGGTCGCCAGGCGCGGTGCGCCGAGGTTGCGCACCAGCAGGGGCAGGGCGATGGAGCCGAATACCAAAGGCGCGGCCCAGCCGATCACTCGCAGGTAGTCATTGCCCAGTTGCGCCAGGTCGTTCTCGGCGCCTTGCATGGCCATAAACGCCGGGCCAATCAGCACCACCAGCACGCCTGTGGGGATGCCCAACAGAAGCAGGAGCCAGAGCGCCTGGGCCAGGTAGCTGCGGGCTTGCGGCCACTGTGCAGCGCCCTGCGCCAGGGAGCATTGAGCGCCGCCGCCCATGCCGATCATCATGCCGATGGCCAGCATCAGCCCCGACAGCGGCCAGGCCATGTTGATCGCCGACAAGCCGGTAGCGCCCATGGAGTGGCCGATAAAAATGCCGTCGACGACCATGTACAGGCCGCTGATCATCAGGGCGGCGATGGCCGGGATACTGTAGCGCCAGAAGGTGCGGGTGATGCTTTGACTGTTGTTCATAAGAGGTTCACGGGTAAACGGCTGGGTCAGCCGATTTCGAGGGTCTGGCAGGCTTTGGCGAGCAACTGGCTCAGCTGCTGCATCTCTTCAGGGCTGAGGTTTTGTTCAAGGCTGGCGGCGGTTTGCACGTAGACATCGCGCTCTTCCTGTTCCAGCGCATTGGATTTGGCCGTGGCCAGCAGGCGCATGGCGCGGCCGTCTTCACTGCAAGGCAGGCGCTGCAGGTAACCGCGTGCTTCCAGCTTGCTGGCCATGGCACTGGCGCTGGCCTTGCTGACGTTCATCCGTTCGGCCAGTTCGGTCAGGCGCAGGCCGTTTTCGGCAGACATCAGGGCATACAGATAGTCCAGCTCGCTGTTGCTCAGCTCCATGCTGCCGCTGTGCTGGGCGTACTGCCGCCAGTGGTGCCACATGTGCCATTGCAGGCGTTTAAGGCTGTCGGTGATCGGCATGTGTGCGCTCCTTTATATTTTGTTAGGCTAACTAACTAAATAAGGCGTGGCAAGCTATGGACGATCGGCGGCGTGTGCGTAGGGGTTGAGGTCAGCGATAGCGAGCCAGCAGCTCGTCGAATTCGCCAGCCTGTTTCATCTGCACCATGGCGCGCAGCAGGGCCATGGTGGGGACGTCGGGGGCGTCACGAACGATGCAGGCAATCGGGTCGGAGGCTATTTCACTGAGAATGTGCAGTTTCTGTTCTGCGGGTTGCTGGCGGTTGAACCAGTGCAGCGAGAGCTCGTTGCTGATGGCGTACTGGTAACGGTGGGCGCTGAGTTTGAGCAGTACCTGATCTTGGGTGCGGGCATCTTCGCGCTGCAACTGACCGCTGGCGAACAGCGGCTCCAGGCGCGGGTAGGTGAAGCCGAGCACGGTGCCCAGGCGTTCGCCACGCAGTTGCTCGGCGCGCAGGTTTTCCGCGCGGGTGCCGGCGAGCACGTCACGCTGGGTCATAAAGGGCAGGCTCCAGATATAGCGGTAGTGGCCGCTATTGACCCAGTTCGGGCTGACGTAGCAGCGCACATCGATTTCGCCGCTATCCAGTGCATGTTGTACGCGCAGGCGTGGCATCACCAGCAGTTCGGCCTTGCGTCCGACTTTGGCCGCCAGGCGCTGTTGCAGGTCAACGAGAATGCCAGCCACGGCTCGGCCATCTTCGATACGCACCATGGGCATGGCCCAGCTGTCGTTGATCGAGAAGCGCAACGCTCGCTCTTCGGCGTATGCGTTGTGGCTCAAGGTGATGAATAGCAGGGCGGGCAACAGCTTGAGCACCGGGGCGGGTCCTGTCTGGTCGAGGCAATTCAGCGGGTCATCGGCAGGGCGGCGCCCATCAGGGCAAACAACCCGCCGCAGCAACGGTTGAAGCCTTTGCCACTGCGTTGCAGCCAGGGCCGCACGCGATGGGCCATGCGTGCCAGCAGGTACTCGACACTGCCTTCGACCACGGCAAAGGTCAGCGCCATGATGGCGAACTGGAGCCAGAGGTCACCGCGTGGGTCGAGAAACTGCGGCAGAAACGCGCCGAAGAACAGGATCACCTTGGGGTTGGAAATGGCCGACAGCAGGCCCTGGCGAAACAGTTTGAAAGGGCTGGTCTCGCTGGCTTTCTCGGCCATCGCAAGGTGCAGCGGCGGCGCGCGCCAGAGTTGAATGCCCAGCCAGATCAGGTAGGCGCCACCGAGCCATTTGAGAATGGTCAGAGCCTGCGCCGAGGCTTGCAGCAAGGTGCCGATGCCGAGCATCGACAAGGCCATCAGCAGGGTGAAGCCGAGCACGCCGCCACTGACTGTGAACAGGGTTTTGCGATGGCCATACAGTGCGCCATGGCTGAGGGCGAGCAGGCCATTGGGGCCGGGCGTCAACGCCAGGCCGAACACCGCTGTAACAAAGAGCAGCCAGGTATGCAGGGCCATAAGACAGGTATCCAGAGGCGGGGGAGTGCAGGGCCTTGCGCGGCCCTGCGAGCCTCTGTTTTTTCATGCTGTGCCCAGATAGTCAAGCCGGCTTAAGTCGCACGGCCATCACGATCAACCTGAGCGGCGCATGGTAATCAGCGATTGGCCTCCTTGAAGTTATCGTCGGACGGCTCCTTGCTGTAGGCGCCCTGGTCTTGCACCAGTTTCTTGCTGCCGTTCATCAGAGTAGTGATGCGGCTGTCGCTGGTTTTCGCCGAGGCGGCCTGGTTGCTGGTGCCGCTGATCAGCGGCGGGTTGCTGCTGAACGACCACAGGTAGTGCCAGACTGCTGCATTGTGTTTCTCGGTCAGCTGTGTGGCGTTGAAGTACCAGGGCTTGAGTTCGCTGAAGGCGGTCATGTTCATCAGCCCGGTGTTGCTGTCGCCGATAAAGCCGGTGCTGCTGGCCCCGGAGGTGCGGTAGGTCTCGAAGATCACGCCCTTGGTTTTCAGCTCGCTGACATAGGTGCGGCAGACTTCGCCGACCCATTTGTTACCCAGATAGCTTTTCGCATTGTTGGAGTAGAAGGGGTCGAGCAGGGCAACGCGCTTGGGCAGCAGTTTGCTGTTAACCGTACCGGCGCTGACCGCATCGCTGATTTTCTTGGTCAGCACGATGGCCATCTGGTTGCCCAGCGAATGCCCGGCGATGCGGATATTGTTGCCGCTGTAGCCAGCGAGGTTGGCTTTATAGCTGTTGAACAACAGGTCGCTGGCCGATTGAGTTGGGCCTGTGCTGTACACCCCGCTGCTGTTGCGCCAGCGCATGGCGCGTGGGCCGCTGGCGGTCCAGATCTTGGCTTCGGCGTCCTTCACTTCACCTTCATCGGCGAACTGGTTCCAATACAGCACGCCGACGTTGTAGCCCGCCGCCAGCCAGGCGTTGGCCAGGTCTAGATCGGGGCCGCCAGCATCCTTGCGGTTGAAAGTCTCGCGGTTCTTCTTCTGCGTCGAGCCATTCTGCCAGCCGTGGATATAGATCAGCGTCGGCTTGCTGGCCACGTAATAGGCATTGCTCTGTCCGGGCACGGCCTTCTGCCAGCTGTCGCCATAACCGAACCAGTACAGGCCATGGTCGAGGTTCTGGAAGGTGCTGTCGGGGAACACACCTACAGCGGCCTGACTCTGCGATGAGGCAACCAGCACCAGCAATAGAAGCAGTGTACGCATGGCGAAAACCCTTTCTTGTTATTGGGAAAGGCAAGGATATAGATTGTCCGACAATCCTCTATCGCCCGGATGGGTGAGTGGCCTTCACGCCTTCTCGTGTGCCGCCTGACGGGCCCAGGCGGGATGTGTCTTGCGCGACGTTGCGAGCATCTTTGCCTCAATAGCCGACCGCTTGTTGCAATCGGCCTGACGTGCTGAGCGGACGAATGCCCCCTGGCTGTGGCAAACTCCGAGGCTCGTAACAGGACGTTTCATGGATCGAGTTTGCTGAGCCTGTCAGCCCATTTTTGCTCATGGCGCATTGCGTCTGGGCGCATTGCATAACTGGCCGCTGCCTGCGGCGAAGAACAAGAGGAATGACTGTGCATAACGTCGTGATCAGTGGTACCGGCCTCTATACCCCGGCTAACAGTATCTCCAACGATGAGTTGGTCGAGTCGTTCAACACCTATGTGCAGCAGTTCAATGCCGATAACGCGGCGGCCATCGCCAGCGGTGAAATCGAAGCACTGAGTGAGTCAAGCAGCGGTTTTATCGAAAAAGCCTCCGGCATCAAGAGCCGCTTTGTCATGGACAAGGCCGGCATCCTCGACCCCAAGCGCATGGCGCCACGCATCCCGGAGCGCAGCAATGAAGACTGGGGCATTCTCTGCGAAATGGCCGTTGGCGCTGCCAAGGACGCCCTGGCGCGTGCCGGCAAGACCGCCGCCGATATCGACGGGGTGATAGTCGCTTGCTCGAATTTGCAGCGCGCCTACCCGGCGGTGGCGATTGAAGTGCAGGCCGCGCTGGGCATCCAGGGTTTCGGCTATGACATGAACGTGGCCTGTTCCTCGGCCACCTTCGGCATCCAGGCTGCGGCCAACAGCGTGCAACTGGGTCAGGCCCGTGCGATCCTGATGGTCAACCCGGAAATCTGTACCGGCCACCTGAACTTCCGTGACCGCGACAGCCACTTTATCTTCGGTGACGCCGCCACGGCGGTAATCATCGAGCGCGCCGACCAGGCCACCTCGAACTACCAGTTCGATATCGTCGGCACCAAGCTGATTACCCAGTTCAGCAACAATATCCGCAACAACTTCGGCTTCCTCAACCGCTGTGCGGAAGAGGGCGTTGGCGCTCGTGACAAGCTGTTCGTCCAGGAAGGCCGCAAGGTGTTCAAGGATGTCTGCCCGATGGTTGCTGAGCTGATTGCCGCACACCTGGCCGAAAACAAGCTGAATGTCGGCGACGTGAAACGCTTCTGGCTGCACCAAGCCAACCTCAACATGAACCTGCTGATCGCGCGCAAGCTGCTCGGACGCGACGCCGAGCCAGGTGAGGCGCCAGTGATTCTCGACACCTACGCCAACACCAGCTCCGCCGGTTCGGTAATTGCCCTGCACAAGTACCAGGAAGACCTGCCGAGCGGCGCTCTGGGTGTGCTCAGCTCGTTCGGTGCCGGTTACTCGATTGGTAGCGTGATCCTGCGCAAACATTGATGGATTACCCAGCCGACCAGGCGCTGCTCACGCGTTTACGCGCCGGTGAGCAAAAGGCCTACCGCGAACTGGTCGCCACCTATCAGGGGGCGATGCGCGCGGTGGCCTTTGCCATTGTCGGCAGCCGCAATGCCGATGAAGTGGTGCAAGACGCCTGGCTGGCCGTGGTGCGCAACCTTGATGGTTTTCAGGCGCGCTCCAGCCTGAAAACCTGGTTGTTGACCATCACCGCCAATACCGCAAAAACCCGACTGAAGCACAACCGGCGTGAAGTGTTGCTGGATGACATTCCTTCACCCCACGGTACTGTCGGGGATGAGCGCTTCAGCGGTGACGGCCACTGGCTGCTGGCGCCGCATGCCTGGCACCATGACTCCCCGGATGCGTTGCTCACTGAGGACGAGTTGCGTGAGTGCCTGGAGAAAACCTTAGCCAGTTTGTCCGAGCTGCAAGGCAGTGTGTTGCACCTGCGTGAACGTGAAGGCTTGGAGCTGGAAGAAATCTGTAATGTTTTAGACGTCTCACTCTCCAATGTGCGGGTGCTGTTGCACCGAGCGCGTCTCAAGGTATTCGCCACCCTGGAGCATTTTGAGGAGACTGGCCAATGTTGAGCTGTAAGGAGTTGGTTGCCCACTCCAGCGATTTTCTCGATGGCCAGCTAGGCCTGCGTAAACGCATGTCGGTGCGTCTGCATCTGGCCATGTGTCAGCATTGCCGACGGTTTATCAAGCAGATGCGCCTGAGCCAGGCGGTGCTGCGGCAACTGCCGCCGGGGCAAAGCGCCGAACTCGATCAGTTGGCCGCCAAGCTGGCCGAGTGGCGCCGCAATAATTCCTGATTGACCTGACTTCGCGTCTTATTCGGCTTCGTGCGCAGCTTTTAGCGCCTCGTAGGTTGGTGCGGCGTAGATGCCGACTTCCACTGCCAGTTCCATCACCCGAGCCAGGTCTGTGCTGTACACCAGTACGGCTTGCAGCTCGTCATCCAGCGGTTCGCTGAAATCCAGCAACACATAGCCCTTGGTTTCTGGCGACAGGCTGGACAGTTGCACCTGAATGCGGTTCAGCGCTTTCAGCGGTTCAACCTTCACCAGTTGCTTGGGTTTGAGCACAAAGCTCACTTGCGGGCCAAAGGACTCGGTGATCTGCTGGAACAGCGCGTCATAGCTGTCGGCCTGGAACAGCACGGTTTCCGGCAGGCTGCCGATCACTACCCATTCACCCAGCGGGATGGGGAAGCTGTCGTCGTAATTGATGTCCGGGTTGGCGGCGAGAAACGCCTGCGGGTCGGCGTAGGCCTGGGCGGCCTCATCGGCGATGCGTGCGACTTCTTCGGTCAGCATGCAGCCCGAGCTTATTTTGCTGATCAGTTCTTCAAGCTGGGCTTTCATCGCGGTCATCCTGCAGTCAAGGAAAAGGGCGCAAGGATAGCCTAATCCCGGTGTGGGGCGCTGCGTTTAGGCACTTTGGCCTGTTAAGCTGCGCACCTTTGCTGGGTCCTATCCTCTCCGGAGTCTTTGTGAGCGCGCGTATTCATCCCCTGGCCGGTCAGCCGGCTCCTGCTTCCTTGTTGACCGACATAGCTGCGTTGCTGGCGGCCTATTACGACCTGCAGCCGGACCACAGCGTGGCCAGCCAGCGCGTGGCCTTCGGCACCTCCGGGCACCGTGGCAGTTCCCTGGCGCACAGCTTCAACCAGGCTCATGTGCTGGCGATCAGCCAGGCCATCTGCGATTACCGCACAGCTCAGGGCATCAATGGCCCTCTGTTTATCGGCGCGGACACCCATGCGCTGTCGCACCCGGCGCTGGAAAGCGCGATTGAAGTGCTGGCAGCCAATGGCGTGCAGACCATGATCTCCGCTGGTGGCGAGTTCACCCCAACACCAGCCATCAGCCAGGCCATCCTGGTGCACAACCAGGGCCGCAGCTCGGGCTTGGCTGACGGTGTCGTCATCACCCCGTCGCACAACCCGCCGGACTGTGGTGGCTTCAAGTACAACCCCGTCAACGGCGGCCCGGCCGACAGCGATATCACCACTTGGGTGCAGAACCGCGCCAATGACCTGCTCGAAGGCGGCCTGCGTGAGGTCAAGCGCATGCCCCTGGCGCAGGCGCGGCAGGCGGCCAATGTGCAGGCATACGATTACCTCGCCGGCTATGTGAATGACCTGGGCAATGTCATCGACTTCGCCCCGATTCGCGCGGCAGGCCTGCGTCTGGGTGTCGACCCGTTGGGCGGCGCCGGCGTGCATTACTGGGGGCGCATCGCCGAACAATACGGCTTGAATCTGGATGTGGTGAGCCAGGTCATCGATCCGCAGTTCGCCTTTATGAGCCTGGACTGGGACGGGCAGATCCGCATGGACCCATCCTCCAGCCACGCCATGCAGCGCCTGATTGGCCTGAAAAACGGCTACGACATCGCGTTTGCCTGCGACACCGACTACGACCGCCACGGCATCGTCGCGCCGAGCGTCGGCCTGCTGCCGGCCAACCACTTTCTCAGTGTGGCCATCGATTACCTGTTCCAGCACCGGCCGCAATGGAGCGCCAGCGCGGCGGTGGGCAAAACCCTGGTCAGCAGCGCGATGATTGATCGCGTTAGCGCGCGCCTGGGCCGGCCCATGCAGGAAGTGCCGGTAGGCTTCAAATGGTTTGCCGGCGGCCTGTTCGACGGCTCGCTGGGTTTTGGCGGCGAAGAAAGCGCTGGCGCGACCTTCCTGCGCCGTGATGGCCGAGTCTGGACCACTGACAAGGACGGCATCGCCCTGGCCCTGCTGGCCGCTGAGATGACCGCCGTCTGTGGGCGTGACCCCGGCGAGCTGTATCAGGGCCTTAGCGATGAGTTCGGCGCAATCTACGCCGACCGCGTAGACGCACCGGCAACCCCCGCACAAAAGAAAACCCTGGGCAAACTCTCGCCCGCGCAGATCAGCAGTCGTGAACTGGCGGGCGATGCCATCACCCAGGTGCTCGACAAGGCTCCGGGCAACGGCGCGGCGATTGGCGGGATCAAGGTGATCAGCGAGGGCGGCTGGTTTGCCGCGCGGCCGTCGGGCACCGAGGACATCTACAAGATCTACGCTGAGAGCTTCCGCGATGCGGCACACCTGCAGCGCATCTTCAGCGAGGCGCAGCAGATCGTCGATGCGGCTTTGATCACGGCATAAGTCATTGGGTACGCCTATGTATCGCCTCGACCTGAAAATCCGCCTGCATAACGGCAGTGATATTGCACTCGGCCCGGGCAAGGCCGATCTACTCGATGCCATTGCCCAGCACGGCTCGATCAGCGCGGCGGCGCGTGCGTTGGGCATGTCCTATCGACGTGCCTGGCTCTTGGTGGAAACCATGAACCGCAGCTTCAAGCAGCCGCTGGTCAGCACCCTGGCCGGCGGCAAGCACGGCGGTGGTACGCAACTGACAGAAACCGGTGTGCAGGTGTTGCAGCGTTACCGAGCGCTGTGCGCCCAGGCGTTGGCAGCGGTGCAGGCGGGTTGCGATGAGCTGGCTGAGTTATTGGCCGAGGCACCTGTCGGTGATTGCGTCGATTGACTTAACGCAGCTGCGCTTCGGCCAGGGTCAGGCTGCGTGGAATGCGCGTGGCATCCCAGTGCATGCTGGCCCAGCGCAGCAGCTCAGCCGGCTGGCCGTAGCTGGCGGCCTCCGGCAACTGCTGGCCCAACGCACGCAGGGCGCGGATCAGCAGTGGCGTAGCCTGGTCAGCCGGCAGCGGTGGCGAGCGGTAGGATTTGCCGAGTTTGTGGCCATCGGGCTGGATAATCAGCGGTACATGCAGATAGCGCGGTTGCGAGAAGCCGAGCAGCTCCTGCAGGTACAGCTGGCGCGGCGTGGAGTCGAGCAGGTCGGCACCGCGCACCACATCGGTCACACCCTGCCAGGCATCGTCGAGCACTACCGCCAGCTGGTAGGCATACAGGCCATCGCGGCGGCGAATCACGAAGTCGCCCACCTCGCGGCCCAGGTGCTGGCGGTAATCGCCCTGCACGCGATCGACAAAGTGGTAGTTCAGTTCCGGTACGCGCAGGCGAATCGCCGCATCGGCAAAACCGTGGCCGGCGTTGCGGCAGGTTCCGGGGTAGATGCCCTGAGTGCCTTCCAGTTGCTTGCGTGAGCAGGTGCAGGCATAGGCCAGGCCCTGACTGAGCAGGCGTTCGACCAATACGGCGTACTCGCCGTAGCGTTCACTCTGGCGCACCAGCTCGCCATCCCATTCAAGGCCGTAGCTTTCCAGGGTGCTGAGAATCCCGGCCTGGGCCCCGGCGACTTCGCGGGGCGGGTCGAGGTCTTCCATGCGCAGCAGCCAGCGGCCGTTTACCGCGCGCGCGTCCAGGTACGACGCCAGAGCGGCGACCAGTGAGCCGAAGTGCAGGTAACCGCTCGGGGTGGGGGCGAAGCGGCCGATATAGGCGGGCGTGTTCATCTGAGGAGGCCAGAAACAACAGAGGGTGCCGAAGCACCCTCTGGGTCAGATCAGGAACCGATCTGCTTTTCCTTGATTTCCGCCAGCGTCTTGCAATCGATGCACAGAGTGGCGGTGGGGCGGGCTTCGAGGCGGCGGATGCCGATTTCCACGCCGCAGGAATCGCACCAGCCGTAGTCGTTGTCTTCGATCAGCTGCAGGGTTTCGTCGATCTTCTTGATCAGCTTGCGCTCGCGATCACGGGCGCGCAGTTCCAGGCTGAACTCTTCTTCCTGGCTGGCACGGTCCGCTGGATCGGGGAAGTTGGCTGCTTCGTCCTGCATGTGGTGCACAGTACGATCAACTTCCTGCATCAGCTCCAGCTTCCATTTATTAAGGATGCCGGTGAAGTGGGCGCGCATCGGCTCACCCATGTATTCCTCGCCCTTTGTTTCTTTATAGGGCTCGAAACCGCGAGTCAGTTGGCTGCTTTTTGCTTTTGCTTTGGTGGGCATGGATGACCGCCTCTCACTCTCTCTAATCACCTGCGCAGGACGGTGTCCCTTGCCAACTCCACCTCACGTAGAGCTGGCCCTGCGGCTGCAAGCGGGCGAACTTACCAGAACAACTCGGCCTGCGCCACTCCCGGTTGTCGAAGCTGCGCCGGGTATGCTTTAGAATCCGCGCCTTATCTCCCAGGCAGGCAGTCCCATGGCTCAGTCCTACAGTGCGCGCAGCCGCGCCATAGAACCTTTTCACGTGATGGCGCTGCTGGCCCGTGCCAATCAGTTGCAGGCCGATGGTCATGATGTGATCCACCTGGAAATCGGCGAGCCGGACTTTACCACCGCCGCGCCGATTGTCGCCGCCGGGCAGGCGGCCCTGGCCGATGGTCACACTCGTTACACCGCCGCCCGCGGCCTGCCGGCCCTGCGCGAGGCGATTTCCAGTTTCTATGGCCAACGTTACGGTCTGGATATCGACCCGCAGCGCATTCTGATCACCCCCGGCGGTTCTGGCGCGCTGCTGCTGGCCAGCAGTCTGCTGGTCGATCCGGGCAAGCACTGGCTGCTGGCTGACCCCGGTTACCCCTGCAACCGCCACTTTCTGCGCCTGGTCGAAGGCGCGGCGCAGCTGGTGCCAGTTGGCCCGGATGTGCGTTATCAGCTGACGCCCGAGCTGATCGAGCGTTATTGGGATCAGGATAGCGTCGGTGCGCTGGTGGCTTCGCCGGCCAACCCGACCGGCACCTTGCTCAGCCGTGATGAGCTGGGCGGGCTGTCCCGGGTGCTGAAAACGCGCGGCGGCCATCTGGTGGTCGATGAGATATATCACGGCCTGACCTACGGCACAGACGCCGCCAGCGTGCTGGAAGTGGACGACGAAGCCTTTGTGCTCAACAGTTTTTCCAAGTATTTCGGCATGACTGGCTGGCGCTTGGGCTGGCTGGTGGCGCCACCGGCTGCCGTGCCGGAACTGGAGAAACTGGCGCAGAACCTCTATATCAGCGCGCCGAGCATGGCTCAGCATGCTGCGCTGGCCTGTTTTGCGCCGCAGACCCTGGAGATCCTTGAGCAGCGCCGCCACGCGTTTCAGCGCCGCCGAGATTTCCTGCTGCCGGCGTTACGCGAGCTGGGCTTCAAGATTGCCGTGGAGCCGGAAGGGGCCTTTTATCTGTATGCCGATATCAGCGCCTTTGGCGGTGATGCCTTTGCCTTCTGCCAACACTTTCTGGAAACCGAACATGTGGCCTTTACCCCCGGCCTGGATTTCGGTCGCCACCTGGCGACGCAGCATGTGCGTTTTGCCTACACCCAGGATTTGCCGCGTTTGCAGCAGGCGGTGGAACGGATCAAGCGTGGCCTGATCAGTTGGCAGCCCCATGCAGTTTGAGCCGCCACTGGAAGAAGGGCGCCTGCTGCGTCGCTACAAGCGCTTTCTCGCCGATATCGAAACGGCCAGCGGCGAGCTGTTGACCATTCACTGTGCCAATACCGGCTCGATGCTCAACTGCATGAGCGAGGGCGCGCGCATCTGGTTCAGTCGCAGCAATGATCCCAAGCGCAAGCTGCCGGGCAGCTGGGAGATTGGTGAAACACCGCATGGTCGTCTGGCGGTCATCAATACCGGGCGCGCCAATGCCCTGGTCGAAGAGGCGTTACGCGCCGGGTTGATTGCCGAGCTCAGCGGCTTTACCAGCCTCAAGCGCGAAGTGCCGTATGGCCAGGAGCGCAGCCGCATTGATTTTTGCCTGGACTACCCCACGGGCGCTGCGTTTGTTGAGGTCAAAAGCGTGACGCTTGGCTTTGCCGATAGCCGCGTCGCCGCCTTTCCCGATGCGCGCACCGAGCGCGGCAGCAAACACCTGCGTGAACTGGCGGCACTGGCCCGTGAGGGCATTCGTGCGGTGCAGCTGTATTGCGTGAACCTGACGGACATTGATGCCGTGCGCCCGGCCGAAGAAATCGACCCGGTCTACGCCGCTGCCTTGCGTGAGGCGGTGAGCTCGGGTGTTGAGGTGTTGGCCTATGGCGCAGCCATCAGCGCGCGGGGCGTGCAGCTGGTCAGGCGTCTGGACGTGCAGTTGTAGGAGGGGCCGAACGGCGTTCCGCTTTTGCCGCGACACGAGCGGTAAAGCTCGCCGCTAAAGCGCCTCCCACAACGGTTTGCTCAATGCTGCGTGCTGCCCGCGGGTAACTCCGCTGCGGGCTGCATGGCGCTGCGCAGATGCTGCTCGAACAGCTCGACAATCGCTGGCCAGCCCTGGCGTGAGGCATGTAGCCGCGCATTCAGGCGCACCCGGCGCAGGCCTTCGTGGTCGGTCAGCAGCCAACTGGCGGCGTCGATAAAGCCCTGTTCGTCCTCGGCCACCGCCAGCGCGCCGTTATGCCCGTGGCGGATATGCTGCGCCGCTGCCGCCTGATCAAACGCCACCACGCCAAGCCCGGAAGCCAGGGCTTCGAGCACCACATTGCCGAAGGTTTCCGACAGGCTGGGAAAGACAAACAGATCGCCCGAGGCGTAATGCGCAGCCAGCGCTTCGCCGCGCTGCAGGCCGCAGAACACCGCATCCGGCAGTTGCTGCTGCAGGCTGGCGCGCTGCGGGCCGTCGCCGACCAGAATCAGTTTCAGTCGCCGCTGCGGGTGCGCCTGTTGAAGCGCTTGAAAGCTTTTGCTGAGCAAGGCCAGGTTCTTTTCCACCGCCAAACGGCCGACATGCAGGATGGCGATATCGCCGTCGTCCAGCCCCCAGCTCGCGCGCAACGCCGCACAACGCTTGGCCGGGTGAAACAGCTGACTGTCGACGCCGCGCGAAAGCAACGCCAGGTTGTCGAAACCGCGGCGTTGCAACTCGATCTGCTGGCTGACGCTGGGCACCAGGGTCGCCTGCGAGCGGTTGTGGAACCAGCGCAGGTAATGGGTCAGCAGGCGGGTTAACAGGCCAAAGCCGTAATGCCCGGTGTACTGCTGGAAATTGGTGTGAAAACCGCTGACCACGGGGATCTGCAAACGCCGCGCGGCGCGCAGGGCGGACAAACCCAGCGGCCCTTCGGTGGCGATATACAGCACATCCGGACGCTGGCGTTGCCAGCTACGCAGCAGCTTGTGCAGCGACGACTGCCCCCACTGCAAGCCGGGGTAGCCGGGCAAGGGCCAGCCACGGGTCAGCAGTAAATCCTCATCGGCTGCGCCGCGTGGGTCGACGTTCTGCCGCGGACGCACCAGTTGTACGCGATGGCCACGAACGCGCAGGCCCTCGACCAGGCGCCCGAGGGTGTTGGCCACGCCATTGATTTCCGGCGCGAAGGTTTCGCTGATCAGCGCGATATGCAGGGAAGCTGTGCTCATGGCAGCAGTGTCCGCTGCCGCTGTGTAATGACTGTGACGTTTTGCTTGCGTTTGTATGTCAGTCGAGCAGTTCGATCAGCTGTTGCCGCAGCCAGGCGTGTGCCGGGTCGTGGTGCTGTTGCTGGTGCCAGATCAGGCTGACCTGCACCGGCGGCATATCGAAGGGCAGTGGCGCGATTTCCAGCGCATGCACCGGGGCTAAGGCTTCGGCCAGGCGGGCAGGCACGGTGCCGAGCAGATCGGTCTGGGCGACGATGGCCGGAATTGGCAGGTAGTTGGGCAGATGCAGCGCTGCCTGCCGGCGCACTCTGGCCGAGCCGAGGACGATCTCCAGTGGCGAGCCGCGCCCGGCGCGCGGGGTGACCGTGATATGCCGCGCCTGCTGGTAATCCTCCAGGCTCAGCCCGCCGCTAAAGGCCGGGTGGCCGGCGCGGCCGATGGCCACCAGCGGCTCTTCGCGCAGCGGCCTGTAGTGCAGGTCAGGCGAATCGAAATGCAGGTAGTCGATGGCCAGGTCTAGCGCGCCGCTTTCCAGGCGTTGCACCAGGCTATCGGCATCATCGGCTTGCACCAGCAACTCGACCTGCGCAGCGTTGCGCGCCAGGTGTGCTTGCAGCATGGGCAGCAGCGCAGCTTGTGCGTAGTCATTCAGGGATAGGCTGAAGGCGTGTGGCGTTTGTGGATCAAACGGCTCGGCCGGGCCCAGGCCGGTCTGCAGCAGGCGCAAAGCCTGACGTACCGGCAGATACAACGCCTGGGCGCGGGCGGTGGGCGTCAGGCCCCGGGCGGTGCGCAGAAACAGCTCTTCACCCAGTTGCTGGCGCAAGCGGGCCAGGGCGTTGCTTACGGTCGACTGGCTCAGGTGCAGGCGTTCGGCGGCGCGGGTCAGGTTGCCTTCCTGCATCAGTGCATCGAAGACCAGCAGCAGGTTGAGATCGAGCTGGCGCAAATTCGTTATCAAGAATAATGCTCTTTCTAAATATCCATTATCGGAATGATCTGGCCGCGCCTAGACTGCTGTCAATCTGCACAGGAGTTATGCCGTGGCCTACAACAATGACAATGCCCAGGCTTTCCGCACGCGTTATCGGGATGCCATCCACCCGCTGTACAACCCCTGGCTGCATGCCGGCTTTGTGCTGGCCTACGGCCTGACCTGCCTGACCCTGCTGTGGCGCACGCTGGATGCGGTAGCGTCCTGGCAGTGGCTGCTGGTGCCGTTGACTCTGGTGTTCTTCAGTTGGGGCGAGTACCAGGTGCACAAGCGCCTGGGGCACAACAAGACGCGCTTTGGTCAGCTGTTCTACAAGCGCCACACGGGTGATCACCACAGCTTTTTCATCGAAGGCCAGATGCGCTACGAGACGTCGCGTGACTGGCGGGTGATCCTCTTTCCCGCCTGGCTGATCGTGCTCTATAGCCTGCCGCTGCTGGGCATCTGGTGGCTGTTGGCGCACCTCGACAGCAACCTTGCCGCGCTGTTCGCCGGCAGCATGCTGCTGGGGTATATGAGTTATGAGGTGGTGCACGCCTGCGAGCATCTGCCAGACGAACACCCGGTTTCGCGCCTGCCGTGGATTCGTCAGATGCGCCGCTTGCACACCCTGCATCACCGCCGTGAACTGATGCATGCGCGCAACTTCGGCATCGTTCATCCACTCATGGACTGGCTGTACGGCACCCTGCACTGGGAGCCGGAGCCGACGTATCAGCAGAATCGCCAGCAGCATCGCATCCGTCTCACCCGCCCGGCGGACGAGGTGCTGAGTTATGCAGCCGCGCCGATTCACTGGCCCGAATGGCACCCATCATCACTGCGCATCTACGGCCGAGAGGGTGTGCTGCTTGCGGGGGATGTGTTCGAGGAAGATATCCACGCCGGCGGCCGCGCCGGCCATCTGTGCTGGGATGTGCTCGACTACCAACCGGCACGCCGCTGGCAGGCCAGCGCCCGTGGCGATCACGGCCTGGCGCTGCTGCTGACTTATGAATGTGTGGAGGCGGAGGGCGGTTGTGAGTTCGTACGCACCCTGGAATACGGCTTCGATAATGTGCTTATGCGCCTGGCCAATTGCCTGCTGCTAAGCCAGCGTATCGAGCGCGAATCCCAGGCCTCGATGCAGGCGCTGCGCGCGGTGCTTGAGCGCAGCTAGCCTGCGCACTTGCCCTCAAGGAGTAGGCGTCAGCGCCTGCTCGCCACGTTCACGCACCCAGAACACCGTGGCGCCGGCCACCGCAGCCGGCATCATCAGGATATTCAGCCCCGGCACCAGCAAGGCGGCATAGGTGATGCCGCCAAAGCCCAGGCTCTGCCAGCGTTTCTCGCGCAGCCAGGCGAGCATGTCCTGCCAGCTCAGCTTGTTGTTGTCCGCTGGGTAGTCGATGTACTGAATCGCCATCATCCACACACCAAACAGCAGCCACAGCGGCGCGGCAATCAGATTGACCACCGGGATAAAGCTGAGGATCAGCAGGCCAATGGCGCGTGGTAGAAAGTAGCCGAGCTTGCGCATCTCGCGGCCCAATGTGCGCGGCACCATGGCCATCAGTTCGGCCCAGCTGAAGGGCGGGAAGTCGTCCTGGCCGCGCACCACCACTTCGACCTTCTCCGCGAGAAAGCCGTTAAACGGCGCGGCAATGATATTGGCCAGCAAGGTGAAGGTGAAAAACACCATCAGCAGCACCAGCAGCACAAACAGCGGCCACAGCACGTATTCGAGAAAGCTCAGCCAACTTGGCAGGCTCGGCATAAAGGTGTCGACCCAGCCGGCGAACTGCTGCAGGGAAACCACGATCAGCGCGGTAAACAGGATCAGGTTGATCGTCAGCGGTAACAGTACGAACAGCCGCAGGCCTGGGCTCAATACCAGTTTCAGGCCTTCGCCGAGGTATTGCGGGCCGGTCAGCGCGGGAGCGGGCATGGGCAAGTCTCCATGGAATTGAAGTCGCGCCGACCTTACCGGCTTTGTGTGGCGGGTGAAAGCCTCGGCAACGGGCGCTAACGATTGCCTGGGCGCGTTATAGGGCCTGCCTATACGGGGCATTGGCAAAGCATATTTCCGCCGTGCGGCAAGCGGGCATAGGCTGCGCGGCAACTGATGGTTTATCCCTTTGCGGGGCTTCCACTCTTAATGCCTTCCCCAGGTCTTCGTGGGCGTCCCTTTTTATTATTGCCGGCTCAGCCGGGTGGAGTTGCTGATGTCTACCAATCGTCATGCCCGCGTGATCATTCTGGGCTCCGGCCCCGCCGGTTATAGCGCCGCGGTTTACGCCGCGCGGGCCAACCTCAAGCCCCTGCTGATTACCGGCCTGCAGGCCGGCGGCCAACTGACCACCACCACCGAGGTGGATAACTGGCCGGGCGATGTACATGGCCTGACCGGGCCGGCGCTGATGCAGCGCATGCAGGAGCATGCCGAGCGCTTCGAGACGGAGATCGTCTACGACCATATCAATGCCGTGGACCTGGCCGGCAAGCCGTTCACCCTGGTCGGTGACAGCGGCACCTACAGCTGCGATGCGTTGATCATCGCCACCGGGGCCAGTGCCCGTTATCTGGGCTTGCCCAGCGAGGAAAGCTTTATGGGCAAGGGCGTTTCCGCCTGTGCCACCTGCGATGGCTTCTTCTACCGCAACCGTGAGGTGGCGGTGGTCGGTGGCGGCAACACCGCAGTAGAGGAGGCGCTGTACCTGGCCAATATCGCCAGCAAGGTGACCTTGGTGCACCGCCGGGAAACCTTCCGCGCTGAGAAGATTCTGCAGGACAAGCTGCAGGCGCGGGTCGCCGAGGGCAAGATCGTGCTCAAGCTGAATGCCGAGGTGGATGAAGTACTCGGCGACAACATGGGCGTGACCGCTGTGCGGGTGAAGAACAACGATGGCAGCTTCGATGAGCTGAGCGTCGATGGCCTGTTCGTCGCCATCGGCCATACGCCGAATACCTCGCTGTTTGAGGGGCAGCTGGCGCTCAAGGACGGTTATCTGGTGGTCAATGGAGGTCGTGAGGGCAATGCGACTGCCACCAGTATTCCCGGTGTATTTGCTGCCGGCGATGTAGCTGATCATGTCTATCGCCAGGCGATCACCTCGGCCGGTGCCGGCTGCATGGCGGCGCTGGATGTGGAACGTTATCTCGACGGGCAGTGAGCCTGAGAATGCAAAAAGCCTCGATTTAATCGAGGCTTTTTGTTGTCTGCGGCCTGCCTAGACCCAGGTATTGAGCTTCAAGTCCCGCGAACTCATGCGCAAAAACTGATCGCTGGCTTTGACCAGTAGGGCATGTTGATCAACGGTCAGTTCGCGGCTTTTGCTGCCTTGTGATTCGCTGCGGTACAGGGTTTTCCCGCCTTCCTCGCGCAGACGCTGGTAGCGTTGGCTGCGGGCTTCTACCTTGAGGGTCAGCAGGTCGACATAGGCCACTTGCAGCGACTCGCTCTGCCCGGTTTCCAGGGCGCAGCGTTGCAGGGCTGGGGTGTGGGTGAAGGGCGAGTCGGAGAGCATCACCTGCTGGCATTCACTGAGGTCCGGGCGCGGTTCGCCGTTGTGAAACCAGTTGCCACGAATATCGCGTTTCAGGTTGAGGCTGCGCTGGCCGTGGTTGTCGACCTTCAGCCACAGGCGGCGAAAGCGCCAGCGCGGGTCGCAGTTGAGTACATAGGTAGCGGCGATGCTGTTGCCCCGCAGGCTTTGCATCAGATGGCTGGTGGCGTTGATGCCATGCTCATCGATGTTCAGACGCAGGTTTTCCACGCCGGGGTTGTGCCATGGTTTCCATACCAGGGTCTGCTGCATTGACGCGACTCCAAGCCGGGTAAGGGGTAAACCGGGAAGAGCGGCAACGACGCTGCACGAAGCACCTTCCCTGGTGTTCTCGTTCGACTGATGGCGCGCAGTTTAGAGCGGTCGCACACTGATGTCTGTCAGCCTTTACCTACAGTTGCGCAGAAATCTGCGCAGTGGGCCTGGCGAGTGACTAGTGACTGATGCGCTGCAGCGATGGCTGCTCGAAACGCACGCCTGCCAGACCGCTATTCATCAGGGCGCGGATATTGCCGTGATCGCTGCCGTTCGGGGTGGCCAGCACGCTGCGGTAATGTTCGCCGAAGCAGCGCAGGGTTTCTTCCAGGCTCAAGCCTTCGAGCAGGGCCAGGCCGAGGGTCTTGCACGAACCTTCGTTCTGCCCGGCCGTGTTGTGCACATCGCCATTGCTGAAGGCGCTGGGCTGGTACTGGTAGTGCTCGGCGATAAACGCCAGGGTTTCGGCGAAGGTGAAGTGGTCACTGTGCAGCTTGGCGCGAAATTCGTTCAGGGCACTCATGCATCTTTTCCTTTATTGAAGGCGGCCTGCTGTTCGGCGCTGGCTTCCTTCTGGTATTTGGCTTTCCACTCGGCATACGGCATGCCGTAGACCTCTTCGCGGGCTTCGTCCGGGGTGATGGCCACGCCGATGTCGTCGGCAGCCGCCTTGAACCACTTGGACAGGCAGTTACGGCAGAAACCGGCGAGGTTCATCATGTCGATGTTCTGTACATCGGGGCGCGAACGCAGGTGTTGCACCAGGCTGCGAAAGGCGGCGGCTTCAAGTTCGAGACGTTCTTGCTCGGTCATGGCGATGCTCTCTGATGGCAGGCGAGGAGACGTTGGCGGCGATGATAGAAGCATGCCCGCCTGGCGGCAACGGCCCCGGCGCAGGACGCGCCGGGCAGCAGTTAGCGGTGAGCGGCGAGGGTGATCGACACCGACTCGGCAAAGCGCAGAGCGTGCAGCTTGTCGACTTCCACCTCGGCGTAGCGCACGTCGGGGTTGGTCATGACCAGGTCGAGAATTTCCTGGGTCATGCGCTCGAGCAGGGCGAAGCGGTTTTCCTCGACATGCCTGATGACCGCCTTGGTGATGGTGCGGTAGTTCAGGGCGTGATCGATATCGTTGTCACGCACGGCGTCGGCAGCGGGGTAGAGGATGGTCAGGTTGATCAACACGTCCTGCTTGTTGTTGATCTCCTCCTCCTTGATACCGATGTAGGTGCGCAGGCGCAGGTCCTTGACGCGGATGCGCGCCATCCCGGGTTCCAGTCGCGGCATTACTTGCTCCGTCCGATCAATTGCAGGAATTCGTGGCGAGTGTTGCAGGATTCACGGAAGGCTCCAAGCATCACCGAGGAGGTCATCACCGAGTTCTGCTTCTCCACACCGCGCATCATCATGCACATGTGCTTGGCTTCGATCACCACGGCCACGCCAGCGGCGTTGGTTACCTGCTGGACCGCATCGGCGATCTGCTTGGTGAGGTTTTCCTGAATCTGCAGGCGCCGTGCATACATATCGACGATGCGTGCCACCTTCGACAGGCCGAGCACCTTGCCGGTCGGGATGTAGGCGACGTGAGCCTTGCCGATAAAGGGCAGCATATGGTGCTCGCACAGCGAGTACAGCTCGATATCCCGGACGATCACCATCTCGTCGTTATCCGACTCGAACAGTGCACCGTTGACCACTTCTTCCAGGCTCTTGTGGTAGCCGTTGCACAGGTACTGCATGGCCTTGGCGGCGCGTTTGGGCGTATCCAGCAGGCCTTCACGTTCAGGGTTTTCACCAACGCCAAGGAGAATCTCGCGGTAGTGGTTAGGCAGTTCTGGGGTCATTGCAGGGTCCTCGCGGCCAGCCTCATTTGAGATGGCGGCCGCCGTTGACAGTCAGTGTGGTACCGGTGACGTAGGGGTTATCCAGCAGGTAGCGCAGGCTTTGGTAGATCACATGAGGCCCGGGTTCGATGCCCAGTGCCGATTTGTTCAGGGTTTTGCTGCGGTAGTCGGCATCGTCGTCCGGGTTGAACATGATCAATGCCGGAGCGATGCCGTTGACCTTGATCTGTGGCGCGAAGCGCGCGGCGAATGACAGGGTCAGGCTGTCCAGCCCGGCCTTGCTGGCGCAGTAGGCGGGGCGGTTGGCGCTGCCCTTGCGCGCGACATCATCACTGATATGCACGATATCGGCCGGCGTGGAACGTGCCAGCAAAGGTTGGCAGTGCAGGTTGATCAGGTAGGGCGCGAGCATGTGCACACTGAACAGCTGCTGGAAGGCCGCCGCTTCTTCGCCCGGTATTTCCACCAACCAGTCGGAGGCGTTGTGCACGATGGCGCGCAGGCTATCGGTGTGGCTCTTGAGTTGTTCGACAAAGGCCAGGATGCCGGCTTCGTTGGCAAAATCGGCTTGCAAGGCCAGGGCACCGCGTTGTCGGAGTGCGGTAATGCCGTCGCGTTCGCGGCGGTAGGTAACAATCACTAAGTGACCGTCATCCAGCAGACGTTCGGCGCAGTACAGACCAATGCGCTGGCTGGCTCCGGTAATCAGGATGGGGGCGGCACTGGCGCTCATGCTCGACTCGCAGAAAGAAAAGGGTGGGTTCAGCGACGCTGTGCCGGGTTACCTGACCAGTAAGGCGCGGCTTCGACTGAACCGGGATTAAAGTTATACCAGCAATGTTGTTTGTACAACCATGCGCGCAGTGCGGCTACTGCTGTATTTAACGCTTTAGGCCCTATTTCATTGAGTTTAATCAGTTTTATTTACAGATTGCGGCTCAATAAAATTGTTTTTATCGTGTACAGAAATGGTTTTCTTGTACAGGTATGGCGATCATGAAGCCTTGGCAGTTGAGTGTGGCGCTGGCATGTGGGCGAGTGCGGCAGGTTGAGGTGCTGACGCTGCGCTGCTGTGGCTATCAGGTGCGGGTAGTCAGTCAGGCCGGGCGGGTGCGCACGTTGGACTACACCGCAGGTCGGGCGCTTTGGCCGAACCTGGCGCTGCTGAAGATGCGTTTGCGCCGCTGTGGCGTGCGTCAGGTGCTCTTGCTGCAGCCGGAAAGCCACGATGAAATCATCGGGCGTCCGGCCTTGCTCGAGAGCGATCCTGGGCTCTGGTTGCCTCTGCGCTAGCCGCTCAGTGGGCAGATGTGCTGTCGCACTGCTGTTTGCGGCAGCGTTGGCTGCCATCGGGGTGCGGCAGCCAGTCGAGGTGTGGGCGCAAGCGGCAAAATACGCGGTAGGCCAGTTCCAGCAGAGGGCGCAATGCCGGCCAGGTCAGCGGCGCTGCCCAGTGACCCAGGCCGGCAGCGTGCCAGCTCCACAGGGTGGCATCCAGGCCGGTAACCCACTGGCCGTCCGCAAAGCGAGCATGCAGACGGTTCTGCAGGGTTTGTCGGGTATGCCCGATGGATTCGGGGTGGAAGTCGCTCAGGCTGATATCGACCAGGCACAGGCGCTGCACGCTGGCATGCCGACGCAGCGTGTGTATCTCGCGCGCGCAGAGCGGGCAGTCACCGTCGTAGTAGAGCGTCAGGGGCCAAGCAGGTTGCATGTTCATGGTCTAAGTCTTTGTATAGGTTTTGTACAAAGTATGCGCAAAATAGCTGAGTTACAATGCGTGCAACATTTTTTCTGTGAAACCTCCGCCCATGTCCGATCTCGTTGGTGCGTCGTCCCTCGTTTCGAGTGCCCTCAAGCAGGAGGAGCTGTTTCCCATCCGCGAAGTGGCGCGCCTGACGGGCGTCAATCCGGTGACCCTGCGGGCTTGGGAGCGGCGCTATGGTTTGATTCAGCCGACGCGCACTGATAGCGGTCATCGCCTGTATTCCCAAGCGGACATTGAGGCAGTGCGCAGCATCCTGGCGTGGATCGAGCGCGGCGTGGCGGTAAGCAAGGTCGGCAAGATTCTGGCCAAGAGCGGTTCGATCAAGTCCGCCAGTTCGCCAGTCTATGAAGAGGTCAGTGCCAGCGAGTGGGGCGAGTGGCAAGCCCAGCTGCGCCGCGCCATCAGTGCTTTTGATGAGCTGCGCCTGGATCGTCTGTACGGCCAGATTTTCTCCAGCTACCCGTTGCCCGTGGTGTTTCAGGACATCCTTATGCCGCTGTGGCAGGAACTGCTGCTGCGTCAGGACGAATACGGCCAGGCCAGCGAGTGGCTGTTCTTCGATACCTTCCTGCGAGCCCGCACCCTGCAACGCCTGCAGGTGCTGCGTGCACAGGTTGAGGAACGGGTGCTGTTGGCGGCGTTGCCAGGCCATTGCCGCGAGCTGGAGTTGTTGGTGGCCGGTTTGCTGCTGAGCAGCGCCGACACCGCTGTCAGCGTGCTTGGGTTGGGCCAGCCGTTGGAAGAGCTGACGCTGATCTGCGAAAAAATGCAGCCCCAGGCCCTGGTGCTGTTCTCCAACCAGCCGCCCAGCGATGACCTGCCCAAGGTATTGTCGCGCCTGGCGCTGGCGCTGGATTGCCCGCTGGTGATGGCGGGTGATGGCGCCGATCTCGCCGAGGAAAGCCTCAGTGGTTCGCCGATCGCCTGCCTGGGCAATGAAGGTCGCCTGATGCAGCGCCGTCTGCAGCAGTTTCTTGCCGGTCACCTGGACACCTGAGTCCGTCGCTGAATTGATCTGACACCCTCGTTTGTTGCCTGCATGGCGCTGCTTGCCTGCGTCCGAATTTTGTCGCCGATTTCGATTACTTGTACGTGTTGTACAAGAAATGCTTGCTGTCTGTGATTTTTGACTGTACAAAAGCTATACATTGTTTGTTTGTGTATAGCTTGTCTCCACGTGTACAGCTTGAGGACTCAGCAACATGACCCAATACCGCGCACCCCTTCGTGACATGCGTTTCGTTTTTGACGAGGTGCTCGACGCTTATGCCACCTTGCAGTCGCTGCCTACGCAGCGCGAGTTCGGAGACGACCTCGGTGGCGCCATTCTGGAAGAAGCCGCCAAGCTGGCGGAAAACGTACTCGCTCCGTTGAACAGCTCAGGCGACAAGCAGGGCTGTCACTACGATCCGCAGAGCAAGACGGTTAAAACTCCGGACGGTTTCCGGGCGGCCTACCAGCAATTCGCCGAAGGTGGTTGGACGGCGCTGGCCTGTACCCCGGAATTCGGCGGCCAAGGTTTGCCTCATGTGCTGAACATGATGGTCGAAGAGATGGTCTGCTCGGCCAATCTGTCGCTGGGCATGTATCCGGGCCTGACTCACGGCGCGATCAATGCGCTGACCGCTCACGGCACGCGTGACTTGCAGGAGCGCTACCTGCCGAAACTGATCAGCGGCGAGTGGACCGGCACCATGTGCCTGACGGAACCGCAGTGCGGCACCGACCTGGGCTTGATTCGCACCCGTGCTGTACCGCAGGCAGACGGCAGCTATGCCATCAGTGGCACCAAGATCTGGATCACCGGTGGTGAGCACGATTTGGCTGACAATATCCTGCATCTGGTGCTGGCCAAGCTGCCGGATGCACCGGACAGCGTGAAAGGTATTTCACTGTTCCTGGTGCCCAAATTCCTCGCAGACGGCAGTCGTAACCCGGCGTTCTGTGGTGGCCTGGAGCACAAGATGGGCATCAAGGGATCGGCCACCTGTGTGATGAATTTCGAAGGCGCCCAGGGCTGGCTGATTGGTGAGCCGAACAAAGGCCTCAAGTGCATGTTCACCATGATGAACTCGGCGCGCCTGATGGTCGGCATGCAGGGCCTTGGTATTGCCGAAAGTGCTTATCAGGTCAGCCTCGGCTTTGCCAAGGAGCGCCTGCAGAGTCGCTCGTTGTCCGGTCCGAAAGCGGCGGACAAGCCGGCTGATCCGATCATTGTGCACCCGGATGTACGACGCATGTTGCTACGGCAGAAGGTGATGATTGAAGGCTGCCGTGCCCTGGCGTATTTCACCGGTCTGCATGAAGACGTTGCCCACGACCATGAAGACCCTGCGGTTCGCGAGCAAGCGGATGATCTGGTGCAGCTGCTGACACCGGTGGTCAAGGCCTTCCTCACCGATGAAGGGTTTACCTGTGCTAACGACGGTTTGCAGGTGCTCGGCGGTTCCGGCTTCACCGAAGACTGGGGTATTGAGCAGCTGGTGCGTGATTCGCGGATTACCCGCATCTATGAAGGCACCAACGGCATTCAGGCGCTTGACCTGGTCGGTCGCAAGCTGGGCTTGGGTGGCGGCCGTGCCGTGCGTAATTACTTCGCCCTGATTGAAGGCTGGCTGAAGGCCAATGCCGAGGCAGAGCATGTATCTGCAGTCGGTGCTGCGCTTAAACAATTGCAGCAAGCCACATTGTGGATTGCCAGCGAAGGCATGAAAGACCCTGAACAGGCCGGTGCAGCAGCAACGCCGTACTTGCGTCTGTTTGCCCTGACCAGCCTGGCCTGGATGTGGGCGCGCATGGCGGCGGAGGCTAAGGCCAAGCTGGCTGCCGGCAGCACGGAAACCCTGTTCTACGGTGCCAAGCTCAAATCTGCCGACTTCTTTATGGCGCGCATCCTGACTGAAACCGACAGCCTGCTGGCTGAGGTCAAGGCCGGCAAAGCCACCTTGATGGCCTTCAGTGATGAGGAATTTGCTGCCTGAAACGACTGCGCAATCCGATAGCCATTTTTCCGCCCTTTTCGGTTATCGGATTTTTTTATCCCTGCTGCAGGAGTCTCTCCTGCACCTTAGGCCCGCACTGAGTGCGGGTCTTTTTTTGCCTGCCATTCTGCTGCGCTCACTCAGCCGCGCCGGGCCTGCCGGCGTTGTTCCTGCTGCAGGTGCTGCTGGTAGATGAACTGGCGCAATTGCTCGTCGCTATGACGGTCGAGGGTGTGCAGCTGGTAGGCCAAAAGGCCATCTGCGGTGGTGCGCACCAAGGTGCCACTCACGGCAATCGAGCGCTCTTCGCCTACCGGCAGGAGGCGCTGAAAACGTCTGGGCGGCTGGCCTCTGCCACGGTATTCAACCAGTGCGCCATTCATCGACAGTTGGTGAATCCACAAGTCGCCAGGCTGTGCACGTCGGTTGTGCAGCGGTAGCGGCTCAGCCAGAGGCGAGCGCCAGGCACGGTTGATTTCACCTTCGTCGAAAATCTGCGGGGCGCTGAGTTGCAGACAGGGTGCGTTTTGCTCGTCCTGGCTGAGGTGCAGGTCAAAGGTCAGGTGCTGGTTGGCGATGTGCGCATGCAGGCTCAGCTGTTCATTGGCCGCGCAGTGCGACAGCAGTTCGCTGAGTTGTTTGCCGAGATCCACCTGCAGGCGCGGTTGGTTACGCTGCTCGGTGGGGGCGGGCTGATGCAGTTGGCGGATAAACGCCAATTCTGCCTGGGTCAGGAGTGCCTGTTCTTGCATGGACGCGGTCTGTATCGAGCTCTGGAGCTGTTGTGACCGCTGCGTGGGGGATTAGTTACTGCCGGTCGTCGCCTGCAAACGTGCGAGTTCAGCCTTGAGGGCAGCCAGCTCGGCTTCCAGTTGCTTGACCCGCTCCTGTGCTTCGACCTGTTCGGTGACGTTCTTCTGGATGCCGATGTAATAGGTCAACTGGTCGGCGTCGTTGACCACCGGAGTGATCGACAGCTCATTCCAGAATGGACTGCCGTCCTTGCGGTAGTTGCGGATGATCTGCCGGCAAGGGCGCTGCGCTTTCACCGCTTCACGGATTGCGGCTAACCCGGCCTGATCACGGTCACCGGCCTGCAGGAAACGGCAATCCTGATAGAGGATGTCTTCGCTGGTATAGCCGGTGAGCTTTTCGAAGGCGGGGTTGGCATAGATCAGGATGTTGTCATCACCTTCCTGTTCGGCCACCACGATGCCGTCATTGGAGGCGTTGATCACCAGTTGCAGCAGTTTGGCGTTGATCATGAGGCGATTTCCCAGTCTATGTCGGCTGCATTCTAAAACATCCGGGCGGGCTGTCTACTTGCGGCATAATGTCGGGCTTATCGATTTGGTTCTGACTGTTTCGGAGTTCTGCATGAAAATCGCCATTCTTTCCGGCTCGGTGTACGGCACCGCCGAGGAAGTTGCCCGCCACGCCGAGCGTCTGCTCAAGGCCGCCGGCCATGAGGCCTGGCACAACCCGCGCGCCAGCCTGGCGGATCTTCAGGCGTTTGCTCCTGAAGCTTTTCTGGCGGTGACCTCGACCACTGGCATGGGCGAATTGCCGGATAACCTGCAGCCGCTGTACTACGCCATCCGTGATCATCTGCCGGCCTGGAGTGGCTTGCCGGGCGGGGTGATTGCCCTCGGCGACTCCAGCTATGGCGATACCTTCTGTGGCGGCGGCGAGCTGGTGCGCGAGCTGTATGCCGAGTTGGGCATCCGCGAAGTGCAGCCGATGTTGCGCCTGGACAGCAGCGAAAGCGTGACCCCGGAAACCGACGCCGAGCCCTGGCTGGCGGACTTTATTACGGCGTTGCACGGCTGATGCACCCGCGCGCCCAGGAACTGATCAGCACGCTGCAACTGCAGGCGCACCCGGAAGGCGGTTATTACCGCCGTCTGTATGAGTCGTCAGCGCAGCTGGACGGTGGCCGTCTGTGCGGTACGGCGATCATCTTTCTGCTTCCCGCCGGCGCGGTAAGCCGCTGGCACCGGGTGGATGCCGACGAGCTTTGGCACTTCTATGAAGGTGCGCCGCTGGAGCTGCTGCTGGCCGAGCAGCCCGATGCGGTGCGCTGTGCGCGTCTTGGCCCGGTGGCCATTGGCCAACTGCCGCAGCGCCTGGTACCGGCACATGCCTGGCAGGCGGCGCGCAGCACCGGGGCGTTTACCCTGGTGGGCTGCACGGTAACGCCGGGTTTCGACTTTGCCGGCTTCCAGCTACTCAGTGATGACCTTGAGGCTCAGCGCGACTGGCCCATGCTCGCGCAGCTGCATCCCGAGCTGGTTTGACCTGCAAGGCCACCACGCTGGCCGCCAGAGCGACTCACCTTTGCGCCATCCCTCGCTAGACTCCTGGGCACTTCAATAACAAAAGCCGAGGAACTCATCATGACCGTTGCCCACGCACTGCCTGTTGTCAGCCTCAAGGATCAGGTCTCCGCCGCTGAATGGCAGACCCGGGTAGACCTGGCCGCCTGCTACCGATTGATCGCCCTGTATGGCTGGGATGATCTGATCTTCACCCACATCTCGGCGAAGATTCCCGGCACCGAAGAGTTTCTGATCAACCCCTACGGCCTGATGTTTCATGAGATCACTGCCTCCAGCCTGGTGAAGATCGACCTGACTGGCAAAAAGCTGATGGACAGTCCGTTCGACATCAACCCGGCCGGCTACACCATCCACAGCGCCGTGCACGAGGTGCGCCACGACGTGGCCTGTGTGCTGCACATCCATACCGCCGCTGGTATCGCCGTGTCGGCGCAGAAGCAGGGCCTGTTGCCGTTGTCGCAGCAGTCGCTGTTCGTCCTCGCCAGCCTGGCCTACCACGGCTATGAAGGCGTAGCGCTGAACCATGACGAGAAGGCGCGCTTGCAGGCGGATCTGGGTGAGAAGAACTTCATGATCCTGCCCAACCATGGCCTGCTCACCGCTTTCGGCAGCATCGCTGATGCCTTCCTCGGCATGTTCACCCTGCAGCGTGCCTGCGAGATTCAGGTGATGGCGCAGAGCGGCGGCACCGAGCTGATCCATATCCCGCAACAGATTCTCGATGGCGCCCGCGCGATGATTGCCGGTGTGATGAAAAGCCCGCAGGGCATGGGCGGCGCACTGCCGTGGCCAGCGCTGCTGCGCAAGCTGGATCAACAGATGCCGGGTTACGCAGCATGACGGCGCTGCCAGGGATTGCCCTGGCGGATTGGCGCAGCGCGGGCCAGGACTTCAGCTTTAACGGCCATGGCATCCGCTACTGGACGGCCGGGCAGGGCGAGCCACTGTTGCTGATTCACGGCTTTCCCACCGCCAGTTGGGATTGGCACTACCTGTGGGGCGCGCTGGCTGAGCGCTACCAGGTGATTGCCTGTGACATGCTCGGCTTTGGCGATTCGGCCAAGCCCCGTGGGCATGCCTACAGCCTGCTGGAACAGGCTGATCTGCAACAGGCGCTGCTGGCGCACCTGGGCGTGGACAAACCGCTGCATGTGCTGGCGCATGACTACGGCGACAGCGTGGCGCAAGAGTTGCTGGCACGGCATCAGGATGGACGTATAGCGCTTGCCAGCTGTGTGTTTCTCAATGGCGGGTTGTTTCCGGAAACCCATCATCCGGTGCTGGTGCAAAAGCTGCTGCTCAGCCCCATCGGCCCGCTGATCGGTCGGTTGTTCAACCGCCAGAAGCTTGCGCAGAGTTTTGCCAAGGTGTTCGGCCCGCAGACCCAGCCCAGTCAATCTGAGCTGGATGACTTCTGGAGCCTGATTGCCGCCAATAATGGCCCCGCGGTGATGCACCGCTTGATCCGCTACATGCCCGAGCGTCGGGCTAACCGCGAGCGTTGGGTGGCGGCGATGCAGGCCACCGCGGTGCCGATGCGGGTGATCGACGGTGCTGTCGACCCTATTTCCGGGGCGCATATGGTGGCGCGTTACCGTGAGCTGATTGCCAAACCGGACACTGTGCTGCTGGAGGGCATTGGTCATTATCCGCAGACCGAAGCGCCGGATCAGGTGCTGGCGCATTACCTGCAATTTCGTCAACGGCTGGAGGCCAAATGATGCAACGACGTACAGTCCTGAAAGGTGCCGCCCTCGGCGGTGTGGCCGTTCTCGGTGCCGGGTTCTGGGCGTTGCCCAGCGGCGATGCGCCAGCCGCCGTCAGCCTGGATGCGGCCCAGAAGCTGCTGGCCAGTTTGGTCGATCAGCCATTGCGCAGCCTCAAGGGCTGGAGCCCGGCAGAAGTGTTCAACCACTGCGCGCAGAGCATCGAGTATTCCATCAGCGGTTACCCCGAACTCAAGCCAGGTTGGTTTCGCAGCAGCGTCGGCCCCTTGGCGTTCAGCGTCTTTGCCGCGCGTGGGGCCATGCGACATCCGCTGGATGAGGCCATTCCCGGTGCCGCTGCGCTGAATGTGCCAGCCACCCAGGCTCAGGCGTTGCAGCGTTTGCAGCAGGCGTTTGCCGACTTCGCCGCGTATCAGGGTGAGTTACAGCCGCATTTTGCCTATGGCGCGTTAAGCCATGCCGATTACGCCCAGGCCCATGTGTTGCATCTGTATAACCATCTCACGCTGATCCGTCTTGCAGATAGTTGAAAAACTACCTGCGTTGTCAATCCTGCGTTAAAAACGGCCTCGGAATGCTCATTTACAGCTCGTAAACTCCGCTTCCTCGGCCGTTTTTGCCTTGTCTTGCCTGCCTCGCCTACGTTTTTCAGCCTTTTGCTTAGCCTAACTATCCCGCTGCTTTATTGCGCACCATTCAGCGCAACTTGTATCTATTGTGACCGGAGCGCGCCTGCTGGACACTCGGCGCATTGTTAATCTGCCGAGGAATGCTGCATGAGCGACGCCATCCGTTTTCAAGATCAGGTTGTAATCGTCACCGGGGCTGGCGGCGGCCTGGGCCGTGCCCATGCGCTGCTGTTTGCCAAACACGGCGCCAAGGTGGTGGTCAACGATCTGGGCGGCAGCACTCACGGTGAGGGCGCCAATGCCTCGGCGGCAGACAAGGTGGTCGAGGAAATCCGCGCCGCGGGCGGCACCGCCGTGGCCAACCATGACTCGGTGACCGACGGCGAAAAGATCGTGCAGTGCGCCCTCGATAACTTTGGCCGTATCGATGTGGTGGTGAACAACGCCGGCATCTTGCGTGACAAGACCTTCCACAAGATGGAAGACGCCGACTGGGACCTGGTTTACAAAGTCCACGTCGAAGGCGCCTACAAGGTTACCCGCGCCGCCTGGCCGCACATGCGTGAGCAGGGTTATGGCCGGGTGATCTTCACCGCATCCACCTCGGGCATCTACGGCAACTTCGGCCAGTCCAACTACGGCATGGCCAAGCTCGGCTTGTACGGTCTGACCCGCACCCTGGCCCTCGAAGGGCGCAAGAACAACATCCTGGTCAACGCCATCGCGCCGACTGGCGGCACGCGCATGACCGAAGGCCTGATTCCGCCGCAGGTGTTCGAGCAACTCAAGCCTGAGCTGGTCAGCCCGCTGGTGGTGTACCTGGCGAGCAATGCCTGTGAAGAAACCTCCGGCCTGTTCGAAGTCGGCGGCGGCTGGATGGGCAAAGTGCGTTGGGAACGCAGCCTGGGTGCTGGCTTCGATCCGCGCGAAGGCTACAGCCCGGAAGATGTGGCAGCCAACTTCGCGCAGATCTGCGACTTCGAGGGCGCCGCCCATCCGAAGGACAACATCGAAGCGATGAAAGAGATGATGGCCAACCTGCAGAAGTTCGCCCTCTGATTGCGCCACTCTGGCGGGGAGATCGGTCAGCAGGCTGATTTCCACCGCGCAGGGCTTTAAGGTGAAGGCCGGCTAAATGCCGGCCTTCGGCTTTTTTGGGAGCAGGTTATGCGCGTCATCATCGAAAAGAACGGCCCGGTCACTACCCTGATCATCAACCGCGCCGAGGTGCGCAACGCGGTTGATCGGCCGACGGCTGAGGCGCTGACCGCTGCCTTGCGTGCGTTTGAAGCCGACGATCAGGCGCGGGTGGCGGTCTTGACCGGCGCGGGTGGGACTTTCTGCGCCGGTGCTGATCTGGGCGCGTTTGCCGAATGTGTTGAGCGCACCAATCGCCTGGAAACCGAGGGTGACGGGCCGATGGGGCCGAGTCGCATGCAGCTGAGCAAACCACTGATCGCCGCTATTGAAGGTCACGCGGTAGCCGGCGGGCTGGAGCTGGCGCTGCTCGCCGACCTGCGGGTGATGGCCGATAACGCCGTGCTTGGGGTGTTCTGCCGACGCTTTGGCGTGCCGCTGATTGATGGCGGCACCGTGCGTTTGCCACGAATTATCGGCCAGGGTCGCGCGCTGGATCTGATTCTCACCGGTCGTCCGGTGTTGGCCGAGGAGGCGCTGAGCATGGGCCTGGTCAATCGGGTGGTCGCTGCCGGCAGCGCGTTGGCCGCCGCCCTGCAACTGGCGCTGGAAATTGCCGGCTTTCCGCAGCGCTGCATGCTCGCCGATCGCGCCAGTGCCTACGCGCAGTGGAACCTGCCGTTTGTCCAGGCCATGGCCAATGAGTTTGCCGGCGGCATGGCGGTGATCGCCAGTGGCGAAACCCTGGCCGGCGCGCAGCGCTTCAAGGCGGGTACGGGGCGGCACGGCACATTCTGAACCGCGTGTTTACGGCTTGCCCGGAATCCCGTATTTGCGCAGGCGCATGGCAATTGCGCTGTGCGAGGTGCTCAGGCGAGTTGCCAGTTGTCGAGTTGAAGGGTGGCTGGGGTAGAGCTTTTCCAGCAGATTCTTTTCGAACTCGGCCACGGCGGCTTCCAGGCTGCTGACTTCGCCCTCGGCCTGCTGCGCGGCCACGGCAGTGCCGGCAATATCCAGATCACCGATCTGCACCTGATTGCTTTCGCAGATGGCGGCAGCGCGAAAGATCACGTTCTGCAACTGGCGCACATTGCCCGGCCAGCGGTTGCCCAGCAGCGCCGGGTAGGTGTCCGGCGTCAGGCGGCAGGGTAGGCGCTGGATCTGTGCACAGGCCTGCTGCATAAAGTGCCGCGCCAGCAGCAGGATGTCCTGGCCGCGCTCGCGCAGCGGCGGCACTTCCAGCTTGAGCACGTTGAGGCGGTAGAACAGGTCCTCGCGGAATGCACCCTCGGCCACCATCTGCTCCAGGTCACGGTGGGTGGCGCTGAGGATGCGCACATTGACCCGTACCTCGCTCTGCCCGCCAACCCGGCGGAAGCTGCCGTCGCTGAGGAAGCGCAGCAGCTTGGCTTGGAGATACGGCGACATTTCACCGATTTCATCGAGAAACACCGTGCCCTGGTTGGCCAGCTCCAGCAGCCCCGGCTTGCCGCCGCGCTGGGCCCCGGTAAAGGCGCCAGGGGCATAGCCGAACAGCTCGCTTTCAGCGAGGTTTTCCGGCAATGCCGCACAGTTCAGTGCCAGAAACGGCGCGGTGCGTCGCGTGCTGATGGCATGACAGGCGCGCGCCACCAGTTCCTTGCCGGTGCCGGTTTCGCCCTGGATCAGCAGCGGCGCATCCAGAGTGGCCACGCGCTGGGCGCGGCTTTTCAGATTGCGGATCGGCGCGGAATCACCCAGTAGCGAATCAAAGCCTTCGGCGTGATCGTGGTGCAGCGCCGCCAGGCGCTCGCCGATGCGGTTCGGTGCATACAGGCTGAGCAGGCCGCCGGCCAGCTGCCGCGCACCGCCGTCGACGCCTTCGGTGATCGGCTGGGCGTCCAGCAGCAGGGCCTGGCCCTTGAGCGTGACCTCGCGCATCGGCAGGCGGAAACCCTGCTGCAACAGCTCGATTTGCAATTGCGGGTCGGCGAACAACTCGCCAATGCTCAGGCCATCCGGTTGTTGGCCGCACAGCTCGATCAGCGCCGGGTTGGCCAGCAATACGCGGCCCTGGCTGTCGAGTGCCAACACCGGGTCGGTCATGGCGGCGAGCAGGGCATCGAGTTGCAGGTGGCGGCGCTGGCCGGGGAGGATGTCGACGATGGTCACCGTCTGCACGCCGCGCACCTTGAACAGCGCCTCGCGCAGCTCGTCGAGCACCTCGGGGCTCAGGGTCGGTGCGTCGATATAGACGTTCGGCGGCACCATCTCCACCGCATCCAGGTTGAGATTGCGTCCACCGAGCAGCGCCAGCACTTCCTGGGTGATGCCAACGCGGTCGATAAAGCTGACGTGAATACGCATGGAACAGGCGGCCGACTGATTTACAGGTGCGCCAGTATGCCCGGTCTGTGGGGCTTAGTTAACCGAGGGGCGTTCAACCGCAGGTCAGGCGGATGATCACTTCGCTTTCATCGATATCGATATTCAGGCGCTGCGGGTTGTAATCCATGGTCGCGGCGTCGCCGGGGGCGAGCACACGCAGGGTTTTGGCGTTGGCCTGCTGTTGCACCTGCTCGATCAGCTCGCTGCTGGCGGTCTGACCGAGTGCGCCGTGAACCTGCTCGACATCGCAGTCGCCGCTGATTTCGGCTGCTTGCTGGGCGGGCGGCTGTGAGCTGCAACCGGCCAGCAGGGCCAGCAGGCTGAGGCTGGTGAGGGCGTGACGAAGAGCCATGATCTATTTCCTTGTCTGCATAAAACTCGGGTCAGCCTAGCAGTCGCATCCGTTGTAGCTCAACGTCGGGCTGGTCAATCAGTCAGGTTACTGCATCAGCATTTCCGCAAGCCCGGCCAACTTCCCTACAATTGCGCTTTTCCCCAGAGCAGGAGGTTCTGTGCAAGCGGTGATCTCGATTCAACAGCTGAGCAAGACCTACGCCAGTGGCCACCCGGCCCTGCAGGACATCAACCTGGATATTCGCCCCGGCGAAATCTTTGCCTTACTCGGCCCCAACGGCGCGGGCAAGACCACGCTGATCAGCATCATCTGCGGCATCGTCAACCCAGGTGGCGGGCGGGTGCTGGTGGGCGGCAAGGACATCATCAAGGACTACCGCGCCTCACGTTCGCAAATCGGCCTGGTGCCGCAGGAGCTGGTCAGTGACGTGTTCGAAACCGTCTGGGCGACGGTGAAATTCAGCCGTGGTCTGTTCGGCAAAAAGCCCGATCCGGCCTATCTGGAGCAACTGCTCAAAGACCTGTCGCTGTGGGAAAAGCGCGACGCGAAGATTTTCGAGCTGTCCGGCGGCATGAAGCGCCGCGTGATGATCGCCAAGGCGCTGAGCCACGAGCCGCAAATCCTGTTTCTTGACGAACCCACCGCCGGCGTTGACGTCGAACTGCGCCGCGATATGTGGAACATGGTGCGCCGTCTGCGTGAGCGCGGCGTGACCATCATCCTCACCACCCACTACATCGAAGAGGCCGAGGAAATGGCCGACCGCATCGGGGTGATCAGCAAGGGCCGGATCATTCTGGTGGAAGACAAGCAGGCGCTGATGCACAAGCTCGGCAAGAAACAGCTGACGCTGCAGCTGCAACAGCCCCTGGCGAGCATCCCCGCCGAGCTGGCGCGTTACCCGCTGGAGCTGAACGACGAGGGCCGCGCGCTGGTGTTTACCTTCGACACCCAGAGCGAGCACACCGGCATCGCCGAGCTGCTCAAGGACCTGGCCCAGCACGGCATCGACTTCAAGGATCTGCAGTCCAGCCAGAGTTCGTTGGAAGAGATTTTTGTCGAATTGGTAAAAGGGACACGTGCATGAATCTGTATGCCATCAAGGCCATCTACCTGTTCGAACTGGCGCGCACCTGGCGCACCCTGCTGCAGAGCATCGCCACCCCGGTGATCAGTACCTCGCTGTATTTCGTGGTGTTCGGTTCGGCCATCGGCTCGAGCATGACCCAGGTGCAGGGCGTCAGTTATGGCGCGTTTATCGTGCCGGGGCTGATCATGCTGGCGCTGCTCACCGAGAGTATTTCCAACGCCTCGTTCGGCATCTACATGCCCAAGTATTCGGGGAGCATCTACGAGCTGCTGTCGGCACCGGTGTCCTACCTGGAAATCCTCATCGGCTATGTCGGTGCGGCTGCCACCAAGTCGATCATTCTCGGCCTGGTGATCCTGATTACCGCGCGGCTGTTCGTCGATTTCGAGATTCTCCACCCGCTGTGGATGCTGGCGTTTCTGGTGCTCACCGCGCTGACCTTCAGCCTGTTCGGTTTCATCATCGGCGTGTGGGCCGATGGCTGGGAGAAGTTGCAGGTGGTGCCGGCCTTGATCGTCACGCCGCTGACCTTCCTCGGCGGGGCCTTTTACTCGATCAGCATGCTGCCGCCAGCCTGGCAGACGGTGACCCTGTTCAACCCGGTGGTGTACCTGATCAGCGCGTTCCGCTGGAGCTTCTACGGCGTGTCCGACGTCAATGTCGGCTTGAGCCTGGCAATGATTCTCGGCTTTCTGCTGCTGTGCATCCTGGCGGTGGGCTTTATCTTCAAAACCGGTTATCGGTTGAAAAGCTGAAGTGCGCTTGATGCGTTAGTGTGGGAGCGGTCTAGTCGTGTGGTAGCCCGGATGAAATCCGGGACCATGCGACAAGCCGTCCCCGGATTGTATCCGGGCTACGGTTCAGCCTGTCGCGGGAGGATGAGTGGACAAGGATCAGTCAACTGCATTGCAAGCCCAGCTGGCGCAGCTCTACCGCGATGAATCGCGCCGCGTGCTGGCCACTCTGATCCGTCTGTTGGGCGATTTCGACCTGGCCGAGGAGGCGCTGCACGAAGCCTTTCGCGCGGCCATGGAGCAATGGCCGCAGAGCGGCGTGCCGGCCAATCCACGGGCCTGGCTGGTGTCGGCGGGGCGCTTCAAGGCCATCGATAACTTGCGCCGGCAGCGGCGTTTTCAGCCGTTGGATGAGCACGTTGAGTGGGCCGCTGATGCGCCGCTGGACGAGGGCGAGCTGCTGGAAGACGACCGCCTGCGGCTGATCTTCACCTGCTGCCATCCGGCGCTGGCCAGCGATGCCCAGGTGGCCCTGACCCTGCGTGAAGTCTGTGATCTGGGCACCGAGGACATCGCCCGCGCCTTTCTCACCACGCCCGCCACCCTGGCGCAGCGTATCGTGCGCGCCAAGTCGAAGATTCGCGATGCGCGCATCCCCTATGAAGTGCCCGGCCGCAGCGAGCTGCCCGAGCGGCTGGATGATGTGCTGCGGGTGATTTACCTGGTGTTCAACGAAGGCTATTTCGCCAGTTCGGGCGATTCGCTGACCCGCGCGGACCTATCCGATGAAGCCATCCGCCTGGCGCGTCTGCTGCTGGAACTGCTGCCCGAGCCGGAAGTGCAGGGCCTGCTGGCGTTGATGCTGCTGCACGAGTCGCGGCGCAGTGCACGCAGTTCGGCCAGCGGCGCAGTGGTGCTACTGGAGCAGCAGGATCGCCGCCAGTGGGACCGTGCGCTGATCGCCGAAGGCGACGCTTTGGTGCTGCAGGCACTGCATTCGCGGCGCTTCGGTGCCTACACCCTGCAAGCGGCGATCGCCGCCGTACATGCCGAAGCTGCCAGTGCCGAGCAGACCGACTGGGCACAGATCGTCGGGCTCTACGATGCCTTGCTGCGCCTGAATCCCTCGCCGGTAATCGAGCTCAACCGCGCCGTAGCGGTGGCCATGCATGAAGGCCCCGAGGCGGGCTTGGTTCTGATCGACGCGCTGCTGGCCAGCGGTGAACTGGCCGACTACCACCTGGCTCATGCCGCCCGCGCCGATCTCAATCGCCGCCTGGGTCGTGTGCAGCCTGCACGCGAGGCCTATCAGCGGGCGCTCAACCTGGTCCAGCAGGGCGCGGATAGGCAGTTTCTGCAGATGCGCCTGGACGAGTTGCCGGCCGGCTAATCCCGCATTCGCCTGGCGGATAAGCGCAGCTTGGCTACCGTTGGTCGGGCCTGAAAATATTTTGGACGGCGCTGTCGATTCAGCGCCGCGCCGATCGATTAGTCAGTAACCGCGCCGCATCCCCGGAGAACGCCATGAAATACCTGTGCCTGGTCTACAGCAACGAGCATGCGCTGCATCACTCTCCCGACAGCCCACGTGACGAGGAATGTTTCGCCTACGCCGAGTCGGTGGCGCAGAGCGGCCGCATGCTGGCTGCCGAGGCGCTGGAATCGGTGCAGACCGCCACCACCGTGCGCATGCGCGGCGGCAAGCTGTCGATCACCGACGGCCCGTTTGCCGAAACCAAGGAGCAGCTGGCGGGTTTCTATCTGGTCGAAGCCCGCGACCTCAACGAGGCCATCCAGCTGGCTGGGCATATTCCGGCGGCGCGGGTTGGCTGCGTGGAAGTGCGCCCGGTGCGCGAGCTACAGGTTTGACCCCACCACGAGAGCAAGGAGTGTCGAAATGAGCAGCACACAAGCACAGATTCAACAGCAACTGGACTCCTGGGCTGCCGCCTGCCGCAGCAAGGATGTCAGCCAGATCATGCGTCACTACGCCGAGGATGTGGTGGCCTACGATGCCATTGGCCCGCTGCGTTTTGTTGGCCGTGCGGCCTATCAGGCGCACTGGCAGGCCTGCATGGACATGTGCCCCGGCCAGGCCCTGTTCGAGCTGCATCAGCCAAGCTTTCTGCTCGGTTGTGAGCTGGCCGTGGTGCACTACCTGTTCCACTGCGGCGGCACCGATGACAAGGGCGAAATGCACAGCAGCTGGATGCGTGTAACCCAGTGTTTCCGCCAGCAAGGCGGGCAGTGGCTGATCGCTCACGAGCATTTCTCCATGCCCGGCGACATGGAAAGTGGAAAGATTTTGTTTGATTTGCAGCCGTAGTTCGCCAACGCACGGGGCACAAGGGCTGCAGCCGATTAGCGGCTGCCGCGCGGTAGATTTGTGGCTACGACCAACGTCTTAGGGCTTGCCTAAAGGGGGGCTTAGTGGCGTAGGCTGGAGTCGTCGCCTTACCTGGCGACGCTATTCGCGAACAGTTGAAGAAGGAAAGCTTTATGCAAATCCAAGTTCACAGCGATAACCACATCGAAGGCAGCGCACGGCTGGTGGAGTGGGTGAGTGCCAGTGTTGCCAGCAAGCTGGAACGCTTCGACGACGAACTGACCCGTATCGTCGTCCACCTGCATGACGACAACGGCGCCAAAGCCGGTGCGCACGACAAACGCTGCCAGATCGAAGCACGGCCAAAAGGCCTGCAACCTATTTCCGTCACCCACAAGGCCGAGTCACTGGAACAGGCCATCGACGGCTCCATCGAAAAACTGCACCACGCCCTTGAGCATCAGTTCGGCAAACTGCGCAGCAAACGCGCCACGCCGCTGCATACCAATCAGGCCGCTGAACTGGGCCAGGATGCACTGCTGGAAGAGGATTTCCTCGCCGAGGAACGCCTGCGCGCGGTCTGACAATTTACGGGCCGGCGGTTGACCGGCGGCCCATCCACCCCTTGCTCGCGCCCCCGCAGGTTTCTGCGGGGGCGCTGTCGTTTCAGGGCGCTGGAATGCTGTAGCCAGTGGCGGCAAGCGCCTGCCCGAGGCGGCAAGATGATTCCGCTTGCTGCCGGTTAAGCGGGCCGGAAGGCCGGTTTTACTGGGCTGTAGAGCGCTGGCCCATATCCTGCACTGCCCTGGCCAACTGACAGTTGCAGGGATTCGCCATGACCAGTATTTCCAACAACTCGCCGCTGGCGAGCTACTTCAGCAACACCGCCAAACCCAGCACGGCTGGTGCAGCGGGCAGTGGCAGCAGTACGGATAAACCGAGCGCCAGCGCCGCAGACCCGCTTGCGGAAATCCGCCGTTTTGCCAGCGGCATGGTGGCTCATAGCCGCGGCGGCCTGCTGCGCGCGATGCAGGCCGAGAGCAGCGGTGCCAGCAGCGCGATTGCCAGTGACCGCTTCCGCCCGGCCGCCGAGCAGGACAGTGGCAACTCGATGATTACCCTGCCCGATGTTGCGACGATGGACCGCGATGATTCAGCCAAGCTGCTGGCACAGATCAACAAATTGGTTGAGTCCGGTATGGATAAAACCGGCACCTTTGTCGGTTACAACGGCGACAAGCAGACCGACTCGCTGGTGACTTACCGTGACTGGCTGCAGGCCAGGGGCGGCGTCAGCATTTACGTTTAAGCGTTCTGCCGCCGATTTCTCCAGCCGGGCTGCCTGCGCATTGGGCTGGTTTCAGCGCGCGAGGTGCGCCAAGATCAGCCGATCACAGTTGTGGGTACGCCGCATAGGCATGCTCAGGTCGGGGGATTTATGGCTAGCAAGGGGTTTGTTCGGGCGTTCGCTGCCCTGGGGTTGGCGCTGGCGTGCACTGCAGGTGCGCAGGCTGCCGAGGATGCGCAACTGGTCGGCTTGATCAACAGCTACCGCAGCGAAGTGCAGCGCTGTGGCGATCAGGCTTCCGCCGAGTTGCCGCCGTTGACCGCTGATCCGCGCCTGGTGCAACCGGTGGGGCGCTCGGGGGATTTGCAGCAGGCGATGAGTGCGGCGGGCTACCCGATGGTCAATGTGCAGGCCATCAGCCTGTCCGGCCCGCGTGATGCGGCGGCGGCGCTGAAAGTGCTGCAGGAGAGCTTCTGCAAGATCGTGCTGGACCCGCAGTTTGTCGATATCGGCGTCAAGCAGCAGGACCGTGAGTGGCGCATTCTGCTGGCCCGGCCGCTGCTGGCGGCGCGCCTGGGTGACTGGCAGGCGGAAGGGCAGAAGTTGCTCGAACAACTCAACCTTGCCCGCGGCACAGCGCGTCAGTGCGGCAGCCAGGCCTTTGCCGCCGCCGCGCCGCTGGTGTGGAATGCCACCCTGGGTAGCACCGCCGAAGTCCACAGCCGGGCCATGGCCAACGGCAACTTCTTCGATCACCAAGACCCTGACGGGCGCACCCCCGGTGACCGCGCAGAGCTGGCCGGTTACAGCGGCCAGCGTGTCGGTGAAAACATTGCTGCCGGGCTGGATAGCAGCAGCAAGGTGCTCGCCGGCTGGCTGGCCAGCCCTGGCCACTGCGCCAATCTGATGAACCCGCACTTCAGTGAACTGGGCGCCGCCTACGCCAACGATCCCAAGAGCGACGCGGGGATTTATTGGACGGCGCTGTTTGGCGCGCCGTAAGCAGGCTGTTGCCCTGGCCTGTCTGTAAGCGCGGCCTTGGCTGCGAAGGCGCTGATCGCGGACAGGTCCGCTCCTATATGGCCTTTGTGTGAGCCATTAGGCGAGGCAGCCTGACGACCGCGTGGGTTGGGGAGCTTCGTGCATTTGCTGTTCAAGCTCCCGCCCTGCGTTGCCCAACGCCACAACAACAGCGTGGTTAGCCCAACACCTGCGCCAGGTGCTGTTCGTAGCGGGCGATATCGGCCTCGATGGCGGGGCGCTTCATCACGTCGACGCAGAGGAAGGTCGGCAGGGCGCGCATGCCGAGAAACTGATTGGCCTTGTGGAAGGGCAGGTACACGGCGTCCACACCTTTGCCTTCGAAGAAGTCAGTTGGGTCGTCGAAGGCTTGCTGCGGCGCGTTCCAGGTCAGTGACAGCATGTACTGCTTGCCCTGGATCAGGCCGCCGCTGCCGTACTTTTGCGAGGCGTCCGAGCGGGTGCGGCCATCGCTGGCATAGAGGCTGCCGTGGCCGGCGGTAAACACCTCATCGATGTACTTCTTCATCGTCCAGGGCGCGCCCATCCACCAGCCGGGCATCTGATAGATGATCACATCGGCCCAGAGAAACTTCTGCACTTCTTCGGCAATGTCGTAGCCGCTGTCGATATGCGTGTGCTTGAGGTCGAAACCGGCGCGGTCGAGAAAGGCCAGCGCAGTGTCGTGCAGGGTGGCGTTGTAGCGGCCGTCGGAATGGGCGAACTGTTTACCGCCGTTGAGCAGCAGGATCTTTTTCATGGCAGGGGCCTCGGTAAATGATGGCCGTATGCTAGGGCGTGCAGGCGGCTCGAAACAGCCGCTGGCGGGCAAATGACCTGTGACTAAAAGGCATGAATGCGCGAGCTTTGGCTGTTGTAGGGTAAATAAACCCACCCTGCCTGGAGCCCAAAATGGCTGACCAATACGGATTTATCCTGCACGCCCACACCCGCCCGGAGCAGGCCGCCGCGTTCGAGGCGTTGTTCCGCGCTTATGTCGAACCCAGCCGTGCCGAGGCCGGCTGCATGGCCTACCACATGCTGCGTGATCGCCAGGACCCGACGCTGTTTATCTTCTATGAGGTCTGGCAGTCACGGGAGCACCTGGCCATTCACAGCGCCTTGCCGCATATGCGCGAGTTTTATGAGCGGCGCATGGAGTACTTGCGCCGTGATTTCGAGATTCGCGAGATCGAGATGCTTGGCCCGGCGGGCTGATTGTGGTTAACAGGCCAGCGTTGTGCGGCCTGTTGATCCGGGGGCGCTTACTGCTGTGGTGCCGCTGTGCTGTCGGCGGCAGCGGACCAGATGCGGTAGCGCACCTGCACATCCGCCGGGGCGTAGATTACCAGTGGCAGTTTGCTGTTGTAGCGCACCAGCAAGGGTTCGCCGCCCACCGGGACAAATGCCTGCTTGCGGCTGTTGTCGGGGCAGGCCATCAGGGTGCTCATCGCCGGGCCGACCTGACCCAGCTCGTAGTAGTTGTAGCCCCAGCCTTCGACGGTCTTCTCCTGCCACTGGCCACCGAGGCGCTGGGAGTTGCAGTCCACTTCCAGGGTTTTGCCGGCAATCAGTTCAACCTTGTGCTCGGCCTCATTGGCTTGGGCCGGCAGCTCGATCACATGGCGTTGATAGCCTGCGGCGGCTGCCGGGTAAGGCTTGAGTGCCTCCGGTGTGGCGGCGCAAGCGGCCAGCGGCAGGGCGCAGGCGAGAACGAATAGGGGCAGTTTTGGCGAGGTCATAAGCAGTCCTGAGTAAGGGGCCTTGTGGGCCGTCCGTGGAACAAACGTGCCGGGTTGGCAGCGCAGCCAACTGACTCTTGTGCATAGGTGAAGTTCCTCGGCTTGGCAAACCGCAGCTGGCCAGGGAGGCCATTCGGGTATCGCCAGCCGCAGTCAGCCGGCGTCCGTCAGCGGCTGCTGTGCGAGCACATAGCGTTTGCCGCCGCTGCGTTTGGCCACGTACATGGCCTCATCCGCGTACTGCACCAACTGCAACTCGTTCTGGCAGTGCTGGGGGTACAGCGCAATGCCCAGGCTTGGCGCGCTGAGCAAATGATGGCCATCGAGCAGGTAGGGCGCGCTGAGGGCGGTGATGATTTTCTCGGCCACCAGGGTGGCATCCTCCTGGCGGCCGATGTTGTCCAGTATCACCGCAAACTCGTCGCCACCCAGGCGGCCCACCGTGTCCGACTCACGCACGCACTGGCGCAAACGCCGCGCCACTTCCTGCAACAGCAGATCGCCGGTGCCGTGGCCGAAGCTGTCGTTGATCTGCTTGAAGTTATCCATGTCGAGGTACAGCACCGCCAGCTGCAGGGCGTCGCGTTTGGCCCGTTGCAGGGCGCTGCGCAAACGGTCGAGAAACAGCGTGCGGTTGGACAGTTCAGTCAGTTGATCGTACTGGGCAAGAAACTCCAGGCGCGACTGCGTGCGCTTGCGCTCAATTGCCGTGGCCACCTGGTTGGAGACAAATTGCAGCAGCTCCTGGTCCTGTTCGCTGTAGCGCACCTTGGCGCTGTGGTTCTGCAGCACCAGTGCGCCGATGGTCTGGGTGCCCGAGATCAGCGGCACGCCGAGCCAGTCCAGAGCAGGCGCTGCGGCCTCGGGTTCATGCTGGGCAAGCCAGTGGCTGGCGGTGTCCGGCGTCAGCAGCAGGGCGTTGCCGGTGCGGATCACCTCGGCACAGAAGCGGCTGGTGGCGGTGGGCGTGGCGCATTGTTCGACCTGATAGGTCAGGCTCAGCTGATCACTCGCCGCGTCATACAACGCCACGCAGAAATGCCGGGCGGGCAGCAGCTGCGCCATCACCTCATGCACGCGGCCGTAGAGCATGTGCAGATCACCCGCCGCGTGGGCCGCTTCGGAGACGGCATACAACGCCGCCTGAACTGCCTCGGCCCGCTTGCGTCGGGTGATATCGCGCGCCACACCAACGCGCACCTGCTCGGCCTCCAGCCACTGGGCGGACCACATGATGTGCACGATATGGCCGTCTTTGTGGATGTAGCGGTTTTCGTGATCGTGCGAGGGTTTGCCTGAGTTGATCTGCTTGACCAGCGTGCGGGTGGCGGCGCGGTCGTCGGGGTGCATCAGTTCAAAGGCGGTGCGGCCGATCATCTCTTCGGGGCGGTAGCCGAAAACCCGTTCGCTGGCCGCGCTGACGGACAGAAAGCGGCCCTCTATATCCACTACGCAGACAACGTCCAGCAGCAGATCCAGTAGTTTGTCGTGAGGCAGGTGCGGGTTTGACGTCATGGCCGTGAATATACTGCCCTGCCTGCGCGGTTCGCCAGCGCTATGCTGGCTTTCTGCCCGCGTTTTCTCTGCGCTCGCCCTGGTATGGGCAGGTCAGTGCACGGTCAGCCGTTCGCGCACCAGCGCCTGTGCCTGCTGGGCCATCTGGTCGAGCAGGCGGTCGCGCTGCTTCTCCGCATCGCTCATGGCCCGCTTGCCGTGCTGCTTGAGCAGGTAGGCGTGAATCTGCCGGACTTCCGTGGACTGGAAGATCGGCGCCAGGTCCTGCACCGCCAGCATGCCGTTGGCGCTGTGGTCGCGGGTGCTCATCAATACCTGCGGCCCACGTGCGGCCAGCACCTGAAAGCCCATGGCTTCGAAGGTGGCGACCTTGCCCGCCACGCAGGCCAGTTCGGCGTGCGGGTGACGATCGACCATTTGCTGCAGCATGGCGCGGGCAATTCCGTGGCGGCGCTGGCTGGCCTGCACGGCCATATAGGCCAGGGTGCAGGCGTCGGGTGCGTCCTGGGCCGGCAGGTACAGGGCAAAGCCCAGCACCTGTGACGGGTCCTGATCACTCAGGGCGAGGAGCAGCCGTGCGCTGCTTGGCTGCGCACTGTCCATGGCGCGCAGGTACAGGTGCATCTCATAGCCGATCACGTACTGGTACAGCTGATACAGCGGGTTGCTCGGCGTCAGCGATACCGGGCTGATGTCGCTGAGGTAGTCCACCACCATCTGCAGCACCTGGCTGTTCAGCGATTCGGGTGGCGGGCTATCTAGGTGTACAAGGGTGAACATCGTCAGTCTGGCTCCGGGGCGTGCGCGAGGGCGCTAGTGTACCGCCCTCGGCTGACGTGCTGGGTGGACAAAGCATGCGCGGTTCACCTGGTATCGCGGCCGCTGCGCGGCAGGTTTTCAGGCCGGCTCTGGGGTGCGGTTTACCTGCAACGCTCGCTGCAGCTGCAGCACCAAGGCATCGACCTGGCTCAGGGCTTGAGTCACGGACTCGGCCAGCAGTTCTCCGCCGACTTCCTGACCCTCGATGGCAATCTGGTGCACCTGGGTAATGCCGATAAAGCCGAGGGCGGTGATCAGGTTGGGTTCCAGGTGATTCATATGCGCCATCTCGCCGCCCACGCCAAAGCCGATGCCGCCTCGGGCCGAGAGGATCACCGCATGCCGTTGCCGGTCGGCCAGCAGCGGCACGTAAGGCTCAAGCAGGTTGCCTTCATTGATCTCCACGGTTCTGCCAGGGCGCACGATCTGGTCGATCCACGCCTTGAGCGCCGCCGGCATGCCGAAGTTGTAGAGCGGCGCGCCGATCACCAGCACGTCTGCGGCAATCAACTCATCCACCAGCTGGTCGCTCTCGATCAGTGTGGTGTGCATCCATGGTTCGCGTTGCGCCTTGGGGGTAAAGGAGGACGCGATCCAGTCGTGGTTGATGATCGACGGCGGCGTCTGGCCGATGTCGCGGTAGGTGAGGCTGTCCTGCCCACGCCTGGCCAGCCACTGGCTGACAAAGCGCTGCGTGAGGTTGCGGCTGTGCGAGCCGTGTTGGTCCTTGCCGGCGAGGCCGGGGCGGGCGCTGGCGTCCAGGTGCAGGATATGTGGCATGTCGAGTCTCCTTTCGAAGTTGAATTCATCTGTTATTCGCAGCAGACTCAGGCTAAGCCCAGCTAAAGCGGGCGACAAACGACGATTATTTTCAGGTATGGATGAAGGGGATTCATCTATGGCGCAGCGCTGGTTACCTTCGCTTTCTGCCTTGCGCGCCTTTGAAGCGGCTGCGCGCCACCAGAGCGCCAAGCAGGCTGCCGAAGAACTCTCGGTGACCGCTACGGCGATCAGTCACCAGATTCGCGCCCTGGAAGAGTCGCTCGGGGTCGCGCTATTTCTGCGCAAGCCGCGCCAGCTGGAACTGACCGCCCAGGGGCGCGAGTTGCAGCAGGTGCTGGAAAGCGCCTTCGACAGCATCAGCGCCACGGCGGTACGCCTCAGCGCGGTGCCCTGTCGCCAGGCCATAACGCTCAGCACCACACCTGCGGTGGCGGTGCGCTGGCTGTTGTCCTGGGTGTGCATGCTGCGCGATGCCCACCCGAATATTGACCTGCGCATCCACGCGTCCCATGAGCCGGTGGCGCTGGATGGCGTGACCGCAGATATCGCCATCCGTTATGGCGACGGCCGCTGGCCGGGGCTGGTGGCGGAGAAACTGTTCGACAACAGCTTTATCCCGGCCTGCAGCCCGCACCTCGGTCTGCACGATGCCGCCGAGCTGCCCAAACACTCGCTGATTCACTTCCGCAATCAAGCTGTGGTGTCTTCACCGCTGGATTGGGCGCTGTGGCAGAAGCACGCGCAGGTGCCGGGGCTGGACGTCAGCGCCGGGCTGGTGTTCTCCGACGAGACCCATGCCGTCTCGGCCGCCATCGGCGGGCAGGGCGTGGCGCTGATGAGCCGTCAGCTGATCGAGGATGAACTGCGTGAAGAACGCCTGGTACAACCCTTCGGCCCGGAACTGGAGGGCAAACCGTTCTTTCTGGTGTACCCGGAAAACCGCAAGAGTGACCCGACCATTCAGGCCGTGCGCGATTGGGTGATGGCCGTGCCGGGCGGGCTGTGTACGTTGTAAGTTGGGCTGTATAGCAGCAGCTTGGCGGGGGCTGTGGAATCCAGCTGGGTTGCCACTTGTAGCGTGCAGGCACCTGGTCATGGCACCTGCTAGCCATCCGTGCCAAGCTTTGCCGGTAGTTAAGCGAGAGGTTTTGTCATGGATCTGCAGAAAATTGAGGATGAAGCCCTGCACCTTCCCAAGAAGGAGCGGGCACAGCTGATTCAGCGGTTGGTCCTGAGTCTGGATGCGCCCTCAGAAGAAGAGCTACGAGCAGACTGGTTGCTTGAGGCGCGGCGGCGAGCAGAAGAGCTGGATAGTGGTGCGGTTCAGGCTGTGCCCGGTGATGAGGTGATGAAGAAGGCCAGAGCCCTGATTCGATGAATTACTCTTTTCACCCGGCAGCGGAAGCTGTTGTGGCTCAATGATTCTGGACACCCCGATAGGGCGTTAAGCTACGCCCAGCAATGAGGTGTTTACGTGACCAGAAGATCATTCAGTACAGATTTCAAACTCGAAGCAGCCAGCCTGGTTTTGGATCAGGGGTACTCCATTCCCGAAGCCTGCAAATCGATGGGCGTAGGCCCGACTGCATTGCGTCGCTGGGTAGAGCAACTGCGCAGCGAGCGTGGCGGCACTACACCACCACGTAGCAAAGCTCTGACTCCTGAGCAAAGGCGCATACAGGAGCTGGAAGCCCAGGTTCGACGCCTAGAGCGGGAGAAAGAGATCCTAAAAAAGGCTACCGCTCTCTTGATGTCGGACTCCCTCGATCAGTAGCGCTGATTGAGGCATTGGGTGAGCGGTATCCACGAGCCGAACTGTGCCGGGTGTTTGATGTGCAGCGCAGCAGCGTTTACGAGGCTTGCAAACGCCGTCGCCGAGTTGATCACAGGCGAATTGCCTTGCGTCAGCTTGCTACCGAGCTTCATGCACAAAGTCGTGGTTCCGCAGGAGCCAGAACATTATCGGCAGCGCTGCGATTACAGGGTGTGCAGGTTGGTCGCTTTCTGGCTGGACGCCTGATGAAAGAAGCCAGGCTATTCAGCTCGCAATGTCGCAAGCATCGCTACCGCAAGGCTGATGGTGAAAGCGCCATTGCGGCCAACACACTGGATCGGCAATTCACAGTGAGCGGCCTCAACCAAGTGTGGTGCGGTGATGTGACATACATCTGGGCGGGTAATCGTTGGATCTACCTGGCAGCAGTCATGGATTTGTATGCGCGCCGCATCGTCGGCTGGGCACTGTCCAACCTCGGGACTCGCAGCTCACGACACGCGCGTTACGCGTGGCCTACGAGTCCCGAGGTTGCCCGCAGCAGCTGATGTTTCACTCTGACCAGGGTTGCCACTACACCAGCATTGAATTTCGCCAGATGCTCTGGCGCTACCGTATCAAGCAGAGCATGAGCCGCCGCGGCAACTGCTGGGACAACGCGCCGATGGAGCGTTTTTTCAGAAGCCTGAAAACGGAATGGATGCCGGAGCATGGCTATGCCAGCCAAGGGCAAGCTGAGGCTGATGTGCTGCGCTACCTGACGGATTACTACAACCATCAACGACCACACAGCTACAACGGATACAGAACGCCAGTGGAAGCCGAATCACTGGCCGGATAAACCTAAACCAGTGTCCAGAATTCGTTGACCACAACAGGCATGGATGCCAAACGAGGAACGATGGGCCAGGGATGGCCCACCGTGACGACCCTAGGAACAGTGCCGGAGCGAGGGAAGTTGAGCGCAGCGAAACCCGGATGCCGGGCGCGCTTTCTCTTTGGTTACTTTCTCTTTGCGCGCGCAAAGAGAAAGTGACTCGCCGTAAGGGCGAAACCAGTAGAAGAGGACGACGTAGAACATAAATCTGCCCCCTTTTCCCTTCAAAATACATCCGGTGAATTTTGCCAATCATTCCATACTGATCACCCTATGTTCTCCTGCTCAAAAAATGAGCGGAAGAAGTGGAGCACCTGGGGCAGTTTTCGGTCAGCGGCAACACTTACTCTTCAGATGCATCCGCGACCAGTGCAGCTTGCAACAGGGGGCCTGTATCACTATGCGGTCCTATTTCCTCCATCGGGATTCCGTTCAAATAGCCGTGAACTATACGCCATCGATTCTCTATGCCGCCTCGTCCAGTAATTGCAGCGAGATTTTGGAATTGGCATCGGCTAATATCAATGGTCTCGGTGTTTTCGTCTGGAGTTAATCCCGCTAATACGATAGGCAATGTAATTGAGAGCTCCGCAGATGGGAGTTCACGTAATGCACGTTCATATTGCGCTACATTTGAATCAATGCGTCGAGCCATTACAGCTGTCGGTAATACGCACAGTCCAATATTTATTAAGCTTTGCGAGTAGGCTGTTTGGAATTTGAATATATCGCTGTACCAGCGAGACATATTTCCGAATTGGACCTCAACTTGTATGACCATCTCGCCGAAGGACTTCCGGAAGTCGGCGGCAAGCCCACTGTTTTCTATGCGCGTCGCTAGAGGGTGATATTCCCACCCTAAATCTACAGACAATCGTCTATCGAAATAGGTGTTCATCACTTGTTGAACAACGTCAAGCTTTTTGTTTTTTGAGGATTTACCAGGGTAAATGAAAAGGGGAGTATTCTCCAAAACCTCACTGATTTCGTCCCACGCCGCTCGGTGATTGGCGTGCTGCAATATCTCAGAGGCGAATCGGTAGCTTTCCGTGTCGACTTTCAATTGTGACCCCCGCCTGGTAGGCTCGGGTCGTAAACAGGTTTGTTCATCGGGCGCGTTTTAAGTGTCCCTGCGCGCAATTCACGTATACGGTCCCATGCAATGTCTACGTACTGTTGCTCAATGTCGCAGCCATAACCGCGCCTGCCGTGTTTTAGTGCCGCCAGCACTGCGCTACCAACTCCCATGTATGGGTCTAGTACGCTATCACCCTCTTGGGTCATCGAAAGAACCAGGCGCTCAATCAACTCGACAGGGAATTGGCATGGATGCTCCGTTTTCTCGACATGATTTGCTTTAACATTTGGAATTATCCACAAGTCACCAGGGTTTTTCCCAAGTGGATTACATGAGAGTTGGCCCGCTTTGGGTCCTTTGAAATAACGTTTATTTGGATATTTTGATGGTACTCGAACAGGGTCTAAGTTGAATTGATATTCGTCGCTTTTGGTAAACCAAAGAATACTTTCGTGTCGGCCAGAGAATCGTTTGGTGCAGTGCAGTCCGTGTTCGAAATGCCAAATTATTCGGTTTCTAAGCTTTAATCCGTGGTGTTTGAAGAGAGGGTAAAGCAGGATGTCTAGAGGTACAACTTCGCCATCTTTTGTAATATGGTTGCCGACCTGCCAGCATATGCTTCCGTTATCACTAAGTAGTCGAACACACTCCGCGATTGTGGCTGCTTGTTCGGCTAAGTACTTGTCAAGTGAAGATCGTTTTTCGTAACGCTTGCCAATATTGTATGGGGGGGAGGTTGCAATTAAGTGGATGCTGCGGTCTGGCAGCGCGCGCATATATTCGAGGTTGTCTATGCAGTCGATATGCGCATGATGATCAGTTTTTAATTGGATGATTTGTGCAGTAGCCGTCATTTACGCTCTCCCAATTTCAGTGTTCTCACTATTCGGTATGCTGCTGCATTCTTATTTTTACTTGGCAAGTCTTTCACCTGCTGGCATTTACAGCAATTCGTCCCACAAATTGTCGACTATTTCTTTCCGTTACGACTGCTCGACTGTGAAGGTTGTCGATTTTAACGGGAAGGGGCTATCTCAAAGTAGCCCTTTGAGAACTGCCTTTACAACCAGTGCTCTGGCACCTCAATCCCATAGTTTTTAGCCACGGTTTTCAGCGTTGCTATGATCTCTGCATGTCGGGACTGATCGATGGCCTGCCAGTTAGAGCGCCGCTCCAGTAGGGTTTTCATTTCGTCTAGGTTGTACATGCTCAGGCGGTGAAAATTGCCCCAACTTGGATTACCGAATAGGTTGTAGACGGTTACAGTAGCGTCGCGTTCACTGGCTAGGCGCTTGTCCCCTGTTAATTTCTCGGCTGCTTCTTCAGCTTCGGCACGGTCGTCATAAGTGTTGAGAAGCTTCATGACTCTCATCTGATTCAATGTAAAAGGCTGCCCATCGGCAGCCTTTTTGGTGCATTCATTTCACGTGTGGTGAAACAGTTTTACGATTTAGTGATTTTGAGTGAACAGCGTGGTCAATCCCAGCTCAACGCCCCACCAGTCTGATACTCGATCACACGGGTCTCGAAGAAGTTCTTCTCCTTCTTCAGGTCCATGATTTCCGACATCCATGGGAACGGGTTAGTAGTACCTGGGTACTCTTCCTTCAAACCGATCTGGGTCAGGCGACGGTTGGCGATAAATTTGAGGTAGTCCTCCATCATCGCGGCGTTCATGCCCAGTACGCCGCGCGGCATGGTGTCGCGTGCGTATTCGATTTCCAGCTGGGTGCCCTGCAGGATCATCTGGGTGGCTTCGTCTTTGAGCTGGGCATCCCACAGGTGCGGGTTTTCGATCTTGATCTGGTTGATCACGTCGATGCCGAAGTTCAGGTGCATGGACTCGTCACGCAGGATGTATTGGAACTGCTCGGCCACGCCGGTCATCTTGTTGCGGCGACCCATGGAGAGGATCTGGGTGAAGCCGCAATAGAAGAAGATGCCTTCCAGTACGCAGTAGTAGGCGATCAGGTTGCGCAGCAGTTCTTTGTCGGTTTCGACGGTGCCGGTGTTGAACTGCGGATCGGAGATGGCGCGGGTGTATTTCAGGCCCCAGGAGGCCTTTTTCGCGACGCTCGGGATCTCGTGGTACATGTTGAAGATCTCGCCTTCATCCATGCCCAGCGATTCGATGCAGTACTGGTAGGCGTGGGTGTGGATCGCTTCTTCGAAGGCCTGGCGCAGGATGTACTGGCGGCACTCGGGGTTGGTGATCAGGCGGTACACGGCCAGGGCCAGGTTGTTGGCGACCAGGCTGTCGGCGGTGGAGAAGAAGCCGAGGTTGCGCATGACGATGCGGCGTTCGTCGTCGGTCAGGCCGTCGGCGCTTTTCCACAACGCGATGTCCGCGTTCATGTTCACTTCCTGCGGCATCCAGTGGTTGGCGCAACCATCCAGATACTTCTGCCAGGCCCAGTCGTACTTGAAGGGTACGAGCTGGTTGAGGTCGGCACGGGCGTTGATCATCTGCTTATCGCCGACCTGTACGCGGGCCGCGGAGCCTTCCAGTTCGTCCAGGCCTTCCTGGATGTCGAGCTGGTCGAGGGCAGCTTTGGCGCGGGCCACGGCGGCGCTGTCGTCAGCGGCAACGGCGCGGGCTTCGACGGCGGCGGCACCGCCGGCCTGGTCGAGCTTGTCGATGTTCATGTCTGCCAGTTGGGCAGTGGCTTTGTTGGCTACTACGGCGTCGGCGCCGTCTTCCTTGTCGAATTCATCCCAGCTCAGCATGGCTTGGCTCCTGCTTGCGGGCCGGTGAAAGTGCCGGCCTGTATGGATATACAGATAGTTCTGATTATGTTCCGTTGCGTATCGCGCGCAAGGGTGAAACGGGTACCGCTGGTCGGGGTGGCTCTAGTGGCTGGCCGTTGCCCCGAAGCCCACGCCGGTAAGGGCGGGGGTTGGTAATAAGTGGGAGGGCGGTGTTGCTTTTGCCCCTCTCCCTAACCCTCTCCCGCAAGCAGGAGAGGGGACTGATCGTGTTTCGTGCCGCACGTTTTGTAGGGCTGCTGGTTCAGCTGAAGCATCGCCAGCAAGCTGGCTCCTACAGGTGTTGCTTTGCTCTTCGCCCGACGTTCAAGCGTGTAGCTGAGCGAGTAGTCGCTAGGCACCTGCTGGAGTGGAGCCCCTGAGCGTACGCATGTACGTGATGGGGGCCGCTCTAGCAGGTAACGCCGCGAATGCCGCTCAGATCCGCGCGCTGCCGAACACCTTACTGGCAGGCTTCGCAGTCTGGTTCATCAATGGCACAGGCTTTTGGGACCGGAGCCGGGCCTGCGCTCATTTCCACTTCCGGGGCCTTGGCCGGTGCTGCGCTCAGGCCATCGTTGCCACCACTGGATACGGCATTCAGCTTGCCGGTGTTGATGGTGGACTTCTCGGTGCTGGTCGCGGCCAGGGCACGGAGGTAGTAGGTGGTTTTCAGGCCACGGTACCAAGCCATGCGGTAGGTCACGTCGAGTTTCTTGCCCGAAGCGCCGGCGATGTAGAGGTTCAGCGACTGCGCCTGGTCGATCCACTTCTGGCGACGGCTGGCGGCGTCAACGATCCATTTGGTGTCGACTTCAAACGCGGTGGCGTAGAGGTCTTTCAGCTCTTGCGGGATGCGCTCGATCTGCTGCACGGAACCGTCGTAGTACTTCAGGTCGTTGATCATTACCGAGTCCCACAGGCCGCGAGCTTTGAGGTCGCGTACCAGGTAGGGGTTGATCACGGTGAATTCGCCGGACAGGTTCGATTTCACATAGAGGTTCTGGTAGGTCGGTTCGATCGACTGCGATACGCCGGTAATGTTGGCGATGGTGGCGGTCGGTGCGATGGCCATGATGTTCGAGTTGCGGATGCCTTTCTGCACGCGGGCACGGATCGGTGCCCAGTCCAGGGTTTCGTTCAGGTCTACGTCGATGTACTTCTGGCCACGGGCTTCGATGAGGATCTGCTGGGAGTCGAGCGGCAGAATGCCTTTGCTCCACAGCGAACCCTGGAAGGTTTCGTAGCTGCCGCGCTCGTCAGCCAGGTCACAGGAGGCCTGGATGGCGTAGTAGCTGACGGCTTCCATCGACTTGTCGGCAAATTCCACGGCGGCGTCGGAGCCGTACGGGATGTGCTGCAGGTACAGGGCGTCCTGGAAGCCCATGATGCCGAGGCCCACCGGGCGGTGTTTGAAGTTGGAGTTACGCGCCTGCGGCACCGAGTAGTAGTTGATGTCGATAACGTTATCGAGCATGCGCACGGCGACCTTGATGGTCTTTTCCAGCTTGGCGGTGTCCAGCTTGCCGTCGACGATGTGGTTCGGCAGGTTCACGGAACCCAGGTTGCACACGGCGATTTCGTCGGCGTTGGTGTTCAGGGTGATCTCGGTGCAGAGGTTGGAGCTGTGCACCACGCCCACGTGCTGCTGCGGGCTGCGCAGGTTGCATGGGTCCTTGAAGGTCAGCCATGGGTGGCCGGTCTCGAACAGCATCGAGAGCATTTTGCGCCACAGGTCTTTGGCCTGGATGGTTTTGAACAGCTTGATCTTGCCGTACTCGGTGAGGGCTTCGTAGTACTCGTAGCGCTCTTCGAAGGCTTTGCCGGTCAGGTCGTGCAGGTCTGGCACTTCGCTCGGGCTGAACAGGGTCCACTTGCCGTCGTCGAACACGCGCTTCATGAACAGGTCCGGGATCCAGTTGGCGGTGTTCATGTCGTGGGTGCGGCGACGGTCGTCACCGGTGTTCTTGCGCAGCTCGATGAACTCTTCGATGTCCATGTGCCAGGTTTCCAGGTAGGCGCAGACCGCGCCCTTGCGCTTGCCGCCCTGGTTAACTGCTACCGCGGTGTCGTTGACCACTTTGAGGAACGGCACAACGCCTTGCGACTTGCCGTTGGTGCCTTTGATGTAGGCGCCCAGTGCGCGTACTGGGGTCCAGTCGTTGCCCAGGCCGCCGGCAAATTTGGACAGCATGGCGTTGTCGTGGATGGCGTTGTAGATGCCCGACAGGTCGTCCGGCACGGTGGTCAGGTAGCAGCTGGAGAGCTGCGGACGCAGAGTACCGGCGTTGAACAGGGTCGGCGTCGAGGCCATGTAGTCGAAGCTGGAGAGCAGGTTGTAGAACTCGATGGCGCGGTCTTCTTTCTGCTTCTCTTCAATCGCCAGGCCCATGGCCACGCGCATGAAGAACACTTGCGGCAGTTCGAAGCGGATGCCGTCCTTGTGGATGAAGTAGCGGTCGTAGAGGGTCTGCAGGCCCAGGTAGGTGAACTGCTGATCGCGCTCGTGGTTGATCGCCTTGCCGAGTTTTTCCAGGTCGAAGCTGGCCAGCACCGGGTTCAGCAGTTCGAACTCGATACCCTTGGCGATGTAGGCCGGCAGGGCCTTGGCGTACAGCTCACTCATCTCGTGGTGGGTGGCGCTGCTGGCGACACCGAGGAAGCCCAGGCCTTCGGCGCGGATGTTGTCCATCAGCAGGCGGGCGGTGACGTAGCTGTAGTTCGGCTCACGCTCAACCAGGGTGCGTGCAGTCATCACCAGGGCGGTGCTGACGTCGCTTTGCGCTACGCCGTCGTAGAGGTTCTTCAGGGTTTCTTTCTGGATCAGTTCGCCATCGACTTCGGCCAGGCCTTCACAGGCTTCGCGGATGATGGTGTCCAGACGGCCCATGTCCAGCGGCGCAACGCTGCCGTCGGCGTGGGTGACACGGATGCTCGGGTGCGGCTGGGCAATTTCGCTGCCGGCACTGGCCTTACGCTTGTTGGCCTGGGCTTCGCGATAGATCACGTAGTCGCGGGCGACTTTCTGCTCGCCGGCGCGCATCAGGGCCAGTTCAACCTGGTCCTGGATTTCTTCGATATGGATGGTGCCGCCGGACGGCATGCGGCGTTTGAAGGTGGCGGTGACCTGCTCGGTCAGGCGCGCGACGGTGTCATGGATGCGCGACGAAGCGGCAGCGGTGCCGCCTTCTACCGCGAGAAAGGCTTTGGTGATGGCAACGGTGATCTTGTCATCGGTGTACGGCACCACGGTGCCGTTACGCTTGATCACCCGCAGTTGACCTGGCGCGGTGGCGCTCAGGCTCTGGTTGTCATCGGTAGCCTGCGGCGCATTGGCCTGCGGGTTCTCGCGAGAGGTGTCGGTGTGCATGAAAGTCTCCATGTTCTGTATTTATTAGTTAGACGCTTTGCCGTCGATCACTGCCGGCTACTGCCTTCATTCCATTTCAACAATACCGTGGGCACAGCCAGAGGCTGGGTACACGGGGACTTGCAAATTGGGCAGGGAAGGAACGACTAAAGCGCCTTCCTGGCTCAAAAGTCACACGTCAAGGCGTTTTTGCGCCCCAACTACTACATCTAGTGGTGCAACCGCGTGTGCGGTTGACCGGTTATTCGTGCTCAGGTGCGCACTGCGCGACGCTGGAGCCAAACCTGCCGAAGTAGCGCAGGCGTACTGCATAAAGCGTTTCAGGCCACCGGTGACGGTCTGGGACCAGGCCGTGTGCGAGTCATTCTTCTTGTGTCCGGTTGCCAAGCTAAACCCAACATGTGGTGGGTGTCGCGCGATTGGCATACAAGATAATGCGCTATGTGGGGTATTGCAAGGCAATCGATGGCTAACAACCTGTGGATAAGTTGTGGGTGGTTTGTGGGTTAAACCGAGCAAATGACGGCAAGCCCGCGTGTTGGCTGGGGTGTACCGTTCGTCGGTGTTGAACGGGGTTTTTCTGCCTGTTGCACAAGCGTGGCCTGGCTCACAGACGGATACTACATCTAGTGTTTTTGCAAGTTTTTGGCATGCGCTATGCACTGCCCGGTGCATTGCTACAATGCCGACCGTTTTGGTCTTGTCTGGGAGTCCGTTGTGGAGCAGCAGTCGTGGCACATTCTTATTGTCGAGGACGACCAGCGTCTGGCCGAGCTGACCCGTGAGTACCTGCAGGGCAATGGCCTGAATGTGTCCATCGAGATGGACGGCGCACTGGCGGCTGCACGGATTCTGCAGGAGCAGCCCGACCTGGTGATTCTCGATCTGATGCTGCCCGGCGAAGACGGTCTGTCGATCTGCCGCAAAGTGCGCGGGCAGTACGACGGGCCGATTCTGATGCTCACCGCGCGTACGGATGACATGGATCAGGTGCTGGGCCTGGAGATGGGCGCCGATGACTACGTGTGCAAACCGGTGCGCCCACGCGTGCTGCTGGCGCGTATCCGTGCGCTGCTGCGGCGCCATGAAGGCAGCAGCGAGGCGCAGGCCTCCAGCGAGCGTCGCCGTCTGCAATTCGGCCAGCTGGTGATCGACAGCGCCATGCGTGAGGCCTGGTTGGGCGAGCAGAGCATTGAGCTGACCAGTGCCGAATTCGACCTGCTGTGGCTGCTGACCTCCAACGCCGGGCGGATTCTTTCGCGCGAAGAAATCTTCAACGCCCTGCGTGGTATCGAGTACGACGGCCAGGATCGCTCAATCGACGTACGCATTTCGCGCATCCGCCCGAAGATCGGCGACGACCCGATGCACCCACGGTTGATCAAGACTGTGCGCAGCAAGGGCTACCTGTTTGTCGCTGAAGCCGCCGAGGCCATGGCATGAACTGCGTTGTGGCCGGCTGATGAACTCGATCTTTCTGCGCATCTATGGCGGCATGCTGGCGGTGCTGGTGCTGGTGGCGCTGCTCGGCGTCGGTGCCTTGCAGTTGCTCAACGAAGTGCGCGTGGATCAATACCGCGAACGCCTGGCGCAGGGCACGTTTCGCCTGATGGCCGACAACCTCGCGCCGATGGTGGAGATCGAGCGGCGGCGCGCGGTGACGGTGTGGGGGCGCTTGCTCGGTGTGCCGTTGCGCATCGAGGCGCTGGATGACGCCGGCCTGGACAGTGGTGTGCGTAACAGCCTGCGCCGTGGTTTGGTTGCGGTGCAGCAGACCGGGCCGCATGAGGCGCGCATTTACAGTCAGTTGGCGCAGCAACCGCTGTTGCTGGTGGCCGATGTCCAGCAGGTCAGTGAGCAACTGGCGCGTGCCACCAGCTTTCTGCTGATCGATGAGCTGGTGCGCTACCCCTGGGATGAACAGCCGCGCCGGCTGGCCGCTCTGAAAAAGGATAAACAGTTCGGCTTCGACCTGCGCCTGGTGCGCCTCGATCAGGCTGACCTCGATCCCGATCAGCGTCGCCGGGTCGATGAAGGCGACACGGTGATGGCCCTGGGGCGGGGTGGTGACAGTATTCATGTGTTCTCCGGCATCGTCGACACGCCCTGGGTGCTGGAAATCGGCCCGCTGTACCAGATGAATCCTTACCCTGCGCAGTGGTTGGTGCTGATCGGCGCGCTGGGCCTGAGTCTGATCGGGCTGATGGTGTACCTGCTGGTGCGTCCGCTGGAGCAGCGCCTGAGTGACCTGGAAGGCGCCGCCACACGCATCGCCAGTGGCCGTCTGGATGCCCGCGTGCCGACCCGCGGCAGCGATTCGGTGGGGCGCCTGGCGGCGGCCTTCAACGCCATGGCCGAGCACTTGCAGCGCTCCCTGAGCATTCAGCGCGAGATGGTCCGTGCGGTGTCCCACGAACTGCGCACGCCGGTGGCGCGTTTGCGCTTCGGGCTGGAAATGATCGGTGATGCGGAAACCGACGCGGCGCGGCGTAAATATATGGAGGGCATGGACAGCGACATCCAGGATCTCGACAAGCTGGTCGACGAGATGCTCACCTATGCCCGCCTGGAGCAGGGCGCGCCGGCACTGAACTTCCAGCAGGTCGAGCTGGATGAGCTGATCGATCAGGTGATTACCGAACTGGCACCGCTGCGTGCCAGCGTGCGCGTCGAACACGGCCCGTCACGTGATGCGCTGGATGGCAGCGGGGCGCTGGTCGAAGCTGAACTGCGCTACCTGCACCGCGCCCTGCAAAACCTGGTGAGCAATGCCATGCGTCATGCCGAATCACGGGTGCGGGTCAGCTATCAGGTCGGCCAGCAGCGCTGCCGACTGGATGTCGAAGATGACGGCCCCGGCGTGCCGGAAGAGGCTTGGGAGCATATCTTCACTCCCTTCCTGCGCCTGGACGACAGCCGCACCCGCGCCTCCGGCGGGCATGGCCTGGGCCTGTCCATCGTGCGCCGCATCACCTACTGGCACGGCGGCCGCGCGCAGATCAGCCGCAGCGAAGCGCTGGGCGGTGCCTGTTTCAGTCTGATCTGGCCGCGCAAGCAGGGCTGAGCGGCGGCGCGCTGTTTGGCGAAGGGTCAGCGGCGGGCGACTACAGAAAACAGATGCCAGTGCTTGCTGCGACCGATTGCGGTTTTTCCGCTTCGGTCGATCTCTTCCAGCTCAATGATTTCCCAGTCGTGCAGCAAGTCTTGCAAGTGTTCGCGGCTGTGAATCGTCAGTTGTGGGCTGTTGGCCCAGTCATCGTGCTCGCCAAAGAAGTGTCCGGCAAACAAACCACCGTCGAGAAGCGCATCGCTTATGCGTTGCCAGAGTTGCCCGAAGGCCGAGGGTGGGCAGAACGGTAGGGCGAAGCTGCTGTTGATCAAGCTGGCAGTGGGGAGCATGAAGTGTTCAAACGCGGCGCAATGGGATTCCAGTGCTTCCCGGTGCTCGGTCGGTACTTGCGCATGCAGGCATTCAAGTGCCTGAGGTTCATTATCAATCGCCACAACCTGCCAGCCACGGCGCAGTAGTTCGAGGGTGTCGCGCCCTGCGCCGCAGCCAAGATCCAGCGCCAAGCCTGGCGGCTGTTGCCAGCAGTCGAGGGCGCGCAGCAAGGTGGGTTGGGCAGGGGCCCCTTGAGTGGCGGCGTAGAAACGGTTCTTATCCACGTGATCTGTCTTTAGAACGGTGCCGGACACTCGAAGCGCATACGCTCGCCCGTTTGTGGGTGGGTCAGGCTAAGCATACTGGCGTGCAGGCACAGGCGCGGGTAGGCGGTCAGGGCTTGTTCATGGGCATACAGGCCGTCACCGAGTAGCGGGTGGCCGATGGACAGCATGTGCACGCGCAGTTGGTGCGAGCGGCCGGTGATGGGGGTTAGCTCTACACGGCAATGCTCGGCGTGGCGCTCCAGCACTTTCCAGTAGGTCAGCGCGTGTTTGCCTTGCTCATGGTCAACCACGTGGCGCGGCTTGGTTGGCGGGTCGTAGCGCAGCGGCAGATCGATGCTGCCGCTGTCCAGTGCAGGTTGGCCCCAGCACAGGGCGGTGTAGGCCTTCTCGGTTTCGCGGTCGTGGAACTGCCGCGACAACTCGCGGTGGCTGTCGGCGTCGCGGGCCAGCACGATGATCCCTGAGGTTTCCCAGTCCAGGCGATGGACGATGCGCGCTTCCGGGTAGCCGTTTTCCTGCAGGCGGGTGACCAGGCAATCACGGTTATCTTCCGCGCGGCCGGGTACCGAGAGCAGCAGGGTGGGCTTGTTGATCACCAGCAGGGCGGCGTCCTGGTGGAGTATTTCGACATTCGACAGCGGCATGGGCTTTCCACAAATAGAAACGGCGGCCTGGGCCGCCGTTGCATGCTCTCAACCAATCAACGGTCGGGGAGCGTGATGTTAAGTTCCAGAATGGAGCAGCTGCCCTGGTTTTCCAGTGCAACCTGTACTTGATCCGAGTCGATATTCACGTACTTGCGGATCACCTCGACCAGCTCTTGCTGCAGGGCCGGCAGGTAGTCCGGCTGGCTGCGCTGGCCGCGCTCGTGGGCGACGATGATTTGCAGACGCTCTTTCGCAATGGACGCGGTGGTTTCTTTCTTGCGTTCACGAAAGAAGTCAAAAATGTTCATTCACGACCTCCAAACAGGCGTTGCATGAATCCCTTCTTCTGCACATCGAGGAATCGGTGTGCCACTTCCTTGCCCAGCAGGCGGTCAACCGCGTCGCTGTAGGCCTGGCCTGCATCGCTCTGGTCATCGAGGATCACCGGCACGCCCTGGTTCGAGGCCTTGAGTACGGCTTGCGACTCGGGGATCACGCCGAGCAGGCGGATGGCGAGGATTTCTTCGACGTCTTCCACGCCGAGCATTTCGCCTTTGACCACGCGCTCAGGGTTGTAGCGGGTCAGCAGCAGGTGTTCCTTGATCGGCTCTTCGCCTTTCTCGGCGCGGCGCGATTTGCTCGCCAGCAGGCCGAGCATGCGGTCGGAGTCACGTACCGAGGAAACTTCCGGGTTGGTCACGACAATCGCTTCATCGGCGAAGTACATGGCCAGGTGCGCGCCTTTTTCGATACCGGCCGGCGAGTCGCAGACCACGTATTCGAAGTTTTCGCGCAGCTCGTTAATGATTTTCTCGACGCCTTCCTGGGTCAGGGCGTCCTTGTCACGGGTCTGGCTGGCAGCCAGCACGTAGAGATTTTCCAGGCGCTTGTCTTTGATCAGGGCCTGGGTGAGGGTCGCTTCGCCGTTGACCACGTTGACGAAGTCGTACACCACGCGGCGTTCGCAGCCCATGATCAGGTCAAGGTTACGCAGGCCGACGTCGAAGTCGACGATGACAGTCTTGTGCCCGCGCAGGGCGAGGCCGGTACCGATGGCAGCGCTGGTGGTGGTTTTACCGACGCCACCTTTGCCGGACGTAACAACGAGGATCTTGGCCAAGGTGATTCACCCCAAAATGTAGAGAAAACGCAGGTTCCGTGGCCTATTCAGGCGTCCGGCTGCCCTGTTTGAAAAGTGGCGGCAGTATCCGTTAAAGGCGGGTGATGTTCAACACGTCACCCGACAGGCTGACATGCACCGCTTCACCCCATAACGGGTCGCGGCGCAGGTCTTCGGCCACCTTGTACTGGCCGGCGATGGACAGCAGTTCGGCGCCCATCTGCTGGCAGAAAATCCGCGCCTTGAGATTGCCCTTGATTCCGGCCAGTGCTCGGCCGCGCATCGGTGCGTACACATGGATGTTGCCATCGGCGAGAAGTTCCGCGCCTGCGCTGACCGGCGCCAGCACGATCAGGTCGCCGCCCTGGGCATACACCTGCTGGCCGCCGCGTACCGGGCTGGTGATGATCTTGCTCGGTTTGAACTCGGGTTCGGCGGGTTTTTCCGGTTTTGGCGGGGCCAGGTCGATCAAACGTTCACGCGCGCCGGAAGGCGGCAGTACGGGCAGGTCCAGGGCTTCGGCGGCACTGATATCGGCCTCGCGGTTGGCGCGGATCGCCAGGGTGCGCAGGCCGTGCTTGCGGCAGACCGCCATCAGCTCGGCCAGATCGAGCACGCCTTCGCCTTCCGGCAGCTTGTCCAGGGCCAGCACCAGTGGGGTGTTACTGAAAAAGGCCGGAGCCTGAGCGACTTTTTCGCTGAGCTGCTGGTCGAGGCGGGCGAGGTCGTTGTGCGCTAGCTCCATCACGGTGATGGCCAGCATGCTGCCCTTAAGCTGGAATACGGGGTCTTGTTCGAGGAGATCAGCTTGGCTCATGGTCTGCCTGATACGGCCTTTATCTAGACGCGGGAGGAAAAGTAAGCCGGACTTATAGCGAGAACGCCGCGTGCTCGCAAGTTGCGCGCCGCGAAACCAGGCGGCGGACAAACTCCTGATAGAATGCCGCGCTTTATTGCGTGCCTCGGACCTGCTTTATGGATCGCCCAGTATTTCGCGCTTATTTCCTGCATCCCCGTTTCTGGTTGTTGTGGCTGGGCCTGGGCCTGCTGTGGCTGATAGCCCAGCTGCCTTATAAGGTGCTGTTGTGGCTGGGGCGAGGCTTGGGTGGGGTGATGTACCGCCTGGCCAGTTCGCGGCGCAAGATCGCCGCGCGTAACCTGGAACTGTGCTTCCCGCAGATGCCCGCCGCCGAGCGCGAGGCGCTGCTCAAGGAAAACTTCGCCTCCACCGGCATCACCTTCTTTGAAATGGCCATCGCCTGGTGGTGGCCCGCCGAGCGCCTGCGCCGCCTGGGCACCATTGAGGGCCTGGAGCATCTGCGTCAGGCCGAAGCTGACGGGCAGGGCGTGATCCTTATGGCGCTGCATTTCACCACCCTGGAAATGGGTGGCGGCCTGCTCGGCATGGCGCAGAACATGTATGGCATGTACCGCCCGCACAAGAATCCGCTGTTTGACTACGTACAGCGTCGCGGCCGCGAGCAGCGTTTGCTTGGGGTGATTGGTCGTGACGATGTGCGCTGCATGCTCAAGTTGCTGCGTGCTGGCGGGGTGGTCTGGTATGCGCCGGATCAGGATTACGGCGCCCAGCGCAGTGTGTTTGTACCGCTGTTCGGCGTGCCTGCGGCCACCGTCACCGCCACCAGCAAGTTCGCCCGTATGGGCCGCGCTCAGGTCATTCCCTTTACTCAGCAACGTTTGCCCGATGGTCAGGGTTACCGCCTGGTGATTCATCCGCCGCTGGCGGATTTCCCCACCGAGAGCGAAGAGGCTGACTGCCTGCGGGTCAATCAGTGGATCGAGCAGGCGATCAGCCAGTGTCCTGAGCAATACCTGTGGGCGCACCGGCGCTTCAAGACACGCCCCGAGGGTGAGCCGAAGCTCTATAAAAAGAAACGTTAGAGCCGCCATCCAATTGGCGGGTTGTTGCGCTGAGGTGAGGTTTCTTGGCGCTGCCTGTTCCGTGTGTGCCTGGCAGGCTCCTATACTGGCTGAAAAACAACAGGAAACAGCCTATGCCGCACACCGCTTCAACCAGTCAGCCGGTTACCGGGCTGATTCTCTCCGGCGGTGGCGCACGGGCGGCCTATCAGGTTGGGGTGCTGGCGGCGATTGCTGACCTGCTGCCCAACGCTGCGCACAATCCTTTTCCAGTTATCGTCGGCACCTCGGCAGGCGCGATCAATGCGGTGGGGTTGGCCTGCGGCGCGTTGCACTTCACCGAAGCGGTGCGCCGGCTGACCAGCGTCTGGCAGGGCTTTCATACCCATCAGGTGTACCGCAGCGATTGGCCGGGCGTGTTGCGTCAGGCCAGTCGCTTTATTGGCCACAGTTTATTGGGCCTGGGCGGTCAGGTGCCGGTGGCGCTGCTCGACAGCTCGCCGCTGGCTGAGTTGCTCGGGCGTGAGCTGGACTTCAGCGGGATTGCCGCCGCCGTGCGCCACCGCCAGTTGCGCGCCGTAGCGGTGACGGCCTTCGGTTACGAAACCGGCCAGGCGGTGACCTTCTATCAAGGCCGCGCGGCCATCGATCCCTGGTTCCGTCATCGCCGTGTCGGGGTGCCGACCCGTCTGGCGCTTGAGCATTTGCTGGCCAGTGCTTCGATTCCGCTGATTTTTCCGCCAGTGAAGATCAACCGCGAATACTTCGGTGACGGTGCGGTGCGTCAATCCGCGCCGATCAGTCCGGCGCTGCACCTGGGTGCCAGCCGTGTGCTGGTGGTGGGGGTCAGTGGCAATCCTGCTGCCGGGCCGCAGGCTCAGCTGCCCGTGGTGCGGCCGCAGCAGAGCCGGCCGCCGAGCCTGGCGCAGATCAGCGGACATATGCTCAACAGCACCTTTATCGACAGCCTGGAAAGCGATATCGAATTGCTGGAGCGGTTGAACCAGATGGGCCGCTTGATTCCCGCAGAGAAACACCCGCGTGGCCTGGGGCTCAAACCGGTGGATGTGTTGGTGATTTCACCGAGTCAGCCGCTGGATCTGATCGCTGCGCGTCACCGTCATGAATTGCCCAAAGCCCTGCGTCTGTTCCTGCGCGGCCCCGGAGCAACCAAGGCCAGCGGTGCCGGAGTGCTGAGTTACCTGCTGTTCGAGCCGGGTTACTGCAATGAGCTGATCGAGCTGGGTTATCAGGACGCCATGGCGCAGAAAGCCCGCTTGATCGAATTCCTTAGCCTGGACAGTCCGCCGGTACCGGCGGTGATTCCGGTCACCGCCTAAAAGGCCGTTGAAAACTACCTGCGTTGGCAATACGGCGTTAAAAACAGGCTCGGAATGCTCATTTACACCAGTAAACTCCGCTTCCTCGCCTGTTTTTGCCTTGTCTTGCCTTCCTCGGCTACGTTTTCAACGGCCTGTTTAGCCACGCCATCGCACTCTGTTTGACCCTGGCCGCCTGTGCGGCCAAATTCCTTTTCCGCGTGGCAGAGAAAACCGCGCCAAGGCGGTTGGCTGCATTTAAACTGCGCCTTCCCGATGCTTTCTGTCGCATTTGCGAAAGCAGCGGATTTCCTCGGGTTGGCGCTATAAGAAGTTGTCGCATGGCGGCAATGCCGGCCCCGGATCAGTCCCTACAATCCTTCACATCGCCTGCTATTGAATGCAGGTGTTCCTCGTCAGGAGAGCTCAGATGTCCGTTCAGCACGACCCGGTGCAACGCGCCGATTTCGACCAGGTGATGGTGCCCAACTATGCACCCGCAGCCTTTATTCCAGTACGTGGCGCCGGTTCGCGCGTATGGGATCAGAGCGGTCGCGAGCTGATCGACTTTGCCGGTGGCATTGCCGTCAACGTGCTGGGCCACGCTCACCCAGCGCTGGTCAAGGCTCTCACCGAGCAGGCGGGCAACCTCTGGCACGTCTCCAACGTATTCACCAATGAGCCGGCGCTGCGTCTGGCCAAGAAGCTGGTGGATGCCACCTTTGCCGAGCGCGTGTTCTTCTGCAACTCCGGCGCCGAAGCCAACGAGGCCGCCTTCAAGCTGGCTCGTCGCGTGGCGTTTGATAAGTTCGGCGAAGACAAGTGCGAGATCATCGCTGCGACCAACAGTTTCCACGGTCGCACCCTGTTTACCGTCAGCGTTGGCGGTCAGCCGAAGTATTCCGACGGTTTCGGCCCGAAAATTCAGGGCATCAGCCACATTCCCTATAACGATATCGACGCGCTGAAAGCCGCCGTATCGGACAAGACCTGCGCCGTGGTGCTGGAGCCGATTCAGGGTGAAGGCGGCGTACTGCCGGCTGACCTGGCCTACCTGCAAGCGGCGCGCGAGTTGTGCGACAAGCACAACGCGCTGCTGGTGTTCGACGAAGTGCAGAGCGGCATGGGCCGTACAGGCTCGCTGTTCGCCTATCAGCATTACGGCGTGACCCCGGATATCCTCTCCAGCGCCAAGAGCCTGGGCGGTGGTTTCCCGATTGGTGCAATGCTCACCACCAACGAGCTGGCCAAGCACCTGGCCGTCGGCACCCATGGCACCACCTACGGCGGCAACCCGCTGGCCTGTGCGGTGGGCGAGGCGGTGATCGACATCATCAACACTCCTGAAGTGTTAGCTGGCGTTAAAGCCAAACATCAGCGCTTCAAGAGCAAGCTGGAACAGATCGGCCAGCAGTACGACGTGTTCAGCGAAGTCCGCGGTCTCGGTCTGCTGATCGGTGCGGTGCTGTCCGATGCCTGGAAGGGCAAGGCCAAGGCAATTCTCGATGCCGCTGCTGTGGAAGGTGTGATGGTGCTGCAGGCCAGCCCGGATGTGGTGCGTTTCGCCCCGAGTCTGGTGGTGGACGACGCTGATATCGATGAAGGTCTGGCGCGTTTCGAGCGTGCGGTGGCCAAACTGACCCAAGCCTGACTGCCGGCCTGATCCGCCGTTAACGCGGTGGATCAGGCTGCGCCTGCTCGATCCACGGATGGGTTGAGTGAACAGCAAGGATGCCTGTCTCTGTGTGTGCCGCAACCTGTGTTGCGGTTTTCTCTGAGCCGCCTGTGTTGGGCAGCTTGGAGCTTTTATCAAAAGGAGTGACACCATGCTGGTGATGCGCCCCGCGCAAATGGCCGACCTCACTGAAGTGCAGCGTCTCGCCGCGGACAGCCCGGTTGGTGTGACTTCACTGCCGGACGACGCTGATCGTCTGGGCGAAAAGATCGCTGCCTCGGAGGCCTCGTTTGCCGCCGAAGTCAGTTTCAACGGTGAAGAAAGCTACTTCTTCGTCCTGGAAGACAGCGAGAGCGGCCGCCTGGTCGGCTGCTCCGGCATCGTCGCCTCGGCCGGCTACTCCGAGCCGTTCTACAGCTTCCGCAACGAAACCTTCGTGCACAACTCCCGTGAGTTGAAGATCCACAACAAGATCCACGTGCTCTCGCTGTGCCACGACCTCACCGGCAACAGCCTGCTGACCAGCTTCTATGTCGAGCGGCCGTTGGTGAACACCGCCTGGTCGGAGCTCAATTCCCGCGGCCGTCTGCTGTTTCTCGCCAATCACCCGGAACGTTTTGCCGATGCGCTGGTGGTGGAGATCGTCGGTTACAGCGACGAGGCCGGTGATTCGCCGTTCTGGGACGCCGTGGGGCGCAACTTCTTCGACATGAACTACACCGAGGCCGAACGCCTGTGTGGGTTGAAGAGCCGCACCTTCCTGGCTGAATTGATGCCGCATTACCCGATTTATGTGCCGCTGCTGCCGGATGAGGCGCAGGAAGCCATGGGCCAGGTGCATCCACGGGCGCAGATCAGCTTCGACATCCTCATGCGTGAAGGCTTCGAGACGGATCATTACATCGACATTTTTGACGGCGGTCCAACCCTGCACGCACGCACTTCGGGCATCCGCTCGATTGCCCAGAGCCGTGTGGTGCCGGTGCGCATTGGTGAACCTGGCAAAGGCGGGCGGCCGTATCTGATCTGCAACGGTCAGCTGCAGGATTTCCGCGCGATTGTCGCGGAGCTGGATTGGGTGCCGGGTAAGCCGGTCACCCTGAGTGTTGCGGCCGCCGAGGCCCTGGGCGTCGGCGAAGGCGTCAGCGTACGCCTGGTTGCGGTTTAAGGAGTTAGCGCATGATCGTTCGTCCCGTCCGCAGCACCGATCTGCCGGCTCTGTTTCAACTGGCGCGCAGCACCGGCGCAGGCCTGACCACCTTGCCGGCCAACGAGGAGCGCCTGGCGCACCGAGTGGGCTGGGCCGAGAAAGCTTTCCGTGGCGAGGCCGGTCGGGCCGATGCCGACTACCTGTTTGTGCTTGAAGACGATAACGGCGAAGTGGTCGGCATCTCCGCCGTCGCCGGCGCTGTGGGGCTGCGCGAGCCCTGGTACAACTACCGGGTTGGTTTGACCGTCAGCGCCTCGCAGGAACTGAACATTCACCGGCAGATTCCCACTCTGTTTCTGGCTAACGACCTGACCGGCAACTCCGAGCTGTGCTCGCTGTTCTTGCGCAGCGACCAGCGCAGCGGCCTGAATGGCCGGCTGTTGTCCAAGGCGCGCTTTCTGTTTATCGCCGAATTCCGCGAGCTGTTCGGCGACAAGGTGATTGCCGAGATGCGCGGCATGTCCGATGAGCAGGGCCGTTCACCGTTCTGGGAAAGCCTGGGTCGGCACTTCTTCAAGATGGAATTCTGCCAGGCCGATTACCTCACCGGCGTGGGCAACAAGGCCTTTATCGCCGAGCTGATGCCCAAGTTTCCGCTCTATACCTGCTTCCTCTCGGAAGACGCGCGCAACATCATCGGCCGCGTCCACCCGGATACCGAGCCGGCGCTGGCCATGCTCAAGGGCGAGGGTTTCAGCTACCAGGGCTATGTCGACATCTTCGACGCCGGCCCGGCCATCGAAGCCGAAACCGCGAAGATCCGCGCCGTGCAGGACAGCCAGGTGCTGGTGCTGGCCATCGGCACGCCGGGCGACGATGCCCCGCAGTTTCTGATCCATAACCGCAAGCGTGAAGACTGCCGGATTACCGCTGCGCCAGCGCGTTTGGCCGCCGGCACCCTGGTGGTGGATGCGCCGACTGCCAAGCGCCTGCAGTTGTCGGCGGGCGATCAGGTGCGTGCGGTTGCGGTTTCCGCTCGCGGCTAAACCCGGGCGCCGCTGTCTCTATTTGCCGATCCGGTGCAGGCCGGGTCTACACCTTGCTGGGAGTGATAAAACAAAATGAGCACTCATTACATTGCCGGTGCCTGGCTCGCGGGCCAGGGCGAGGCCCTGGAATCACTCAACCCGGTCAGCCAGGAAGCCATCTGGCATGGCCGCGCCGCCACGCCAGAGCAGGTGGACGCCGCCGTGCAGGCTGCTCGCGCGGCATTCCCAGCCTGGGCGGCACGTTCGCTGGATGAGCGTATTGCCATGCTCGAACAGTTTGCCGCCACCCTGAAAAACCATGCCGAGGCTTTGGGCCACTGCATCGGTGAAGAAACCGGCAAGCCGTTGTGGGAAACCGCCACCGAAGTCACCAGCATGGTCAACAAGGTCGCCATCTCCATCCAGAGCTACCGCGAGCGTACCGGTGAGAAGAGCGGCCCGCTGGCTGACGCCACCGCTGTGCTGCGGCACAAACCGCATGGCGTGGTGGCGGTGTTCGGCCCGTACAACTTCCCCGGTCACCTGCCCAACGGCCATATCGTGCCGGCGCTGCTGGCCGGTAACTGCGTGGTGTTCAAACCCAGTGAGCTGACCCCGAAAGTTGCCGACCTGACGGTCAAATGCTGGATCGAAGCCGGTCTGCCGGCGGGCGTGCTCAACCTGGTGCAAGGTGCGCGTGAAACTGGTGTGGCGCTGGCCGCGCATGAGGGTATCGACGGTCTGTTCTTCACCGGCTCCAGCCGCACCGGCAATCTGCTGCACAGCCAGTTTGCCGGCCGCCCGGACAAGATCCTCGCCCTGGAAATGGGCGGCAACAACCCGCTGCTGGTGGATCAGGTCGCTGACCTCAATGCCGCCGTGTACACCATTATTCAGTCGGCCTTTATCTCCGCTGGCCAGCGTTGCACCTGTGCCCGTCGCCTGCTGGTGCCGCAAGGCGCCTGGGGTGACAGCCTGCTGGAGCGCCTGGTGGAAGTTGCCGCCAGCATCAAGGTCGGCAGCTTCGACGCCCAGCCTGCGCCCTTTATGGGGTCGGTGATTTCCCTGGAGGCCGCGCAGCACCTGATCAAGGCGCAGCAGCACCTGCTGGCTCAGGGCGCCAAACCACTGCTGGAAATGACTCAGCCGCTGCAGGGCGCCGCCTTGCTCACTCCAGGCATCATTGATGTGACTGAAGTCGCCAATCGTCCGGATGAAGAGTTCTTCGGCCCGTTGCTGCAGGTGATTCGCTACGCCGATTTCGAGTCCGCCATCGCCGAGGCCAACAACACCCAGTACGGCCTGGCCGCTGGCCTGTTGTCCGATTCCAAGGCGCGCTACGAGCAGTTCTGGTTGCACAGCCGCGCCGGCATCGTCAACTGGAACAAGCAGCTGACTGGTGCCGCCAGTACTGCTCCGTTTGGCGGCGTGGGTGCCTCGGGTAACCACCGCGCCAGCGCCTATTACGCGGCCGATTACTGCGCCTACCCGGTGGCTTCGCTGGAATCCGACAGCCTGAGCCTGCCTGCCACCCTGACCCCCGGAGTTAGCCTGTGAGCCAAGTATCCAAAGCGTCTGCATTTGAAGTGAATTTCGACGGTCTGGTCGGGCCAACGCACAACTATGGCGGGCTGTCTTATGGCAACGTCGCCTCGCAGAGCAACAGTCAGGCTGCGTCCAACCCGAAAGAAGCGGCCAAGCAGGGCCTGGCCAAGATGAAGGCCCTGATGGAAATGGGCTTCAAACAGGGCGTACTGGCCCCGCAGGAGCGCCCGAATGTCGCCGTGCTGCGCAGCCTGGGTTTTACCGGCAGCGACGCCCAGGTGATCCACAAGGCGGCGAAAGACGCCATGCCGCTGTTGGTCGCCAGCTGTTCGGCGTCGAGCATGTGGACAGCCAACGCCTGTACCGTCAGCCCGAGTGCGGATACGGCGGACAGTCGCGTGCATTTCACCGCCGCCAACCTCAACTGCAAATTCCACCGCTCGATCGAACACCCGACCACCAGCCGGGTGCTTGGCGCCATGTTCGCCAATGAGCAGCACTTCGCTCACCACGCCGCGTTGCCGGCCGTCGGTCAGTTTGGTGATGAAGGCGCGGCCAACCACACGCGCTTCTGCAAAGGCTACGGCGATGCTGGCGTGGAGTTCTTCGTATTCGGCCGCAGCGCCTTCGACAGCCGCTTCCCGGCGCCGCAGCGCTACCCGGCGCGGCAAACCCTGGAAGCCTCGCAGGCGGTGGCCCGTCTGCACGGCCTGAGCGATGAGGGCGTGGTCTACGCCCAGCAAACGCCTGCGGTGATCGACCAGGGTGTGTTTCACAACGACGTGATTGCGGTAGGCAATGGCGAGGTGCTGTTCTATCACCAGGACGCCTTCCTCGACACCGACAAGGTACTGGCTGAGTTGAGCGACAAGCTCGCCCGCCGTGGCGGCAACTTCCAGGCCGTGTGTGTGCCGCGTGATGCGGTGACGGTGGAGGATGCGGTCAAGTCCTACCTGTTCAACAGCCAGCTGTTGACTCGCGCGGATGGCGGCATGCTGCTGATCGTGCCGGAAGAGTGCCGTAACAACGCCAATGTCTGGCGCTACCTGGAGCAACTGATCAGCGGTAATGGGCCGATCCGCGAGGTCAAGGTCTTCGACCTCAAGCAGAGCATGCAGAACGGCGGTGGCCCTGCCTGCCTGCGTCTGCGCGTGGCGCTCAAGGAGCATGAGCTGGCGGCGGTTAACCAAGGTGTGATCATGACCCCGACCCTGCACGATAGCCTCAATGTCTGGGTCGACAAACACTACCGTGATCGCCTGAGCGAAAACGACCTGGCTGACCCACAATTGCTCAACGAATGCCGCACGGCCTTGGACGAACTGACGCAGATCCTTAAACTGGGCGCGGTTTATCCATTCCAATTAGCTTGATTGAGTACTTATTACCATGTCTGACGCCCTGCAACTGATCCTCGAAGACACCGATGGCACCCAGCTGGAAACCTCCTGCACGCGGTTTGCCGTGGTCTGGCAGGGCAAGGAAATCTGGATTCAGCAGGTTGGTAATGGCCAGCTGATGATTGGCGTGGATGTGGAGGAGGGTGACACCGAATACGCCAACCTGCTGCTGCGTCCGTTGGCCACCAACCTGGTCAGCCTGGAGCTGGAAATGGAACCGGCCGATCTGGCTGACGAAGATGGCCATGTGCATGGCCCAGATTGCAACCACTAAGAACCTGTTTACGATCTGCTGCGCGTCGGCCCTGCTGCGTTAAAAGCAGGCTCAGAATGCTCATTTACAGCTCGTAAACTCCGCTTCCTCGCCTGCTTTTGTCTTGCATGGCTCTAGCTCGCGAGATCGTAAATACGTTCAGAGGAAACGCCCATGCTTGCCCTCGGCAAACTGCTTGAACTGACCCTCGCCGGCCATGAGCCGGCAGCGAAGATTCAGCTGACGCCCGAGGGCACGCGTTTGCGTTGGCTGGCCGAAGGTGCGCTGGAAATAACGCCGCCCGTGGCCAGCGACAATGGCCAGGATCTGCTGCTCTCTGCCGGCATCCACGGTAATGAAACCGCGCCGATTGAACTGCTCGACCGTCTGCTGCAAGGCATCGCCCGCAGTCAGTTGAAGCCCCGTGCGCGGATTCTCTTTTTGTTCGGTAACCCTGCCGCCATGCGCAGCGGCGAGCGCTATATCGAGCAGGACATCAATCGCCTGTTCAACGGCCGTCACGATCAGCACACCGGTGCCGAAGCGCTGCGAGCCTGCGACCTGGAACACCTGGCCGCGACCTTTTTCAGCAAGCCGGAACGCACCCGTCTGCATTATGACCTGCACACCGCGATTCGCGGGTCGAAGATCGAGCAGTTCGCTCTCTACCCGTTTCAGGAAGGTCGCCCGCGCAGCCAGCGTGAACTGGCGCGCCTGAGCGCTGCCGGGATTGAAGCGGTGCTGCTGCACAACAAAAGCTCGATCACCTTCAGCGCCTACACCTACACCCAGTTGGGTGCAGAAGCCTTCACCCTGGAATTGGGCAAGGCACGGCCGTTTGGGCAGAACGAACTGGTCAACCTCGACCTGCTCGAACTGCATCTGCAGGCGCTGATCGAAGGCCGCGAGCTCGAAGGTGCCAGCGATGATCTAGGCGAACTCAAGCTGTTTGCCGTAGCGCGTGAAGTGATCAAACACAGCGACGCCTTCAAGCTGCACTTGCCGGCCGATATCGAGAACTTCAGCGAACTGCCGCTTGGCTACCTGCTGGCCGAGGATCTGGCTGACACCCGCTGGGTGGTGGATGAGCCGGGTGCGCGGATTATCTTCCCCAATCCCAAGGTCAAGAACGGCCTGCGTGCCGGTATCCTGATAGTTCCCGCCGAAGGCGTGCAACTAGTCTGAGCTAGTTACGATCTGCTGCGCGTCGGCCCTGCTGCGTTGAAAGCAGGCTCTAGCTCGCGAGATCGTAGAGCGATTTATTGGCACAATCTGTCCTGCGCTTTATCGCCCGATCTGTACCTTGTTCGCCTAAGTGGTGCGCTTTAGCATCGGGCTTTAGCCCTATTTAAGGACTGCCCGCCATGCCCGTGATCGACCTGCGCAGCGACACCGTCACCCAACCGACCCCTGGTATGCGTGAGGCCATGCAAGCCGCCGAGCTAGGCGATGACGTGTATGGCGAAGACCCTACGGTCAACCGTCTGGAGCAGTATCTGGCGACTGAGCTGGGCTTTGCGGCCGCGCTGTTTGTGCCCACGGGCACCATGAGTAATCTGCTCGGGCTGATGGCCCATTGTGCGCGGGGCGACGAATACATCGTTGGTCAGCAAGCGCATACCTATAAATATGAAGGCGGCGGTGCGGCCGTGCTCGGTTCGATCCAGCCGCAGCCGATCGATGGCGAGGCTGATGGTTCGCTCGACCTGGCCAAGGTCGAAGCAGCAATCAAACAGGATGACTTCCACTTTGCCCGCACCCGCCTGCTAGCGCTGGAAAACACCATGCAGGGCAAGGTGTTGCCGCAGGCGTATCTGCAAGCGGCGCGTGAACTGTGCACACGACGCGGTTTGGCCCTGCATCTGGATGGCGCGCGGCTGTATAACGCTGCGGTCAAGTTGGGCGTGCCGGCGCGGGATATTACGCAGTACTTCGATTCGGTGTCGGTGTGCCTGTCCAAGGGCCTCGGTGCCCCGATTGGCTCGGTGTTGTGCGGCTCAGTCGAGCTGATCGGCAGAGCGCGGCGTCTGCGCAAGATGGTCGGCGGCGGTATGCGTCAGGCCGGCATGCTCGCGGCGGCGGGCTTGTATGCGCTGCAGCATCAGGTGCAGCGTCTGGCCGAGGATCATGCCAATGCAGAACGTCTGGCGGCTGGCCTGCGCGAGTTGGGTTATACCGTGGAGCCGGTGCAGAGCAATATGGTCTATGCCCAGGTGGGCGAGCAGGCCGGCGCGCTGAAGGCCTTCTGCGCCGAGCGCGGGATAAAACTCACAGCCGCGCCGCGGCTGCGCATGGTCACTCATCTGGATATCTCCCCTGCGGATATCGATCAGGTGGTGGCGACCTTCGCCAAATTTCGTCGGAATTGATTGTCTTGGAGCGATGAATAGTCGCTCTCTATCAATAAAGGCACTAGCCCCCTAGCGCAGGCCCGATATAATGCGGCCCTTTGCCGGCTTTGTCGTGGCCGCTGGTTTTTGGAAGATTCCTATGAAAAGCGCAGAAATCCGTGAAGCCTTCCTCAGCTTCTTCGAACAGAAGGGACACACCCGTGTCGCCTCCAGCTCCCTGATTCCGGGCAATGACCCGACCCTGCTGTTCACCAACGCGGGGATGAACCAGTTCAAGGATTGCTTCCTCGGCCTGGAAAAGCGCGCCTACACCCGCGCCGCCACCAGCCAGAAGTGCGTGCGTGCCGGCGGCAAGCACAACGACCTGGAAAACGTCGGTTACACCGCACGTCACCACACCTTCTTCGAAATGCTCGGCAACTTCAGCTTTGGCGACTATTTCAAGCGCGATGCCATTCACTTCGCCTGGGAGTTTCTCACCGGCGAAAACTGGCTGAACCTGCCCAAGGAAAAGCTCTGGGTCACCGTCTACGCCACGGACGATGAAGCCTATGACATCTGGAACAAGGAAATCGGCGTACCGGCCGAGCGCATGATCCGCATCGGCGACAACAAAGGCGCGCCATACGCGTCCGACAACTTCTGGACCATGGGCGACACCGGCCCGTGCGGCCCGTGCACCGAGATTTTCTTCGATCACGGCGAGCACATCTGGGGCGGCCCACCCGGCAGCCCGGAAGAGGATGGCGACCGCTATATCGAAATCTGGAACAACGTGTTTATGCAGTTCAACCGCACCGCAGATGGTGTACTGCATCCGCTGCCGGCGCCGAGCGTGGACACCGGTATGGGCCTTGAACGCATCAGCGCCGTGCTGCAGCACGTCAACTCGAACTACGAGATCGACCTGTTCCAGAGTCTGTTGAATGCAGCGGCCAAGGCCATCGGTTGCGCCAACGAAGCCCAGGCTTCGCTGAAAGTGGTGGCTGACCATATCCGCTCGTGCGGCTTCCTGATTGCTGACGGCGTGACGCCGTCCAACGAAGGTCGTGGCTACGTGCTGCGCCGCATCATCCGTCGCGCCTGCCGCCACGGTAACAAGCTGGGCGCCAAGGGCAGCTTCTTCTACCAGATCGTCGCGGCGCTGGTCGCCGAGATGGGCGAGGCCTTCCCCGAGCTGAAACAGCAGCAGGCGCATATCGAACGCGTGCTGAAGACCGAGGAAGAGCAGTTCGCCAAGACCTTGGAGCAGGGCCTGAAGATCCTCGAACAGGATCTGGCTGAGCTGAAAGGCAGCGTGATTCCAGGTGATGTGATCTTCAAGCTGTATGACACCTACGGCTTCCCGATGGACCTCACCGGCGACATCGCCCGTGAGCGCGAGCTGACCCTGGATGAAGAAGGTTTCGAGCGCGAAATGCAGGCGCAGCGTGAACGTGCCCGTTCCGCCAGTTCCTTCGGCATGGACTATAACAGCCTAGTCAAGGTCGACAGCGACACCGCGTTTCTCGGCTACCAGGGCACCAGCGGCAGCGGCAAGATCATTGCGCTGTTCAAGGCCGGTCAGGCAGTCGATAGCCTGGGCGAAGGCGAGGAGGGCGTAGTGGTCCTCGATCAGACGCCGTTCTACGCCGAATCCGGTGGCCAGGTTGGCGACTGCGGTTTTCTTGAAGGCGCGGGCGTGCGTTTCGACGTGCGCGATACCACCAAGGCTGGCGGTGCATTCCTGCACCACGGCGTTGCGGTCAAAGGAGGCTTGAGTGTCGGCACTTCGGTCAAGGCTGAAGTCGACGCCAGCGTGCGTCAGGCCACTGCGCTCAATCACTCGGCCACCCACTTGCTGCATGCAGCGCTGCGCCAGGTGCTGGGCGAGCACGTGACCCAGAAGGGCTCGCTGGTCGACAGCCAGCGCCTGCGTTTTGACTTCAGCCACTTTGAGGCGATCACTCCAGCGCAACTGAAAGAGCTGGAAGCCATCGTCAACCGCGAAGTGCGTAGCAACACAGAAGTCGAAACCTTGGAAACCGATATCGAAACCGCCAAGGCCAAAGGCGCCATGGCGCTGTTCGGTGAGAAGTACGGCGATCAGGTGCGCGTGCTGAGCATGGGCGGCGATTTCTCCGTTGAGCTGTGTGGCGGTACTCACGTCAAACGTACCGGTGACATTGGTCTGTTCAAGATCATCAGCGAAGGCGGTGTGGCGGCTGGCGTGCGTCGAATCGAAGCAGTCACTGGTGCGGCCGCCTTTGCTTACTTGAATGGCGCGGAAGAGCAGCTTAAAGAAGCAGCGGCGCTGGTCAAAGGCAGTCGCGACAATCTGCTGGACAAGCTGGCGGGGGTGCTGGAGCGCAACCGTCAGCTGGAAAAAGAACTGGAGCAGCTCAAGGCCAAGGCCGCCAGCGCGGCGGGCAATGACCTGGCTGGTTCGGCCGTCGACGTCAAAGGTATCAAGGTGCTGGCTGCGCGTCTCGACGGTCTGGACGGCAAGGCGCTGCTGGCGATGGTCGATCAGCTAAAAAACAAATTGGGCAGTGCAGTCATCCTGCTCGGCGGCGTGCAGGACGAAAAAGTCGTGTTGGTGGCCGGTGTGACCCAGGACCTGACCGCCAAGCTGAAAGCCGGCGAGCTGATGAAACAGGCGGCTGCCGCTGTTGGCGGTAAAGGCGGTGGTCGTCCGGATATGGCGCAAGGTGGTGGTGTTGACGCAGCTGCGCTGGATGGCGCGCTGGCGCTGGCCGTCACGTTTGCCGAGCAGGGTCTGTAAAGACCAGGTTGCTGGCTGCAAATGCCCAGGCTCGGTATACGCCCGGCGGGCCTTGGCAGGTTTTTGAGTTATCTGTTTAATGGGCGCCCTTCACGGGCTGAGGCGGCTTTGAAATGGCTTTGATCGTACAGAAATTTGGCGGCACCTCCGTCGGCACTGTTGAGCGTATTCAGCAGGTGGCCGCGAAGGTGAAGAAATTCCGCGAAAACGGCGATGACATTGTGGTTGTGGTTTCCGCCATGAGCGGTGAAACCAATCGCCTGATCGATCTGGCCAAACAGGTCAGTGATGGTCAGCCGATACCGCGTGAACTCGACGTGATGGTCTCGACCGGCGAGCAGGTGACGATTGCCCTGCTGGCCATGGCGCTGATCAAGATTGGCGTGCCGGCGGTGTCTTACACCGGCAATCAGGTGCGCATCCTGACGGACAGCGCGCACAACAAGGCGCGCATCCTGCAAATCGATGACCAGAAACTGCGTACCGACCTCAAGGCCGGTCGCGTGGTGGTGGTGGCAGGTTTCCAGGGTGTCGATGAGCACGGCAACATCACCACGCTTGGTCGTGGCGGTTCCGACACCACCGGTGTGGCGCTTGCTGCTGCGCTGAAAGCCGATGAGTGCCAGATCTACACCGACGTTGATGGTGTTTACACCACTGACCCGCGTGTAGTGCCGCAGGCTCAGCGCCTGGAAAAGATTACCTTCGAAGAGATGCTGGAAATGGCCAGCCTCGGTTCCAAGGTGCTGCAGATTCGCTCGGTGGAATTCGCCGGCAAGTACAACGTCCCGCTGCGCGTGCTGCACAGCTTCCAAGAGGGGCCGGGCACCCTCATTACCCTTGATGAAGAGGAATCCATGGAACAGCCGATCATCTCCGGCATCGCTTTTAACCGCGACGAAGCCAAGCTGACCATCCGTGGCGTACCGGACATCCCGGGCGTGGCGTTCAAAATTCTCGGCCCGATCAGTGCTGCGAACATCGAAGTGGACATGATCGTGCAGAACGTTTCGCACGATAACACCACTGACTTCACCTTCACTGTGCACCGCAATGACTACACTGCGGCGTTCGAGGTGCTGGAAAACACGGCCCGTGAACTGGGTGCACGTGAAGTTATCGGTGACACCAAGATCGCCAAGGTGTCCATCGTCGGTGTCGGCATGCGCTCCCATGCCGGGGTTGCCAGCCGTATGTTCGAGGCGCTGGCCAAGGAAAATATCAATATCCAGATGATCTCGACCTCGGAAATTAAAGTCTCCGTGGTGATCGAAGAGAAATATCTGGAGTTGGCGGTGCGCGCCCTGCACACTGCTTTTGAACTGGATGCCCCGGCCCGTCAGGGCGACTGAGGCATTATCCGAAAGGCGCGGTTTAACCGCGCCTTTTGTCTTTTTGGTTGGCATGAGCGGGAACTTTCTTTCTGCTCACACTGGTCAATACTTGGGTGAAGGCTCTGCTTGAGATGTTCGGGGCTGCCACCATTTTCTTTTTTGCAGACTGTTGTTGTCCTGAACTGAAATCCGTAAGGAGAAAGGAATGCTGATTCTGACTCGCCGGGTCGGAGAGACCCTGATGGTGGGTGACGAAGTCACTGTCACCGTGTTGGGCGTTAAAGGTAATCAGGTGCGCATTGGCGTTAACGCGCCGAAAGAGGTTGCCGTGCACCGCGAAGAAATTTACCAGCGCATCCAGAAAGAGAAAGGCGAAGAACCAAGCCACTAATTTTATTGAAATTTTGGCTTTGCAAACGGGGAAAACATGGTTATCATGCGCCCCGTGTTGCGGAGAGGTGGCCGAGTGGCCGAAGGCGCTCCCCTGCTAAGGGAGTACACCTCAAAAGGGTGTCGGGGGTTCGAATCCCCCCTTCTCCGCCATATTTAGTGTTGTAAGGCGGTGCTGCGTTAAAGCGATAAGTTATTGAAACTATTCGATTTAATGCTTGATTATGAAAATCGACTCCTTATAATGCGCACGCTCTACGGACTCATAGCTCAGCTGGATAGAGTACTCGGCTACGAACCGAGCGGTCGGAGGTTCGAATCCTCCTGAGTCCGCCATATACGAAACACCTGCGCAGCAGTTGATTCGGGCAACCAGTGGTGATCTGGTATAAAAAACGCCAATTGGACTCATAGCTCAGCTGGATAGAGTACTCGGCTACGAACCGAGCGGTCGGAGGTTCGAATCCTCCTGAGTCCGCCATACAAGAAGGGCCTGCAGTGATGCAGGCCCTTTTTTATTGTGCAGGTTCTTACCGGGTTATGCGTCGCGGTGCTGGGTGCCTTTTCCGGCCAGCTGCCTAGCAGGCCTCAGCGTTTGGCTTTGTCTTTGACGCAGCCAGCTTCATCAAAGCTGACATTGCGCTTGTTGCCTTTCTTGCCTTGGTAGACATAACGCGTCTGGCCGTTGTGTTCGCTGACCTTGTCAGGTCTGCCCAGGCTGCTTTCCACATCGGCGCGACTCATTCCCGTGCGGATTTTCTGCTTGATGATCGCGGCGCGGCGTTCACTGCTGCTCAGCTGGTTGCCGCAGTCATCCTGTTTGACGCCAATCACCGTCAGTTCCTGCTTATCGACCTTCTTGCTGCTGCGGCTGCTTTTCTGTGGTTTGGCCAGTGGCACCGGCTTGCCGCTACCGGGCGTAGGGTTGTAAGCCTGTTGCAGGCTTTGCTGGTGGCTATCAGGGCACCCCTGGCGGGTGAAGGTGACATGCCCCTTGGTATCTTCACAGCGGTACACGGTTGAGCCGAGCGTGCTCAGGGGGCAAAGCAGAATGGCGCAGCAAGCTGCGTAGTGCAGTCCTCGCATCGTACGTCCTCCATGACGGTTCAGTTCAGAAGGGTAGTCGATACCTTTGTGATCGCCAGGCGTGCCTTGCCCGGTGCGCGGCTCGTCGCAGCTACAGATATGTACACGCGTACTCAAGTTTGCCTTGCAAGCGCTTGTTCTAGGCTTGTTTTTGTCACATGCAAAGCGTCGTGGCGGTGGTATCATTCGCCGCGTCAGCCCCGCCGGGGCTTGTGGAATACCACCATGGACTTACCCAGTAGTTACTCAAATCGCTTATCGCACAATCGTGTAAGACCGGATTGATCCCCTGTGGCGTGCGCCGTCGCTGGGGATGGAGCGCGCCATGACTGAAGTAGAAGCAAAAAAACCGCAGGAAAGCCTGCAGGATCGCCTGGCTCAGGTGGTCGAACTGTTGCATCGCCACAAGGTGGTGGAAGACCTGACCCATCGTCAGGAAGGCCAGCACCACGACCGGGTGGAAAACCTGGTGCATCGGCAAAACCTTGCCGAGCTGCAACGCAAGCTCGATGAGCTGCACTCCGCTGACGTTGCCCACATCCTCGAAGCCTTGCCGCTTGGCGATCGTCTGACTGTTTGGCAGTTGGTCAAGGTCGAGCGCGACGGCGACATCCTTCTCGAAGTGTCTGATGCGGTGCGCGAAACCCTGCTCGCGGACATGGATGATCACGAGATTCTCGCCGCGGCCAAGGAAATGGACGCCGACGAGTTGGCCGACCTGGCCTCCGAGCTGCCGCGCGACGTCGTGCATGAGCTGATGGAAACCCTCGACGCCCAGCAGCGCGAGCGGGTGCGTTCGGCCCTGTCCTATGAAGAGGAGCAGGTCGGTGCGCTGATGGACTTCGAGATGGTCACCATCCGCGAGGACGTCAGCCTGGAAGTGGTGTTGCGCTATCTGCGCCGCCTGAAAGAGTTGCCGGGGCACACCGACAAACTCTTTGTGGTTGATTACGATGGGGTGCTCAAGGGCGTACTGCCGGTTAAGCGCCTGCTGGTCAATGACCCGGAGAAGCTGGTCAGTGAAGTCATGGCCACCGATCCGGTGAGCTTCCATCCGGATGAGGATGCCTATGATGCTGCGCAGGCATTCGAGCGCTATGACTTGATTTCCTCGCCTGTGGTGGACAAGAACGGCAAGCTGATCGGCCGTTTGACCATCGATGAAATGGTCGACCTGATTCGTGAGGAAAGCGAAAGCGAAGTCCTCAATATGGCTGGTCTGCGTGAGGAGGAGGATATCTTCGCCTCGGTATGGAAGTCCCTGCGCAACCGCTGGGCCTGGCTGGCGATCAACCTGGTGACGGCCTTTATGGCATCTCGGGTGATTGGCCTGTTCGAAGGCTCCATTGAGAAGCTGGTGGCTCTGGCGGCGCTGATGCCAATTGTCGCGGGCATTGGTGGTAACTCGGGTAACCAGACCATCACCATGATCGTGCGTGCCATGGCGCTGGATCAGGTCAGTACCGGCAACACCGGTCGGCTGATTCGCAAGGAGCTCGGTGTCGGGTTGATCAACGGCCTGATATGGGGTGGGGTGATCGGCGTAGTGGCCTATCTGTTGTATGACAGCTGGTCGCTGGGTGTGGTGATGACTGCGGCGATGACCCTCAACCTGCTGCTGGCCGCTCTGATGGGGGTGCTGATACCCATGACGCTGGTGCGGATGGGGCGAGATCCGGCTATGGGGGCCAGCGTGATGATAACGGCGGTCACCGACAGTGGCGGTTTCTTTATCTTCCTTGGTCTGGCGAGCTTGTTCCTGCTCTGATTTCATGGTCAGGCTGGGCGCATTTTTGACCGAAAATGTCTCATTTCGCGGTGCGTGTTTGCCTTAGCCCTTTGTTTCGGGCTAAGGTTCGGCAGCTTTGTTCGGGGTGCTTCCCCGAGCGCTCCTTCTAATAATTAAGTCAGCTCGCGTGAAGCTGGTAATGGGGCCCAGATGACTCCCAGTGAACTTCTGCTCGAGGGTGTCGAGCTCATGCTGTTTGGCATGGGTTTCGTATTTCTTTTTCTGATTCTGTTGGTGTTGATGATCCGCGTAATGTCGTGGGTGATCGGGCTATTTGCCGTGCCAGCGCCAGCTGTCCAGGCTGCGCCTCCCGTCGTCAGGCAAGCTGCCGACGAACCGAGTGCTGAAGTGCTTGCCGCCATCCAATCTGCTATCCACCAGCACCGCGCTCGGCGCGGGTGAGTCCGGTTCGACAGGGAGTATCCGCATGACTGCCGTAAAACAAGCACTCGGAATCACCGATGTGGTGCTGCGTGACGCCCACCAATCCATCCTGGCCACCCGCGTGCGCCTGGAGGATATGCTGCCCATCGCGCCCAAGCTCGATCAGGTTGGCTTCTGGTCCGTGGAGTCCTGGGGTGGGGCGACCTTCGATGCGTGCATCCGTTATCTGGGTGAAGACCCGTGGCAGCGCATCCGCGAGCTGAAGAAAGCCATGCCCAACACCCGTCAGCAGATGTTGCTGCGTGGGCAGAACCTGTTGGGCTACCGCCACTATGCCGATGACGTGGTGGAAAAGTTTGTCGAGCGCGCTGCGGTCAACGGCGTCGACGTGTTCCGCGTATTCGATGCGATGAACGACCCGCGCAACCTGGAAACCGCGCTCAAGGCCGTCAAACAGCAGGGCAAGCATGCCCAGGGCACCATCTCCTATACCACCAGCCCGGTGCATACCCTGGACATGTGGGTCGATCTGGCCAAGCAGATCGAAGACATGGGCGCCGATTCAGTAGCCATCAAGGACATGGCCGGGATTCTCACGCCCTACACCGCCTTCGAGCTAGTGTCGCGGCTGAAGGCCAGCCTGGCGATCCCGATTCACATGCAGTGCCACGCGACGGCGGGGCTGTCGTCGGTGGCCATTCTCAAGGCGGTGGAAGCCGGTATCGACAACGTCGACACCGCGATTTCCTCGCTGTCGATGACCTATGGTCATTCGCCGACCGAGTCGGTGGTGGCCATGTTCCAGGGCACCGAGCGCGACACCGGTCTCAACCTGGAGCTGCTGGAAGAAATCGCCGCGTACTTCCGCGAGGTGCGCAAGAAGTACGCGAAGTTCGAGGGCAACCTCAAGGGTGTCGATTCACGCATCCTGGTCGCCCAGGTGCCAGGCGGCATGCTCACCAACATGGAAAGCCAGCTCAAAGAGCAGGGCGCCCAGGACAAGTTCGACCAGGTGCTGGCCGAGATTCCGCGCGTGCGCGAAGACCTGGGTTTCATCCCGCTGGTGACCCCAACTTCGCAGATCGTCGGCACTCAGGCGGTGATCAATGTGCTCACTGGTGAGCGCTACAAGTCCATCACCAAGGAAACCGCTGGCGTGCTCAAGGGCGAGTACGGCGCCGCACCCGCGCCGTTCAACGCCGAGCTGCAGGCCCGGGTACTCGATGGCAGCGAGGCCATTACCTGTCGCCCGGCCGACCTGCTCGAGGCCGAAATGGACAAGCTGACCGCCGAGCTCAAGGGCATCGCCCGGGAGAAAGGCATCAAGCTGGCCGCCGACGAGATCGACGACGTGCTGACTTACGCGTTGTTCCCGCAGATCGGCCTGAAATTCCTGGAAAACCGCGGCAACCCGGCGGCCTTCGAGCCGGCACCGACCGGCAAGGAAACTCCGGCTCGCGAGGCCGGCAAGCCTGAGGTGTACACCGTCGAGGTCAATGGCAAATCCTTCGTCGTGCAGGTGACCGAGGGCGGCGATATCGAAGGCATCAAGCCCGTCGGTGGCGCGGCGAGCGCCGCACCGGCGGCTCCGGTCGCAGTCGGCGCTGGCGAGCCGCAAGCCGCGCCGCTGGCCGGTAATATCTTCAAGGTGCTGGTGCAGCCTGGCCAGGTCGTGGAAGAGGGTCAATTGCTGATCATTCTCGAAGCCATGAAGATGGAAACCGAGATTCGTGCTTTCAAGGCTGGCACCATTGGTGCGGTCAACGTCAAGGTCGGTGATGCGGTGGCGGTGGGCGACAGTCTGCTGACCATCGGTTGAGGAGCGCGTAATGGAAAAGCTGCTCAAGCTCTGGCAGAGCACCGGTCTGTATCATCTGGAGCCTGGCCAGGCATTCATGATTGCGGTGTGCATGCTGCTGATTTACCTGGCGATCAAGAAAGGCTTCGAACCTTTACTGCTTATCCCCATCGGTTTCGGTGGCCTGCTGTCGAACATCCCGGTGGCCAACATGGCTGAGGGTGCGGGTTTCCTGCATCTGATCTATGAAGTCGGTTTGCCGACCAGCATCTTCCCGTTGCTGATCTTCCTCGGCGTCGGCGCCATGACCGATTTCGGCCCGATGCTGGCCAACCCCAAGACCTTGCTGCTCGGCGCCGCTGCACAGTTCGGTATTTTCGGTACGCTGCTCGGCGCCCTGGCGATTACCGCGCTGGGTATTCCCGGCATGGAGTTCACCCTCAAGGAGGCGGCGTCCATCGCCATCATTGGCGGCGCGGATGGTCCGACCTCGATCTTCGTCACCTCCAAGCTGGCCCCCGATCTGCTCGGCCCAATTGCCGTGGCGGCCTATGCCTATATGGCGCTGGTGCCGCTGCTGCAGCCGCCGATCATGCGCGCCCTGACCACCAAGGAAGAGCGCGCCATCGTCATGCAGCAACTGCGTCCGGTGGGACAGACCGAGAAAATTATTTTCCCCATCGTGCTATGCATTCTGATCGGGATGCTGCTGCCTGACGCCGCGCCGCTGATCGGTATGTTCGCCCTTGGCAACCTGCTGCGCGAGGCGGGTGTGGTCGAGCGTCTGGCTGATACCTCGCGCAACGCGCTGATCAACATCGTTACCATCTTCCTCGGTCTGACCGTGGGTTCGAAGCTGTCGGCCGAGGCCTTTCTGCAGCTCAAGACCCTGGGCATCCTGATGCTGGGCATGGTGGCGTTTTGCGCCGGTACTGCGGCTGGTGTGCTGATGGCCAAGCTGATGAATGTGTTCAGCACGCACAAGGTCAATCCGCTGATCGGCTCGGCTGGCGTGTCGGCCGTGCCGATGGCGGCGCGGGTATCGAACAAGGTCGGTCTGGAGGCCAACCCGCAGAACTTCCTGCTGATGCATGCCATGGGCCCGAACGTGGCCGGGGTGATCGGCTCGGCCGTGGCCGCGGGTGTGTTGCTCAGTTTTGTTGGCTGATCAGCACGAGCCATAAAAAAACCGCCTTAAGGGCGGTTTTTTTATGGTCTTTCATCTCTGGCGGCCAGCTGCAGGCTGTTGCGGTACAGCGTTAAAAATGGCGGGAGGTCATTTTCTATTGGCAGCAAAAAAACCGGCCTGGGCCGGTTTTTTCACGGTGTAGCGCAGCGCATCAGGCTTCTTCGGCAGCCATCTCGGCATCGTGAGCAATCAATGCCACCAGGGCATTCTGCTGGCGACGCGACAGCTGGCGAAAGCGCTGCAGCAGTTCACGCTCATGCAGTGACAGCTCGGGGCTGTCCAGGCGCATGTTGAGCTCATCACCCAGAGCACTTTCCTGGAGCATGCTCTGCTCAAGGCGAGCAATGATCTCCGAGTTCATGCTGCGGTGATGGTTGCGTGCGACATCCGCAATGCGTTCGCGCATGCCATCAGGCAGACGAACTACGAACTTGTCAGCGGTACGGCTGGAATAGAGTGCTTGTTTCATAGGGCGCGTACATTAAACCGGTTAGTTCAGGAAAGCGATACTGGCAATGGGCTATAGGATTGTCACCGGTTTGACCATCTTTAGCACTAACCGTTCAGCCAGAAAGCCGCTTAGATATCTTGTGACTCAATAGTCGTGAGGTCGTTAAATTGACGTCAATTACGCGCCGCATTTTGCGTTGAATAAAGGCGTTATGCCAGCACCAGTCATCAGAAATGCGCTGTGCTGTGCAAAAAGCAGGGAAGGCCGGCTCTATGTAGAAAAAACTTCAAGCAATCGTCACGTATGTGTCATGGCCCATTAATCGGTCTGACACAGGATTTGCCTACTTTGGTCTACACCAGAAGGCGGCTGCCAGCCGCGGTGTAACCGCTAATAAAAGGAGGCAATCCATGAACGCAGTGATCCGGGTCGAGAACCTGAACAAGACGTTCGGCCGCAAGCAGGCGCTGTTTGATCTGGCGCTGTCCGTCGAGCCCGGTGAAATGGTGGCGTTGATCGGCGCTTCAGGCTCTGGCAAGTCGACTCTGCTGCGCCACGTGGCCGGCCTGGCCTGCTGTGACCGCAGTGCCGGCGGCAGCATTCAGGTGCTGGGTCGTGAGGTGCAGGCCAATGGCAGTTTGAATGGCGAAGTGCGTCGCCTGCGTGCCGATATCGGTTACATCTTCCAGCAGTTCAACCTGGTCGGCCGCCTCAGTGTGCTGCAGAACGTTCTGCTCGGCTGTTTAGGTCGCATGCCGCGCTGGCGCGGTAGTTTCGGTTTGTTCAATGCCGAAGAAAAACAGCGTGCGCTGCAGGCCCTGGCCCGCGTGGGGCTGGCTGATCTGGCGCTGCAGCGCGCCTCGACTCTGTCCGGCGGCCAGCAGCAGCGTGTGGCGATTGCCCGTGCCCTGTGTCAGCGCGCCAAGGTGATTCTGGCCGATGAGCCGATCGCTTCGCTCGATCCCGAATCTGCACGTAAGGTCATGCAAATTCTCGCCGACATCAACCGCGAAGACGGCACTACTGTGGTGGTCACCCTGCATCAGGTCGATTACGCCATGCGCTATTGCCAGCGCGCCGTGGCGTTGAAAGCGGGGCGGATTCATTACGACGGCGCCGCCGCCGAGCTGCACCCCAACTTCCTTAACGATTTGTACGGCGCCGAGTTGCTAGTCGAGCCGCAAACCGATGAAAAACCGCGCCGCGCGCGCAAGCCGAAAGTCCCGCTGGCACTGGCCAAGGCCTGAGCCGCTGTCCTGTTATGCCAACCCCTGTATGTCCATCTGCACTAGGAGTGCTTTGCATGTTCAAACGTATCAGTCGCGTTCTCGCCGCATCCACGCTGCTGGCCGGCTCGGTTCTGGGTGCTGCCCAGGCTGCCGAGCAGGAAATCAATTTCGGCATCATTTCCACCGAATCCTCGCAGAACCTGAAAAGCATGTGGGACCCCTTCCTGGCCGACATGAGCCAGCAGACCGGCCTGAAGATCAAAGCCTTTTTCGCTCCTGACTACGCAGGGATCATCCAGGGCATGCGTTTCGACAAAGTCGACATGGCTTGGTACGGCAACAAAGCGGCGATGGAAGCGGTGGATCGCGCCAACGGACAGATCTTCGCCCAGACCGTCGCCGCCAATGGCACGCAGGGTTATTACAGCCTGATGGTGGCGCACAAGGACAGCCCGATCAATTCGATCGAAGACATGCTGAAAAACGCCAAGACCCTGACCTTTGCCAATGGCGACCCGAACTCCACTTCGGGCTATCTGGTACCGGGCTACTACGTGTTCGCGCAGAACAATGCCGACGCCAATAAGATCTTCAAGCGCGCGCTCAACGGCAGCCACGAAGTCAACGCCCTGTCGGTGGCCAACAAGCAGGTCGATGTCGGCACTTTCAATAGCGAAGGCATGGAACGTCTGCAAGTGACTGCTCCGGACAAGGCCGCTCAGCTGAAAGTGATCTGGACCTCGCCGCTGATCCCGTCCGACCCGATGGTCTGGCGCAAGAACCTGGATGACGCCACCAAGAACAAGCTGCGCGAATTCTTCATGACCTATGGCGACGAGCCGGCTGAGCAGAAAGTCCTGGCCGGTCTGCAGTGGGCCAAGTTCAAGGCTTCTGATGATGATCAGCTGCTGCCAATCCGCCAGCTGGAACTGTTCAAGCAGCGTACCGAAGTGGCCAACAACGACAAGCTCAAAGCTGACGACAAGGCCGCCAAGCTCAAAGAGCTGGATGCCGAGCTGGCCAAGCTGGAAAAACGCATGGCTGAAATCGCCAAGCAAAGCCCTGCCAGCGCTGGTTAATCGCAGTGCTCGACCCGCCGCCCACGGCGGGTCGTTTTCTTCTGCCGCTTGATTCGAGATGTTGTTATGACCACTTTGACCACCGCACCTACGCCCCACCTGATTGCCAAGCGTTCCTGGCTGCAGCTGATCGGCTGGGGGCTGTTCTTCGTTGTGTTGGCCTGGTCCTGGCAGGGCGCGGAAATGAATCCGCTGGCGCTGATTCGTGACTCCAGCAACATGGCGACATTTGCCGCGGACTTCTTTCCGCCCGATTTCAGCGACTGGGAGCTGTACCTCAAGGAAATGATCGTCACCGTGCAGATCGCCCTGTGGGGCACGGTGCTGGCGATTGTTCTGGCTATTCCGCTGGGCATTTTCTGCTCGGAAAACATCGTGCCGTGGTGGGTCTACCAGCCGATCCGCCGGGTGATGGACGCCTGCCGTTCGATCAATGAAATGGTCTTCGCCATGCTCTTCGTAGTGGCGGTCGGCCTGGGGCCATTCGCCGGGGTGCTGGCGCTGTTTATCGGCACCACCGGGGTGCTCGCTAAACTGTTTGCCGAGGCGGTCGAGGCCATCGATCCCGGCCCGGTTGAAGGCGTACGCGCCACCGGCGCCAGCGCTCTGCAGGAAGTCATCTACGGGGTGATTCCGCAGGTTCTGCCACTGTGGATTTCCTACTCGCTCTATCGCTTCGAATCCAACGTGCGCTCGGCCACCGTGGTCGGCATGGTCGGTGCCGGTGGCATCGGGGTGATTCTCTGGGAAGCGATTCGCGGCTTCCAGTTCGCCCAGACCTGCGCCTTGCTGATCGTGATCATCCTGGTGGTCAGCCTGCTGGACATCATTTCGCAGCGCCTGCGCAAACAATTTATCTGACGGAGAACGGGCATCTGCGGATGCCCTTTATTAGCCATGCACTTGTCTAGACAACCCGAGCCGCTGTACCGCGAACTGGCTGCCGTGCTGCGCGATGAACTGCAGCGCATGAGCCCTGGCGATTACCTGCCGGCGGAGGTGCAGTTGGCCGCGCGTTTTGCCGTCAATCGTCACACCCTGCGCCGCGCGGTGGATGAGCTGGTGCATGAAGGTCGCCTGCTGCGCCAGCAGGGCAAGGGCACGCGGGTGCTGGCCAAGCCGCTGATCTACCCGATGCAGGCTGGCAGTGCCTACAGTGCCTCGCTCTCGGCGCTCGGTCACAAGGTTGAGGCGCAGTTGCTGGAAAGCCGCCTGCGTCCGGCCGGTTGCGAAGAGCGTGAATACCTGCAACTGCCCAGCGGTGCGCAACTGCTGGAGCTGAGCACCTTGCGCCTGATTGAAGGCCAGCCGGTGAGTCTGATTCGGCATGCCTTCAGCACCGAACATTGCGAGCTGCTGGCGGATTACCAGGGTGGCTCGCTGCGCCAGTACCTCAGCCAGCGCGGCCTGCCATTGACCCGCACCTTCAGCCTGATCGGCGCACGCCTGCCCAGTCGTGAAGAGGCCGCGCGGCTGTTGATGCCCAAGCACGCACCGCTGCTTAGCGTGCAAACCCTTTCCCGCGATCTGGCCGGACGGCCGGTGGAGCTGTCGTTGTCGACCAGCCGCGCCGACCGTTTCCAGTACCAGCTCGCCCTTTGATGGAGGCTCGTTGATGAACCGCGCACGACCGCAAAGCAACCTGCTGCACAGCGATCCGCAGATCGCCATTCGCCAGCGCTGGATGGGCGTACTCGCCCGCGCCGGTAGCCAGCTGGCGACCTATGAATCGGTGTTGAAAGAAGCGGATTACCGCCTGATCCGTGCCCCGGAAATTGGCATGACCCTGGTGCGTGGACGCATGGGCGGCACCGGCAGCCCGTTCAATCTCGGCGAGATGAGCGTGACCCGCTGCGTGGTGCGCCTGGCCGATGGCCGCACCGGTTACAGCTATGTGGCCGGCCGCGACAAGCAGCACGCCGAGCTGGCAGCTCTGGCCGATGCGCATTTGCAGGGTGCCGAGCAGGCTCACTGGCAGAGCCGGCTGATCGAGCCCCTAGTCGCTGCACAGCGTGCCCAACAGGCGGCCAAGGCCGCCGAAACCGCCACCACCCAGGTGGAGTTTTTTACCCTGGTCCGAGGAGAAGACTGATGAACGCGGCGAATAGCTCGCAATGGCTGCAACCGGCCTTCAATGACCCGGTGCTGGATGCGCAAACCAGCTTTCGCAGCGCCCTCAAGGCGCTGGCCGAGCCAGGCCTTGTACAACCGCTGAACCGTGCCCTGGCCCTGGAAAACCTCCATCCGGCTACTTACGCCCTGTGCCTGGCGTTTCTCGATGGCGACACGCCGCTGTGGCTGGCGCCGCGTTTCGACACCCCGGCGATCCGCGCCAACCTGGCCTTTCACTGCGGCTGCCCGATTGTCGCCGAGCGCGAACTGGCGCTGTTTGCCCTGCTCGATGCAAGCCAGTTGGCGGACCTGTCGGATTTCGACAATGGCAGCGAGCGCTATCCCGACCAGTCCTGCACCTTGCTGATCCAGCTCGATGCCCTCAGCAATGGCGACGCGCTGCGCTGGCGTGGGCCGGGCATCAAGGACGTACGCAGCGTTGAGTTGCCGCTGCCGGCGGTGTTCTGGCAGCAGCGCCAGGCGCGCAGTGCGTTTCCCCGTGGCCTGGATGCCTTCTTCGCCGCTGGTGAGCAGGTGATCGGCCTGCCGCGCAGCACCCGTGTGCTGCTCAATGCCGAGGAGGCTGCCTGATGTACGTCGCGGTCAAAGGTGGCGAGCGCGCCATCGACAATGCCCATTTGCTGCTGGCCAAGAAGCGCCGCGGTGATACCTCCATTCCTGAACTCAGTGTCGAGCAGGTGCGCGAGCAAATGTCCCTGGCGGTCGCCCGGGTGATGAGCGAAGGCTCGCTGTATGACCCGCAACTGGCCGCCCTGGCGATCAAACAGGCAGCCGGCGACCTGATGGAGGCGATCTTCCTGCTGCGCGCCTACCGCACCACGCTGCCGCGTTTCGGTGCCAGCGCCGCGCTGGACACCACGCAGATGCAGCTGAGCCGGCGTATCTCGGCCACCTTCAAGGACCTGCCCGGCGGCCAACTGCTCGGCCCGACCTTCGACTACAGTCACCGCCTGCTGGATTTCGCCCTGCTGGCCGAGGGCGAGCAGCCAGGGCCACTGGTCGATCCGCAGGCTGAACTGTCGCCGTGCCCACGGGTGCTGGAGTTTCTCGCCGACGAAGGCCTGATGGCTCGCGAGGTCGATGATGGCTTAGCGGTGCCTGATATCACCCGCGAGCCACTGGATTTCCCTGCCAGCCGCGCCCAGCGCTTGCAGGCTCTGGCCCGTGGTGATGAAGGCTTTTTGTTAGCGCTGGGCTATTCCACTCAGCGCGGTTACGGCCGCAATCACCCCTTTGCCGGGGAGATTCGCATCGGCGAGGTCGAGGTCTGGCTGGAGCCGGAAGAGCTCGGCTTTGCCGTGCCGCTAGGTGACATCGAGGTGACCGAGTGCGAGATGGTCAACCAGTTCGTTGGTGAGAGTGCCGAGCAGGCGCAGTTTACCCGTGGCTACGGCCTGGCCTTCGGTTATGCCGAGCGCAAGGCCATGGGCATGGCTCTGGTTGACCGCTCGCTGCGTGCGGCGGAGTACAACGAGGAGGTCGAAGGCCCGGCGCAGCAGGAAGAATTTGTGCTGATGCACTGCGACAACGTCGAGGCCGCCGGCTTCGTCTCACACCTGAAATTGCCGCACTACGTCGACTTCCAATCCGAGCTGGAGCTGATCCGCAAACTGCGCAAGCAGACCAGCGAGCAGCCCGCCGCCGAGGAGCAACGCGCATGAATGCCCAGGCCCAAACACAGTATGCAACTGAGGTCGGCTACAACTTTGCCTATCTCGATGAGCAGACTAAACGCATGATCCGCCGTGGCCTGCTCAAGGCTGTCGCGGTTCCCGGTTACCAGGTGCCCTTCGGTGGCCGCGAGATGCCGCTGCCCTACGGCTGGGGCACCGGCGGCATGCAACTGACCGCGGCAATTCTCGGCGCTGAGGATGTGCTCAAGGTGATCGACCAGGGTGCGGATGACACCACCAACGCGGTGTCGATCCGGCGCTTCTTCGCCCGCACGGCCGGGGTCAAAACCACCACCCGCACGCCCGAGGCGACGGTGATTCAGACCCGTCACCGCATCCCGGAAACCGCGCTGAGTGGCGATCAGATCATGGTCTATCAGGTGCCGATCCCCGAGCCGCTGCGCTTTATCGAGCCCTCGGAAACCGAGACCCGCACCATGCATGCGCTGGAAGACTACGGCGTGATGCACGTGAAGCTTTACGAGGACATCGCCACCTTCGGCCATATCGCCACCAGCTACGCCTACCCGGTGACGGTGGATGAGCGCTACGTGATGGACCCATCGCCGATTCCCAAATTCGACAACCCCAAGCTGCATATGAGCCCGGCGCTGATGCTGTTCGGCGCTGGCCGCGAGAAGCGCCTGTACGCCGTGCCGCCGTTCACCCGCGTAGTCAGCCTGGACTTCGAAGATCACCCGTTCGAGATCCAGCGTTGGGATGAGTGCTGCGCTTTCTGTGGCAGCCACGATTCCTACCTCGACGAGCTGATCGTCGACGACGCCGGCAGCAAACGCTTTGTCTGTTCCGACACCGATTACTGCATGCAACGCCGTGACCTTGAACAGGAGGGCGCGCAATGAGTGCTGCCGAAGAATTGCACCTGCACACCGACACGGCGCAGCCGCTGTTCAGCGTGCGTGACCTCACCCGCCTGTACGGCCTGGAGAAGGGCTGCCAGGGCGTGTCGTTCGATCTGTATCCGGGCGAGGTGCTCGGTATCGTCGGAGAGTCCGGCTCGGGCAAGTCGACCCTGCTCAGCCTGCTCTCCGGGCGCTGCCCGCCGGATCGCGGCTCAGTCAGTTATCGCGATACGGCCGGCAACTGGGTCGACCTGTACAGCGCCAGTGAAGCGCAGCGGCGCACGCTGCTGCGCACCGAGTGGGGCTTTGTCGAGCAGAACCCGCGTGACGGCCTGCGCATGGGCGTGTCGGCCGGGGCGAATATCGGCGAGCGGCTGATGGCCCAGGGCGTGCGCCATTACGGCGAGTTGCGCGCGGCTGGTATCGACTGGCTGAAACAGGTGGAGATCGACCCGCTGCGCATCGACGACCTGCCGCGCACCTTTTCCGGCGGCATGCAGCAGCGCTTGCAGATCGCCCGCAATCTGGTGTCCAGCCCCCGGCTGATCTTTATGGACGAGCCCACCGGCGGCCTCGATGTGTCGGTGCAGGCGCGCCTGCTCGACCTGCTGCGCGGCCTGGTGCGCGAGCTGGACCTGGCGGTGGTGATCGTCACCCACGACCTGGCCGTGGCGCGCCTGCTGGCTGACCGGCTGATGGTGATGCGCCGCTCCCATGTGGTCGAGGCCGGGCTGACGGATCAGATTCTCGACGACCCGCAGCATCCCTATTCGCAGCTGCTGGTGTCGTCTGTCCTGCAGCCTTAGTTCCGTCATGTGGGAGGGGCTTTAGCCGCGATCAGCGTTATCGCGGCTAAAGCCCCTCCCACAAGCGCAGAGAGTGTTAATCATGAATACGCTTATCGAGGTCTCCGGCCTCAGCAAGACCTTCACCCTGCATCAGCAGCACGGCGTGGTGCTGAATGTATTGAGCGGGCTGCATTTCAGCGTGCGCGCCGGCGAGTGCCTGGTGCTGCACGGGCAATCCGGTGCTGGCAAGTCGACCTTGCTGCGCACCCTGTACGGCAACTACCTGGCCGCGGGTGGCAGCATTCGCGTGTTGCACAACGGCGCTTGGGTTGAGCTGGTCGGCGCCGAACCGCGCCAGGTGCTGGCGGTACGCCGGCAGACCCTGGGCTATGTCAGCCAGTTTCTGCGGGTGATTCCCCGTGTGTCGACCCTGGATGTGGTGATGGAACCGGCCCTGGCCCGTGGCCTTCGCCGCGCCGATGCCGAAGCGCGGGCGAAAAGCCTGCTCAGCCGTCTGAATATCCCCCAAGCCCTGTGGCAGCTGGCCCCCGGCACCTTCTCCGGCGGCGAGCAGCAGCGGGTGAATATTGCCCGCGGCTTTATGGTCGCCTGGCCGCTGATGCTGCTGGATGAACCCACTGCCTCCCTGGACGACGCCAACCGCCAGGTGGTGCTGGAACTGATCGATGAAGCCAAGGCCGCCGGTAGCGCGCTGATCGGCATCTTCCACGACCGCGCCGCCCGTGAGGCGGTGGCCGATCGTTTTCTTGATATGAGCCAGGACATGAGCGCTGCGGCGCAGCAGGAGTACGTATATGCCGGTTGAACAGATTCTTACCAACGCGCGGATCGTCACCGCCGAGCAGGAGTTTGTCGGCACCCTGGTGCTGCGCGACGGCCTGATTGCCCAGGTAGAAGAGGGCGTCAGCGGTTTGCCTCAGGCGCAGAATTTGAACGGTGATTACCTGCTGCCCGGCCTGGTCGAGCTGCACACCGACAACCTGGAAAAATACATGAGCCCCCGGCCGGGAGTGGATTGGCCCTCGGCCTCGGCGGTGCTGACCCATGATGCGCAGATTGCCTCGGCGGGTATCACCACGGTGTTCGATGCCCTGGCGATTGGCGACGTCAACCCGCGCGGCAAACGCATGCAGCAGCTGCCGGCGATGCTCGAAGCGATTGCTTCGGCGGCAGCGGCCGGGCATTTGCGCACCGATCACCGCCTGCACCTGCGTTGCGAGGTTTGTCACCCCGAGACCCTGGCGGTATTCCGCGATCTGGTCGAGCACCCGCTGGTACAGCTGGTCTCGGTGATGGATCACGCACCAGGCCAGCGCCAGTTCGCCAAGGAAGACAAATACCGCGAGTACTACATGGGCAAGTACCACCTCAGCGAAGCGGAGATGGAGGCCTTTATCGTCGAGCAGGTGGGTAACTCACGGCAGTACAGCGACCGTCAGCGCCGCAGCATTGTTGCCGATTGCCAAGTCCGTGGTATTTCCGTGGCCAGTCACGATGACGCCACCCTGGCACATGTGCAGGAGTCGGCCGGCTTCGGCATGTCCATTGCCGAATTCCCCACCACCCTGGAAGCCGCCAAGGCCAGCCACGAGCTGGGCCTGAAGGTGCTGATGGGCGCGCCGAATATCGTGCGCGGCGGTTCGCATTCCGGCAATATCGCCGCCGCCGAACTGGCTCAGCAGGGAGTGCTGGATATCCTCTCCAGCGACTACTACCCAGCGAGCCTGTTGCATGCCGCTTTGCTGCTGGCCGGGCAGGACAACGGCTATGATCTGCCGCGCGCGATTGCCACTGTCAGCCGCGTGCCGGCACAGGCGGCGGGGCTGCATGATCGTGGCGAAATCCGCGTTGGCCTGCGTGCTGACCTGGTGCAGGCGCAGGTGCACGGGGGCCAGGCGGTGATCCAGCAAGTCTGGCGACAAGCGAAAAGGGTGTTCTGATGAGTGGCCGGTTGATCTATCTGATGGGGCCTTCGGGCTCGGGCAAGGACAGCCTGCTGAATGCCGCGCGCGAGCGCCTGGCCGAACGGGGTTGTGTGATCGCCCGGCGGGTCATCACCCGCTCGGCGGAAGCGGTGGGCGAGGACGCCATCGGCGTGTCGCCGGCCGAGTTCGACCAGCAGGAAGCCGCTGGCGCCTTTGCCCTGAGCTGGCGCGCCAATGGCTTGGCTTACGGCATTCCCCGGCAGATCGACGACTGGCTGGCGGCGGGGCAGGATGTGCTGGTGAATGGTTCGCGCGGCTATCTGCCCCAGGCCCGCGAGCGTTATCCCGAACTGCTGGCGATCCTGCTGCAGGTGGATGAAGCAGCCCTACGCCAGCGCCTGCAAGCGCGCGGCCGGGAAAGCGCCGAGCAGATCGAGGCACGCCTGGCGCGCAGCCGCTACTTTGTATCAGCCATCCCTCGGGCTGCAGGAGTTGCGTCTGTGGGAGGCGCTTTAGCGGCGACGGTCGCGGCTGAAGCCCCTCCCACGGCAGCACCAGTTGAGAGCACCATTGTTTTGGATAACTCCGGCCCGCTCGACCAGACCGTCACCCAGCTGCTGCAACTGCTTAGCGATGCCCGCGCATGCGCCTGACCCTGCTCGGCACCGGCGATGCCCGTCAGGTGCCGGTGTACAACTGCAGCTGCGCGGCCTGCGACAGCGCACGGGTGTACTCCGCGCGGCGCCGTGGCCCCTGTTGCGCGCTGATAGAATGTGGCGCGCAGCGCTGGCTGATCGACTCGGGGCTGACCGATCTGTGCGAGCGCTTCCCGCCCCATAGCCTGAGCGGGATTCTGCAAACCCATTACCACGCTGATCACGCACAGGGCTTGCTGCACCTGCGCTGGGGGCAGGGGCTGATTATTCCGGTGCATGGCCCGGATGATCCAGAAGGCCTGGCCGACCTGTACAAGCACCCCGGTATTCTCGATTTCAGCCAGCCGTTTGCCGCCTTCGAGCGGCGGCAACTGGGTGAGTTGGGCGTCACGGCGCTGCCGCTTAATCACTCGAAACCGACCTTTGGCTATCTGCTGCAAGGCTTGGCGGCGAGTGGCGAACAGCGGCGTATTGCCTATCTGACAGACACCCTCGGCGTGCCCGACGCCAGCGCCGAGGTGCTGCGCCAGCAGCCGCTGGATCTGCTGGTGCTGGACTGCTCCACCGCACCGCAACCCATCGCCCCGCGCAACCACAACGACCTGACCCGCGCACTGGAAGTGGTCGAGCAGCTGCGGCCCAGAGAAACCGTGCTGACCCATATCGGGCACAGCTTTGATGCCTGGTTGCTGGATAACCCCGGTGCCTTGCCGGCTGGCGTAAGCCTGGCTTTTGACGGGCGGGTGTTATGACTAACGCCCGCCGCACCACTCTGCTGCTGTGCGGCGCGGAAACCCTGGGCATGGCGGGCTTTGCCCTGTTTGCCGCCTTGCTGCCCGACTTTCAAGCGTTGTGGGGGTTGAGCAACACGCAGGCGGGCTGGATCGGTGGCGGCTTCTTTCTCGGCTATATGGTTGCAGTGCCAATCCTCACCGGGCTGACGGATAAATACGACGCGCGGCTGATCTACCTGGCGGCGATGCTGCTGACGGCGGTGGCCAATGCGGGCTTTATCTTTGCCGATGGTTTCTGGTCGGCGCTGGCTTGGCGCGTGCTGGCGGGCGTCGGCCTAGCCGGCACTTACATGCCGGGGCTCAAGGCGCTGTCCGAGCGGATTGAAGGGCCGGCGCAGTCGCGCGCGGTTGCGTTCTATACCGCGAGCTTCGGCTTGGGCACGGCGTTGTCATTTATTCTCGCCGGCGAGCTGGCCAAGTTCGGCAGCTGGCAGTTGCCGACGCTGCTCAGTGGCGTCTGCGCCTTGCTGGCCTGGGCCATGGTCTATTGGGGCTTGCAGCCAAAAGCGCTGGTGCAGCATGCGCCGCGCAAACTGCTGGACCTGGCCCCATTAAAGAGTCGCGCAGTGGCGGCTTACTGTCTGGCCTATGCGGTGCATAACCTTGAGCTGTTTGCCCTGCGTGCCTGGGTGGTGGCTTTTGTGGTGTTTTCCGGGCAGCTGCAGGGCAGCGATCCCTGGCTGTCGGGCACCTGGGTGGCGATGCTGGTGACCCTGATCGGCATGCCCGCGAGCATCTTCGGCAACGAGTTGGCGCTGCGTTTCGGTCGGCAGCGCTGGTTGATCGCGGTGATGCTCTGCTCAACCGTGCTGGCGTTGTTGATTGGCCTGAGTGCGGCCTTGCCGTTCTGGCTGATGCTGGTGCTGGTGCTGCTCTACAGCATCGCCGTCACCGCCGATTCGTCATCGCTGACAGCTGGGTTGATCGAAGTCGCGCCCGCCAGCCACCGTGGCACGGCCATGGCCCTGTATTCCTGCACCGGCTTTAGCGGCGCCTTCCTCGGCCCGCTGCTGTTTGGCATCAGCCTGGATGTGCTGGGCGACAAGAGCCTGCTCGGCTGGTGGGCGGCATTTGCCCTGATGGGCCTGCTATTGCTGCTCGGCCCGCTGGCATTGTGGTGGGCGGGCAAAGCGCAGTCGGAACGCACCCTGCGCCAGCCGCGTGCGGAGGCTGTGTAGGTTGGGTGTGTGGGAGGGGCTTTAGCCGCGACAAGCTGTAGCCTTTAAGAGCTGTCGCGGCTAAAGCGGAGCGCCGCCCGGCCGCTCCCACAATGTTCAAGCCATTTTCAATCCAGCGGCAACTCAGTGGTGCGTTTCACCTCGCTCATCGCGATATGCGAGTGCGCTTCGTGCACATGCGGGCGTTGCAGCAGGTGGTCGCGCAGAAAGCGTTCGTAGCTGGCGATGTCCTTGGCCACCACCTTGAGCAGGTAATCCGAGCCGCCGGCCATGGTGAAACACTCCAGCACTTCGGGGTACCCGACCACGGCGCGCTCGAATTCTTCCAGGTTGCTGCGCCCGTGCGCCGACAACTTGATATCGACAAATACGGTGATGCTGAAGCCCAGTTGCTTGTGGCTGAGCAGGGCCACCTTGCGCTCGATAATGCCGTCTTCCTGCATGCGATGAATCCGCCGCCAGCACGGCGATTGTGACAATTCCACCTTTTCGGCGATCTCGGCGGCGGAGAGGTCGGCGTTGTGCTGCAGCAGGCGGAGAATTTTCCGATCAATGGGGCTGAGCAAGTCCTGCATGATTGTTCCTGAATTCTTGTATTTATTGGAAAGGTCATGCGCAGTATTGGCTTTTCATCCCGAAAATAGAAAGAAAATATCCGTACTGCTCAGTCATATTCTTGGCCATACGCCTTGTGGGGTGATCCCGCACTAGGCTTAACAAGGGTGGCATTCACCGTTGCCAACCCAGCTCTCGATAAAAATAACAGGAGCACCACCATGTCTCTGGCCGAGATCCGCCTGGATGACAAGTACCGCCTTGCTACCGGTCACCTCTACCTGACCGGCACCCAGGCGCTGACCCGCCTGCCCATGCTGCAGAAGCAGCGTGACGCCGCCCATGGCCTGAATACCGCCTGCTTTATTTCCGGCTACCGGGGCTCACCCCTGGGCAATCTGGACAAGAGCCTGTGGGACGCCAAGCAGTACCTCAAAGACAATCACATCCACTTCCAACCGGGGGTCAACGAAGAGTTGGCCGCCACTGCCGTGTGGGGCAGCCAGCAGACCAGCCTGTTCCCTGGCGCGCGCTACGACGGCGTGTTTGCCATGTGGTACGGCAAGGGCCCGGGTGTGGACCGCTGCGGTGATGTGTTCAAGCACGGCAACTCGGCCGGCGTTTCCGAGCATGGCGGCGTGTTGTTGCTGGCCGGCGACGACCATGGCTGCAAATCCTCCAGCATTGCCAACCAGAGCGAGCATGCCTTTATCGCCGCCTCGATCCCGGTGCTCAACCCGGCCAACGTTCAGGAAATTCTCGACTACGGCATCATCGGCTGGGAGCTGTCGCGCTACAGTGGGTGCTGGGTGGCGCTGAAAACCATCGCCGAGAACGTCGACTCTTCTGCCGTGGTGGATGTCGACCCGCTGCGCATGCAGGTGAAGATTCCCGAGGACTTCCAGCTGCCGGAAGATGGCGTGTATATCCGCTGGCCGGACCCGCCCCTGGCTCAGGAAGCGCGCCTCAACACCTACAAGATCTACGCCGCCCGCGCCTTTGCGCTGGCCAACAACCTCAACCAGATCAAGCTCGATTCGCCCAACCCGCGTCTGGGCATTATTACCACCGGCAAGTCCTATCTCGACGTGCGCCAAGCCCTGGATGACCTTGGTCTGGACGAAGCGCTGTGCGCCCAGGTCGGCCTGCGCGTACTCAAGGTCGGCATGAGCTGGCCGCTGGAACCGGTCTCGGTGCATGAGTTCGCCGAAGGTCTGGACGAGATTCTGGTGGTCGAGGAAAAACGCAGCATCATCGAAGACCAGCTCACCGGGCAGCTCTATAACTGGCCCGTGGGCAAGCGCCCGGTGGTGGTGGGCGAGTTCGATGAGGCTGGCCATTCACTGCTGCCGAACCTCTCCGAACTGACCCCGGCGATGATCGCCCGCGCCATCGCCAAGCGCCTCGCGCCGATCTACAGCAGCCCGCAGATTGAAGAGCGCCTGGCCTTTCTGGCCGCCAAGGAAGCATCGCTGGCTGCGCCCAAGCACACTACCGTGCGCACCCCGCATTTCTGCTCCGGCTGCCCGCACAACACCTCGACCAAACTGCCGGAAGGCAGCCGCGCCCAGGGCGGTATCGGTTGCCACTACATGACCCAGTGGATGGACCGCAACACCGACACCTTTACCCAGATGGGCGGCGAGGGCGCGACCTGGATCGGTCAGGCGCCGTTTACCGATACCCCGCATATCTTCCAGAACCTCGGTGACGGCACCTACTTCCATTCCGGTCAGCTGGCCCTGCGTGCGGCCGTGGCCGCCGGGGTGAATATCACCTACAAGATTCTCTACAACGATGCGGTGGCCATGACCGGCGGCCAGCCGATCGACGGTGAACTGCGCGTCGATCAACTGAGCCAGCAGGTGTATGCCGAAGGGGTGAAACGTATCGCCCTGGTCACCGACGAGCCGGAGAAGTACCCAACCCGCGCCACCTTTGCGCCCATCGTCACCTTCCACCATCGCCGCGATCTGAATGCCGTGCAGCGCGAGCTGCGCGAGTTCAAGGGCTGCTCGGTGATCATCTATGACCAGACCTGCGCCACCGAGAAGCGCCGCCGGCGCAAACGCGGCAAGCTGGTTGATCCGCAGAAGCGTGCCTTTATCAACTCGGCGGTGTGTGAGGGCTGTGGCGATTGCAGTGTGAAATCCAACTGCCTGTCCGTATTGCCTCTGGAAACCGAATTGGGCCGCAAGCGTGAGATCGACCAGAACGCCTGCAACAAGGATTTCAGCTGCGTTGAAGGCTTCTGCCCAAGCTTTGTCACCGTGCACGGCGGCAGCCTGCGCAAACCCACGGCCGTCGGCCTGGGCGCGCTGTTTATTGCCTTGCCAGAACCCAAACAACCGGCGCTGGATCGTCCCTGGAATATCCTTCTGCCGGGTGTCGGCGGCAGCGGCGTCACCACCGTCGGCGCGTTGCTCGGCATGGCTGCGCATATCGAAGGCAAGGGCTGCAGCGTGCTCGATCAGGCTGGCCTGGCGCAGAAATTTGGCCCGGTGATTACCCATATCCGCGTCGCCGCCAAGCAGGACGACATCTTCGCCGTGCGCATTGCCGCCGGGGAAACCGATCTACTGTTGGGTTGCGATCTGGTGGTGTCGGCCAGTGAAGAGGCCCTGGCCAAACTCAATGACAAGATCGCCCATGCGGTGGTCAACAGCCATGAAGCGGCCACCGCCGAATTCACCCGCAATCCCGATGCTCAGGTGCCCGGCGAGGCCATGCGCGAGGCACTGATCGAAGCGGTGGGCGCGAGCAAAACCCACTTTGTCGATGCCAGCCGTCTGGCCACCCGCCTGCTCGGCGACAGCATCGCCACCAACCTGTTTATGCTTGGCTTCGCCTACCAGAAAGGCCTGGTGCCGGTGTCCGCCGAAGCCATCAACAAGGCCATCGAGCTTAACGGCGTGGCCGTGCAACTGAATCAGCAGGCCTTCCTCTGGGGCCGTCGCGCTGCCCATGATGCGGTCGCCGTGGAACGTCTGGCCAAGCCAGATGTGATCGAAGCGCCGCATTGCCAGACTCTTGAAGACATCATCGCTGACCGCGTGGTGCGCCTGACCGCCTACCAGAATGCCGCCTACGCCGAGCGTTACCGCGAGCAGGTGGCGCGGGTGCAGCAGGTCGACAAGAGCGCTGACCAAGCCCTGAGCAAGGCCGTGGCGCGCTACTACTTCAAACTGCTGGCCTACAAGGACGAGTACGAAGTGGCGCGGCTGTACAGCGACGGCAGCTTTATCCGTCAGCTGGAAGCGCAGTTCACTGGCGATTACCGCCTGGAATTCCACCTGGCACCGTCCTGGCTGAGCAAACCGGACGCCAGCACCGGCGAGCCGCGTAAGCGTCAGTTTGGCCCTTGGATGCTCAAGGCCTTCGGTGTGCTGGCCAAGTTCAAGTTCCTGCGTGGCACCCCGCTGGACCTGTTCGGCTACAGCGCCGAGCGCCGGCTTGAGCTGCAGTTGATCGACGACTACGAGCAGAACCTGGACTACCTGCTCAAGGAACTCAACGCCGACAACTACCGCACCGCCCTGGCCCTGGCTGAGCTACCGGAGCAGATCCGCGGCTATGGCCACGTCAAGGAACGCAGCCTGGCCAAGGTGCGCGAGCAGAGCGCTCAGCTCAAGGCGCGCATGGTCGTCAGCGAGATCGCAGCGGTGCAGCTGTTCGAGCCAGCTGCATAAGCCACCTCCCTGTAGGAGCCAGCAAGCTGGCTCCTACAGTCGCTCACCTCCTACAACAAGAACCATCAAGGAACTCCCATGTCCGTGTTTTCCCATATTGATTTCGACCACCACGAACAGGTGGTCTACGGCCACGACCAGGCCAGCGGCCTGCGGGCGATTATCGCCATTCACAACAGCAACCTCGGCCCGGCCCTCGGCGGTTGCCGCATGTGGAATTACGCTAATGACGATGAAGCGCTGCGCGATGTGCTGCGCCTGTCGCGCGGCATGACCTACAAGTCGGCCCTGGCCAACCTGCCGCTGGGTGGTGGCAAGGCGGTGATCATCGGCGACCCGCATACCGGCAAGAGCGCGGCGCTGTTCCAGGCCATGGGCGATTTTGTCGACAGCCTCGGCGGCCGCTATATCACCGCCGCTGACTCCGGCACCGGCGTTGCGGAAATGCAGATCATGGCCGAGCGCACGCGCCACGTATCCGGCGCCGAACTGCGCGAAGCGTTCGCTGGCGGCACGCGCAATGGCGACCCGTCACCGTCCACCGCTTACGGGGTGTTTATCGGCATCCAGACTGCGGTCAAACACCGCCTGGGCCGCGATGACCTGCACGGTTTGAAAGTCGCGATCCAAGGGGTAGGGCAGGTGGGCTTCGACCTGGCGCGCCAGCTGAAAGCCGCCGGGGCCGAGCTATGGGTGACCGATATCGTCGAGGCCAATGTGCGTCGCGCGGTCGAGCAGCTGGGTGCAACCGCCGTTAGTCAGCAGGCAATTTTCGGCCTGGATGTCGATGTGTTCGCACCCTGCGCCATGGGCGGCATTATCAACCAGCAAACCTTGGAAGCCCTGCGCGCGCCGATTATCGCCGGGGCCGCCAACAACCAACTGGTCGATGCCAGCCTGGCGGAAACCCTGCGCTGCAACGAATGCCTCTACGCGCCGGATTACGCGATCAATGCCGGTGGGATTATCGATGTTTACTACGGCCGCAGTGGTGGTAGCACCACACAGCTCAAGGCTCATATAGAAAGTATCGGCGCGACCCTGGAACAGATATTCCAACGCGCCGATGCGGCGAGCAAAACTACCGTGGAGATCGCTGATCAATTAGCCGAAGAGCGGTTCGGTCGTTAGAAACAGCCCGGCTGTTTCCCGCCCTACTGACACGTTTTACAAAACCTGTAGGAGCGGGCTTGCCCGCGATACTTTCAGGTCGACATCAATTCGCGGGCATGGCCCGCTCCTACAAAGTCGTTGATAGCCTCTAGTCCAGCATCAGCGCCAGGCTGACGCCATGCGGCTTAAAGCCCAGATTGGCATAAAACGCATGGGCGGCCTCACGGCTCTGGCTGCTGGACAGCGCCACCTTGTAACAGCCCCAGGTGCGGGCGCGTTCAATGGCTTTACCCATCAGCGCCTGGCCAATCCCCAGGCCGCGCGCCTCAGTATCCACCACCACATCTTCCAGAATCGCCGAACGGGCAAAATTGTGCGCCAGGTGCTCGATCAGATTTATCGTGCAGGTGCCGAGCAACTTGCCGTCACGCTCGGCTACCAGCACCACACGGCTCACCGGCAGCTCGCTCAGGCGCAACGCCAACAGCTTGGCATCGGCACGCGGCTCATCGGGCGCGAGCTGCTGCAGTAAGGCCGCCAGGGCAGCAGCATCGTTAACGCTGACCGCACGCAGGTGAAAATCGGCAAAAGGCGAATCCGGCAGATGATGCGAGGCAGCGGGGCGCATGGCGGTCTCCTCTCCTTATGGCAGTCAGTTGGCAGTATGGCGCCGAGATAATGGCAGCGGCATGACAAACGCGTGAGGTCTCGCTAAGATGCCGCCCGCTGGTGGCCTGTCTATCCAGCCTCGGTTCCCATAGTTCAATGGATAGAATAAGCCCCTCCTAAGGGCTAGATACTGGTTCGAATCCAGTTGGGAACGCCATCTTTCCTGGGGGGTAACAGCTATCTCCCTGCATTGTCCGCACTGATCTCACCTCTGCCTAACATGTTCTCGACTACGCACCATGCGTGCTTGCCGGGACTGGTATCTGCACCTCGCATAATGTTTGTGCTTTAAATTTGTGCAGATAAGCCCTGTTTTTGTGCGATAGCTTGTGCGCTTTAATGCCCTGAATAGAGCAGGCAATTTATTCGTTTGCACCAAAAAGATTCATATAAGCGACATTTTGCTCTGTTGCGGTGCTTTTGCGGCTGCTAGAGTGCGGCGCACTTTTCAGTCGATCTGCCCGGCCTATGGGCACTGTTGGGGTACCCCTATGAGCGAATCCGTCGAGCTTTTCCTCTCCCGCCTGAAACAGCGCGATCCTCACCAGCCGGAGTTTCATCAGGCGGTGGAAGAGGTGCTGCGCTCACTCTGGCCATTTTTGGAGGCCAACCCGCGTTACCTGCAAGCCGGTATCGTCGAGCGTATGGTCGAGCCCGAGCGGGTGGTGTTGTTTCGTGTGTCCTGGGTTGATGACGCCGGGCGGGTACAGGTCAACCGTGGCTATCGAGTGCAGATGAGCAGTGCCATTGGCCCCTACAAAGGGGGGCTGCGCTTCCATCCGTCGGTCAACCTCGGCGTGCTGAAGTTTCTGGCCTTCGAGCAGGTGTTCAAGAATTCGCTGACCTCGCTGCCCATGGGCGGCGGCAAGGGTGGCTCGGATTTCGACCCGAAAGGCAAGAGTGACAACGAGGTGATGCGCTTCTGTCAGGCCTTTATGAGCGAGCTGTATCGTCATATCGGCGCCGACCTGGATGTGCCGGCGGGTGATATCGGCGTGGGTGGTCGCGAGATCGGCTATATGTTTGGTCAATACAAGCGTCTGGCCAATCAGTTCACTTCGGTGCTGACCGGTAAGGGCATCACTTACGGTGGTAGCCTGATCCGCCCGGAAGCGACCGGCTACGGCTGTGTGTATTTCGCTCAGGAAATGCTCAAACGCATCAATCGTGGCGTAGAAGGGCAGCGCGTAGCCATTTCCGGCTCCGGTAACGTCGCTCAGTACGCGGCGCAGAAAGTCATGGAACTGGGCGGCATGGTGATTTCCCTGTCGGACTCCGAGGGCACCCTGCACACCCCTGATGGCCTGACTGAGGAGCAGTGGCAGCACCTGATGGAGCTGAAGAACGTGCGCCGTGGCCGCCTCAGCGAAATGGCCGCGCACTTCAAGCTGAACTTCCTCGCTGGCCAGCGCCCTTGGCACCTGCCTTGTGACATTGCTCTGCCATGCGCCACGCAGAATGAACTGGATGCCGAGGATGCCAAGGCTCTGCTGAGCAACGGCTGCTTCTGCGTGGCCGAAGGGGCAAACATGCCGTCGACCCTGGAAGCAGTGGACCTGTTTATCGACGCCGGCATCTGCTTTGCCCCCGGCAAGGCCTCGAATGCTGGCGGCGTGGCCACCAGTGGCCTGGAAATGAGCCAGAACGCCATGCGCCTGAACTGGACTGCCGGTGAAGTGGACGAACGCCTGCACAGCATCATGCAAAACATTCACAGTGCCTGCGTGCGCTATGGCGAAGAGAACGGCCGGGTCAACTATGTCAAAGGCGCCAACATCGCCGGCTTCGTCAAAGTCGCCGATGCCATGCTGGCACAGGGTGTGGTCTAACCTGCATCGATCCAAGTAGGTTCTGTCGCCAACAGAAAATGCCCGCGCAATGCGGGCATTTTTTATTCGCTCTAAGCTAATGCGCCGATGACTGCGCGGTGCATTAGCCGGCCTCTGGCGGCTTAGTTACCGCGGTAGGTGGAGAAGCCGTACGGGCTGAGCAGCAACGGAATGTGGTAGTGCGGCACGGTGCCGTCGACTTCAAAAATCACCGGTACTTCCGGGAAGAAGCTTGCAGTGGCGTGCTTTTTGAACCACTCGCCAGTCTTGAAGGTGACGCGGTAGGTACCTTTCTCCAGCGCTTTGTTTTCCGGGAACAAGGCGGTGATACGGCCTTGCTCGTTGGTTGTGCCGGTGTTGAGCATGTTCCAGCTTTTTCCGTCCTGTTTTTCCAGGGTCACGCTAACTTCAGGCGAAGGCAGGCCGTCTTGCAGGTTCAGCACGTGCACGCTCAGCGGGTTGCCTGCTGCCAGGGCCAGGGAAGAAAGGCCGCTGAGTACGGCGCCGGCAAACAAGGTTTTCAACAGTTTCATGGTGTGACTCCTAATCAGTGAGTGGTAGGTAAAACTTGGCCATGGCTTTCAGCGCGCAGCCTTCATCAATTTCAGCACCGCCGGCGCCAGCCACGCCGATGGCACCGATGACCTGATCGCCAACCTTCAAGGGCACGCCGCCGCCGAGCAGTAGCAGCTCATCGAGGGTGTTGAGGTTCTCGGCGTCCGGGTTGTTGCGGGCACGTTCGGCCAGCAGGCGTGTCGCGGTTTTGGTCGACAGCGCAGTAAAGGCCTTACGCTGCGCCGCCAGGGTGTTGTGCGGGCCGACATTGTCATCACGCTGAACAGCAACCAGGTTGCCGCCGCGGTCGACTACGGCGGCAACGCCAGTGCGGCCATCGGCATGGCACGCAGCCAGCGTGGCGCTGAGCAGGTCATTGGCCAGCGCCAGGGTGATGTCCTGGCGTTGGGCAACTTGTGAATTAGTGGCCCATGCGGCGGATGCACTCATGGCCAGTGCGAGTAATGACAGGGTGGCGTTACGGATAAGCATGCCGTTCTCCAGGGTTAGGCTCAGCTGAGCGATTGCTGGCCATACTGCCCGGCTGCCGCCGTCAAACCGATTGCGCCTGGATTACCAATTTGTAATGGGAGTGCCGCACAGAACGGCCTAGGCTATGCGCCTGTGCTGGAGGAAAAGATGCGAATTCTGGTAGTCGAAGACGAAGTAAAAACGGCGGATTACTTGAACAAAGGCTTGAGCGAGTCAGGCTATCGGGTCGAAATTGCCCTCAACGGCCTGGATGGCCAGCACCTGGTGCAGGAGCACGAATTCGATCTGATTATCCTTGACGTCATGTTGCCCGGCCTGGATGGCTGGCAGCTGTTGCAGATCATTCGGCGTAAATGGCAAACCCCTGTGCTGTTTCTGACGGCACGCGATGCAGTTGAGGATCGAGTCAAAGGCTTGGAGCTGGGCGCCGATGATTACCTGGTCAAACCTTTTTCTTATGCCGAGCTACTGGCCCGCGTGCGCACCTTGTTACGCCGTGGTCCGCCGCGTGAAGTCGAGCAGTTTCAGGTCGCAGATCTGCATCTGGACCTGCTGCGGCGCAAGGTCATACGCAATGGCGAACGCCTTACCCTGACCAATAAGGAGTTTGCCCTGCTGCACCTGCTGCTCAGCCGCGAAGGCGAGGTGTTGTCGCGTACGCTGATTGCCTCGCAGGTGTGGCAGATGAATTTCGACAGCGATACCAATGTGGTCGATGTTGCCATCCGCCGCCTGCGTGCCAAGGTCGACGACCCTTATCCGCTGAAGTTGATTCATACCGTGCGCGGCATGGGTTACATGCTTGAGGTGCAGGCATGAGGCTCTGGCCACGCACGCTGAGTGTGCGTCTGGCGCTGATGTTCGCGCTGGTCAGTGCGTTGATATTGGGCTCGATTGGCTTTTACCTGTACCAATCACTGCAGCGCGAAATCGCCTGGCGCGATGACCAAGCCCTGCTCGGAAGACTCGAGCGCATGCAAGCCTTGCTTGATGACAGCAAGAGCATCGACGCCCTGCGCAGCAGGCCGCAGCTCTATGAAAACATGCTGGGCAATCGCGATAGCCTGTTGTGGATTATCGATGACGCAGGGCAGCGGCTGATCGAGATCAACCCGGCGCTATTGCCGCTGCCAGAAGTACGGCCAGCCCCGCAAGCAACCCTGGGTGATAGTGCAAGCAGCGAGTCGTTACGTTTGGCTTGGCTGGATGTAAACCGTGGTGATCGTCGCCTTACTCTGATTGCCGGTAAGTTGCTGGGCGAGCGTGAGCAGATGCTCGCCGCCTATCGCCTAAAACTCTGGCTGGCCTTGATTATTGGGGCTGTGCTGGCATTCGGGCTCGGATGGCTGGTCAGCCAGCGGGGTCTGCGTCCGGTGCGCCAGTTGGCGATGCGCGCCGCCGCGATTGACGTGCAGCATCTGTATTTGCGCCTGGAGGAGTTTAACGATGTGAGTGAGCTACAAGCGCTCAGCCATGCCCTCAACCAGATGCTCGCTCGTCTGGAGGATGGCTTTGCCCAGCTTTCGCGCTTTTCCGAAGACTTGGCCCATGAGATGCGTACCCCACTGGGTAATCTGATGGGGCACGCGCAGCAAACCCTTGCACGTAAACGCTCGGTTGATGAATACCAGAACTTGCTGGTGTCCAACCTTGAAGAATATGAGCGCCTGGCGAGGATGATCGACAGCATGCTGTTTCTGGCGCGTACCGAGCAGGCGAATGCCACGATCAACCGTGAAATGCTCGAGCTGCACGAGCTGGTTGCGCAGCTTTGTGAGTACTTCGAGGGGATGGCTCAGGAGTGCGGCATTGAGCTGATCAACCAGGCCAACGGCACACTGATCGTTGATCCGCATTTGTTACGGCGCGCACTGGCCAACCTGCTTGCCAATGCATTGCGTTATGGCCGCGCAGACAGTGTGGTGACCATCAGCAGCGCTATACGTGAGGGTGCGTGCGAGATCAGCGTGCATAACTGCGGCGAACCGATTGCCGCCGAACACCTGCCGCGTTTGTTTGAACGCTTTTACCGCTGTGACCCTTCACGCAATCAGCCTGATGACTCAGGTGGCCTTGGCTTGGCTATCGTACGTTCGATCATGCAGGCTCATGGTGGGCAGGTCAGCGTTGACAGCACTGCGGCGGGTACGCGCTTTAGCCTGCTATTTCCGCCGGACAGCGCGCGCTTGAACTAGTAAGCAAAAAGCCCCGAAATCTGTAGAGAAATCAGGGCTTTAAAAACTGCGATTTGGAGCGGGTGATGGGAATCGAACCCTCTTTTTCTGTCTGCGTTATCCCGCAAAGCCTTGCTATTCCTGAGCTCTAGCTAATACACACCCGCATAAATCCGCTTTTCTTCGCTGTGATTTCGACACTTTTTCGACATCTTATAGCCTCACGGGATAGAGGAAATTCCTTAGATTCACTGCGAAGGCTTCGATGTCTTCACTGTAGGTATTACAAAGAAGTTCAAATATTTCACTTTTGCTCATGAGATTTCTAATTAATAAATCTTTGAATACTCTTTTATGCTCTTTGCGCGGAATATGCCCTGTAATTCTTGGATGTACTCCGCCATTCTCGTGAAGATCATGCAGCGCCTTTTCGACACTATCTATAGGTATGCAATACGTATTGAGGCGGCTGCCTATTTCCTCGTTTCGCATGTCTCCGTCCATGACAGCGATTACATTTTTTTCTATCGATAAAAACTCTTCAGTGATGTTACGTTGTAATAAGTCGGCGACACTAGTTGCTGTGCCAGTGTGTATTATGTGGTACTTGTAAAATGTGTTTGGGCAGTATTTTGCAATTATGTGCTGCAGGAAGTCTCTTAGTGTTATATCTTCGGTTAATATGTATTTGTCATACCCGTTAAAGCCAAACATTACGCTTTTTATATAGTTATATGAGACTTCTTTGATTTCTGTTGTTGCATCATTCACCTGCATGTAATACAGCTCGCCATCATCAAGCATCCTTATCATAGCTAAGGAGTGAGATGTAAATAGGACATTTATCTGGAACTCTGTACAGCATGCCCTTAGCCAACGTATTAGTCTTACCTGGGCTGCTGCGTCTAGGGAAATATCTATCTCATCTATTACGATAAGTTTCCGACGACTTTTTATTTTTCTATATAGACTTATTAGTAAATATTCGCCAGAACTCAGGTAGTCTTCGCGTATGTATTTATTTTCTGGTAGTACTATGCAGTAGTATTCGCTGCTTTTGACTTTGATGGCTCTTATGTTGTTGAATTTGTCGCTATCATATATTTCGCTTAAAAACGAAATCAGGTCGTCTGGTTTGGAGTATTGTTCTAAAACAACGGCGCGCCTTATGTCGTCGTCAACATTGCTTATTGTTTGGAAGAAGTTGAAGCGTTGGCCGTGAGGTAGTGGAAGTTCTACGTCTATGTTTTCTTTGATTTCGTCTGGGATATTTTTTTTGCAGTTAAGGCTGCTTATGTTTTCAATGTACTCAAAGCTATAGATTTCTTCGTTGACTTTGTATGTTATGTTGCTGTTTTTATGAAAAATTGAGTCGGCGGAGGTTTTTTTGAAAGTGTCCGCAAGTGAGAAGTTTTTTATTGCTTTGATAAGGGTTGTTTTGCCGACTCCGTTTTTTCCTACGATACAAGATATCTTGTGTTCTGAAAGATTCAAAGAAAGAGTTAATGATTCGACATGTTGGACATCCCTGATTTCAAAAGTTATTTGCATGGCGATCCTCTTTCTTTTTCGTTCTGTGTAAGAACATATCTATTACGGTCGCGCCAAATTTCTTTCTGAGTTTTTCTAGGTAATCTTTATCTATTGTGCTTACGTAGTTTAAATATCCGAAGAGCAAGTCAACACCTTTGGTCATGTCTTGTTTTATTTTTTCATGGTCAAGGAATTTGTCTCTGTTGTTTACATAATGGAAAAGTAATACTTCGATCTCGTTCTTTATTTTTATATCAATAGTTACTTTTCCGTTTGGTAGTATGGCTAGCCCCAGAAGTTTTACTTTATTTCCTTTTCGTGTGTGTTTGCTTTTTTGTTTGTTTAAATTTAGTTGCCCGTTGTGGTATTTGTTTAAAATTAACTCGATTGTGCTTTCAATGGGCTCTATTTTTTCTTGATTTTGGCTTGATATAATTATGTCGTCTGAGTATCGCGTGTAAATTAGCTCGTTCTGTATGCAGTGTTTCTCTAATTCGTTGTCAAAATCATACAGGCAGGCATTGCTCATTGCTGGTGATGAGGAGAATCCCAGTGGCAGAGAATTATTCAGTGTGGTGAGCTCTACTATTCTTTCAACATAGTTTTCTATGTCTAGTACAGGGCTGTTTTCAGAGTTGTTTAATATGGTTTTTCGTATTAACGGCGTGGTTAAGTTTTCAAAGAAATGCTCAATATCTGTTTGAAAGAAATATTTGCTTTGAGCGTGTTTGGATACTGCGTCAAGGGAGTTGAAGCCTTTTCTATATGAGTAGACGACTCTTGGGTTGATGTTTAGGTATTCAAGTATGAATAAACTAATGAAGGAGTGAAATGTTTTAAGTTTTTTTGTTGTTCTGTATATCGTGCGTTCTTTTACTTTGAATTGTGTATATTCAGTACTTATGTCGCTTTCAGCGAAGTCTTTGAAGCTGTATTTTCCGTGATACATGGCCTCAAACAGGACTTCTAGTTTCTTTTTGTTCATAGAGGTCTTTACCTAGGGCTAGCCAATTGCTCTAGCTATCAATTGGCGTGAGGTCATGACGATGAGGAATAGCAGATGTTACCGCAGCATGCGAAACAATGAGGGCTAGGAGTCGGGAATTTAGGTATTGCCTGGAGTGCAGCTGGAAGCTGAAGAATGCTGCTAGGTACCGAGGAGATTTTTTACTATTCGTACCGCTCTTCTTATGGCTTGCATTAAGAAGAGCGGTACAAACGTAAAAAGGATAAAGGCGCCTAGAGGTCAGACTGTTGACTGGAGCTACTCCTAGTCGCTGACATGCCCTCATTCTAGGGAAACCTGAGCCAAAATCAAGCATCTGCCATGACGCTCCTCTGCTTAGTCAAGTCTTACGGGCGTACCAGCGCCTAGCTGCTTCTTTGGTGATCGCTATCCCGCGTTGGGTTGGCTCAAGTTTCGGTTGGCTTCGTCATATTCAGGGCTGGTTTGCCCGACTTCTGGTGCGATCTGGCCGCTTGCGAGCCACATGGTGTATTGAGGAAATAGCTTCACCAGCTCTTCAATTTCCTCCGTGCTCATCCTTATCGCTTTGTAGCGGACTGTTTGCCAACGCACCAAGCCGATCTGGCTTTCCCTGATCAGCTTCTCAAACCCTGCCTTATCTATAAGCAGCCTAGCTCTAGCTTGTATTGATTCCATATCGATCTAAATAAAGTGCACTGCAACTATTGCAGTGAGCCCCATCGTGGGGGCATAGTGCATTTCACTTAATGCACTGCAATTATTGCAGTGCTAATTCTGGGTATTGCCGGACATAGTGGAGTAAAGCGGATGGATACGGAAGGTCTCGACCCTCAAAAGCTGCACGGCGCACCGCCCCTTATGCCTTGGCCAAAGTTCGCCGAGTGGATCGGTATGGGCGATGAGCCAATCGTTGTTCGCACCTGGGTGGAACGCGGCTACCTGCCTTCAAAGAAGGTCGGCAAACGCACCATGGTTAACGTCGTGCGGCTGGTGCAGCAGCTGCTGGATGAGGAGTAAGGCAGATGAGCCGAACAGACCCGCAATTCAAGCTGCGCGTGCCTGCTGCACTGCGCCTGCAGATCGAACAAGCCGCACAGGCTTCACGCCGTTCGATGAACGCTGAAATGGTCGTGCGCCTGGAAGCCAGCTTCGCCAAGGAACAGCCTCTGCAGGAGAAAAAGCTATGAGCAAGGCCGACGACAGCCTGGACCTGTGCAGCGTGAAGACCTTCGCCGAAATGAGCGGTATATCCATTGAAGAGGCCATCGACTGGGTGGACAACGGCACCGTGCCCAGCATGCGGCTGGCCGACTTCCGCATGGTCAACCTCGCCCGCCTGCGTGCGGATCTGCTCAAGGGTAAAACCGAGTTCAAAGCGGGGGACTACAGCCATGCGTAAGCCGCCAGTCCAGTTCGATACCGCCACCGCTATGGCCTATGTGGGCCAAGCCGTGCAGCTGGAACTCATCATGGATGAAGACGAGCCGCCTTACTGGTGCTCCATGCACATCGTTGGCCTTGTGCTGACCAAGGACGGTGTATGGGACTTCCCCTACTTCATGGCCATGAACGTTACCCCCGATGGCCGCACGCCGTCCGAAGTGCCCTTTAACGACATTCTTTCCATTCGGATAGCCGATCAGATTGAGGGCCGCAGCCATGCCTAGCCCAATCTCCCTGGATGCCGCCACGGCTGTCAGCTACATCGGCCAAACCGCGCTTATGGAATTGCGCTGGGACGGTGAGCCGGAACCCATGTGGCAGCTGATGCACATCGTTGGCGTAGTCCTGCCCATGGAAGGTGTCTGCGACCATTCATGCTTTATGGCGGTTTACTACGGCACGTCCGACCCTTACCCGGAGCGGGTGTTCTTCCATGAAATCCGCACCCTTCGGGCGATACGGCACCGCGACCGGCAGAGTTCCGGCAGCGTACTGGGCCGTATGACCCGACCCTCTTCTTTGGCCGTGTCAGGGGCCGCGCTCCCGGCTCGTCGGAACAGCTCCACCGTTCCGTCGAACGGAAGCACGGGCGCAGCGCACCCTTGACGCGGTGTGCCTATGAACAGCCTGACAACGGGAGTGTGGGGTAGCTTCACCACCCCATGCTCCCGAGCCCTCGGCGGCAAGAGCGGGATGACAAGGGCAGGGCCCTTGGTGTGCTTCTCCCAGCCCGCACCGCTGCGCTTCGCTGACTGCCTGCACATGCTGTTTCTGGTGTTGCTCAGCGCCTTCCTGTGGTTTGCCAACCTGCCGCCCGATAGTCGCCCGCAATTGTTCCCCATCACCCTGGAACAAGCCTGCCAAGCGCAAAAGCCAAGCCCAGGAACAGACCCTACAACCCTGATTGAGAGAGAACCATGCGTCACCGCTGGCTCACGTTCGCACGCCGAGGCACGAGGCGCGCGAGCGCGCGACAGCGGTGAGGCGCGTACTCGCGAGCGCAGGAGTGGCTCGGTTCAGAACGACGGCGCGAGCGAGGCTCGCGCCGGTGCGCTGACGTCCCTGTAACACGTCAGATAACAAGAAATTAACTTCCGCATTAATCCGCAATAGGTGACCAAATGGCAATCGTTAAAGACCATATGAGACTGAACGCAATCACGGCAGAAGAAGACAAGCGTGGACGTCTTTTTATCGATCCGGGCCATCACTCGTTTACTAACCTGTCTGGCGTTCGCCTGCTCCGCTGTGGCGTCGATACCGTGCGCCAGTTGTACCGGGGCATGATCCGCCCGGAAATCATGGCGCTATTCGACAACCCTGGTGTTTTGGTCGACTTCGCGGGTCACCGTTGGCATGCAGGCAGGGTAGGGCGTGACTCCGGGTATCAATACAAGCTGCAAAACGCTGATCTGGGCATCATCCTCTTGGTTAAGAACTTCAACGCCAAGCTGGAAAACATCGGCCCACACCTGAAAATCGAAGTGTCACCCCATGCAATCGACAGCCTGTCACCTGAGCGTCTGCAGGCCCGGTTAGATTTCTACGCCGCTCAGGTACTGAGTCACGTTGAAATCAATCAGTGTGCTGTGCACTTGGCCCTAGACCTCCAGGGCTGGACGCCTCCCGCCGATTTGGTGGCCCGCATGCACTGTAAGGCTCGCACCCATCGCGACATTTCGGGCATCAATGAAATCAACTGGACGACCAAATCCAGCACCTATGGGCGCGGTGAAACCTTCATGTTCGGTTCGGCCAGTGGCGTTCAACTCTGCATCTACAACAAAACCGAGCAAGCCCGAGCGACTGACAAACTCGACTATTGGGAAAGCGTTTGGAAGCGTCGCGACAGTTTCGACGATCAAGACCCCGACAACTACAACCCAGCCCAGGATGTTTGGCGGGTAGAGCTGCGCTATCACCATTCCATCATTCAGCAGTTTGCGAGCGGCTCCGTCGATCTGCACACCGGTCAGATTATCGATACGTCATCTTTTGAGGGCTTTGCAGCCCACCTAGACGGCCTGTGGCGCTATGGCCTGCGTCAATTCAAGTTGTTGAGCCGTCCTGGCTACTACGAGCCAATCTGGACGCTTATTCGTGATGACGTGCGGGTAGACCTTCCCGTTGATTCGCTGCTGGATGACACCGATTACAAGCGGTATTACAAAACCTCGCGCGGCTTCTCAGGTAAGAACGTGGAACTCTTCCTGGGAAACTTCGTAAGCCTGCTGGCACGGGAGCGAGTGGGCGCTAGACGAGCATTTCACACCCTCAAGGATTGGGACTGCTGGCCAGTAATTCGCGACCACTATGCCGCCAAGGGCATGGATGAAGATGCCTTGTATAAGCACATCAAGGGCATTCTTGAAGAACGTCATGTTCGGTGGGGCAGGGCTGTGTAATGGCGATTCATCAACAGCCTGACGGGCGCTGGAAGGTCGATGTAGAGCCGATCAAGGGTAAGCGTTTCCGCAAGACCTTCAAAACCAAAGGTGAGGCGTCGCGCTTTGAAGCAACCTGCAAGGCCAAGGTAATAGAAACGCCGGAGTGGGCACCCAAGCCAAAGGATCGCCGCAAGCTCTCCGAATTGGCCCAGCGCTATTACGATCTACACGGCCATACCCTGGCGGATTCGGTGAGGCTTAAACAGGTATTGGAAAAGCTGGTGCGCGAGCTGGGCGACCCTATAGCGGTCAAGTTCACTGCTGATCAGTTCTGCAGACTTCGTGGCCAGCATCTTGCGGACGGTATTCACGGCAAGACCCTGAACAATCGACTCGGCTACCTCAAGTCGCTGTTCAACGAACTCTATCGGCTTGGCGATATTGACTACCCAAACCCATTGGCCAAGGTTCGCCCGCTTCGCCTGCAGGAACGCCCGCTATCGTTCCTTTCTCAGGCCCAGGTAACCGAGCTGCTGCAGACTTTCGACACGTACCCGAACTGCGAACACTTGGCGCTGATTAGTCGCGTCTGTCTCGCTACTGGTGCGCGCTGGGGTGAGGCTCAAGGGCTTGCGCCTGAACGTGTGAAAAACGGCGCTGTGACCTTCGCCAATACCAAGTCGCGGCGGACTCGCACTATCCCGATTCATTCAGACCTTGAAAGGGCGTTGCTGGATTACTTCAAGGCCCATGGCCCGTTTCCGAACTGTATCCGGCATTTCAGCCGCGTCCTGGAATCGACCTCGATCAAGTTACCTGCAGGTCAGGCAACCCATGTGCTTCGACACACCTTCGCCAGTCACTTCGTCATTACGGGCGGCAACATCCTCACCCTGCAGAAGGTGCTTGGCCACTCCTCGGTCACCATGACCATGCGCTATGCACATCTGGCCCCGGATCACCTGCAGGACGCTTTGCGCCGCAATCCCATCTTCGACACTTTTTCGACACCGACTTAGGCCAGAAAGCAAAAAGCCCCGAAATCTGTAGAGAAATCAGGGCTTTAGAAACTGCGATTTGGAGCGGGTGATGGGAATCGAACCCACGGCTCTAGCTTGGGAAGCTAGGGTATTACCATTATACGACACCCGCAGCGGGTGCCTTTATACCGGAAGTCTTGGCCGAAATGAAGCCTGCAGCGCGGCTATCTGTGGATAGGCGCTGCAGGCTTGCGGCTTGCCGGCGCGTCATACGGCGATCGCGTGGTGCTGGTCGTGCTGCGGGCGGTAGCTAGAGTTGGTGCGTGCCGGGGCCTGCAGGAAGCCCAGCATCACCGCCTGACTCTGCAGCCAGGCCTTTTTGTGCTCCATATCGAGAAAGTGCCCGGCGTTGTCGATGGTGGCGAACTGGCAGTCACTCAGGTACTCGGCAAACAAGCGCACGTCATCTGGCGAAGTGTATTCGTCGTGCTCGCCGTTGATAAACAGCAGCGGTATGTCGATGGCCGCCAGGCAGTCCATCTGGCAGTGGTTGTCCATGTGTACCACCTGGTTTATGTGTGCGTGCATCTGCAGGTATTCGTGGTTGTCGAGGCTGCTGATATGGCGCTGGTTGTAGCGTTTGAACAGTGAGGGCAGGTACTTGCCGATGGTGCTGTTGACCAGTTGGCCGACATTCTCACCGTCGATGGCCTGTAGGTAGGTCATACCTTTTTCCAGGTAGTCGAGCATCGGCGCGTTAAGCAGCGGCGAGAAGGAGGTGATCACTGCCTTTTCGATACGCGCCGGGCGCTGCGCCAGAGCGAGCATGGCGGCTACGCCACCCCAGGAGAACGACAGCAGGTAGTCGACCTGAAACTGTTCAATCAGCTCCAGCAATATGGCGGTTTCATCTTCCTTGCTGATGGGCCGGCTGTGGCTGTTGTGCGGCTTGGACTGGCCGGCGTAGGGCTGATCGTAAAGCACCACATTGAACTGTGGTTGCAGGTATTTGATGGTTTGCGCAAAGGCGGCGGTGGTGGCCAGCGAGCCGTTGATCAGGATGATGGTCTTGCGCGCGCTGGGGTTGGCATAGAACTCCGTGTGAACCTTGAACGTCCTGTGTATATCGACGACAGCGATGGCTGGCTTCATGTCGTTTCCTCCTGGCGCATAAAAGTGACCATGGCCAACGACGGGCAATGCCGTTGAGCCGGGTGGTGTTGGGCAGTCAGGAAAGCGCCTGGACGTGACAGCACGATGTCAGGCTGGAGGATTTTATAAGTTATTTATTTTCAATCAGTTAGGGCTGAAATAGAGCATCCATCCACGACCTTTTGGCAGGTGTGGAGCGGCGTCTTTGACCAGGCAGGAACCCATTTCGCGCAGTGCGCAAGTAACCGATGGAGCGCTTAGATGTCTTTGGTGACTATTTGGTCACGTTAAGACTTGTGCTTCGATTTAAGCAGCCGCGTGGGGTGCTGACAAGCCTTAATTTGCCTTTTCTGCACAAAAACTGGGCGCAGCTCTGACGCTAGCAACTGGCGATTTCTGCCGGGCTGAGTGGTCGGTACTGGCCAGGAAGCAGCTCTGGGTCGAGTTGGATGGCGCCCATGCTGAGGCGGTGCAGGCCGATGACCTTGTTCTGGAAGTGGCCAAACATGCGCTTGACCTGGTGGTAGCGGCCTTCGTGCAGGGTCAGCAGGGCGCTGTGGCTATCGAGAATGACCAGCTCGGCGGGCAGGGTGGTGAGGTCTTCATAGGCGAAGTACAGGCCACGGGCGAACACCTCGATGTACTCGGGAGTGATCGGCTGTTCGGTCTCAACTCGGTAGACCTTGCCCAGGCGGCTTCGCGGCTCGGTGAGGCGACGTGACCATTGGCCGTCGTTGGTGATCAGCAGCAGGCCGCTGGTATTCAGGTCCAGGCGGCCGGCCAGGTGCAGGTCGGCTTTGTCCAGCTCGTCGAGTAAATCCAGCACGGTGCGGTGTTGCTCGTGCTCGGTGGCGCTGACCACGCCGATGGGTTTGTGCAGCATGAAATAGCGTTCAGCTTTGCCGGCCTGTAGCAGCTCGCTATCGACCTCGATACGGCTGAACTGGTTGACCTCGCACAGGCCATCGCAAACCACCGCGCCGTCCACTTGCACACGGCCGCTGGCCAGCAGTTGGCGGGCGGCTTGGCGATTGAATTGGGGCAGGTTGCTGAGAAAGCGGTCGAGGCGCATGGCTAGTCGTTTGCTGGCTGCGTCTCAGCTGGCAGGCCCTGCGCGCAGCGTGGGCACAGGCAGCTGCGGTTGCGCTGCTCGGGCGGCAGCTTGGCCAGCTGCTCGGCATCAAAGGTGGCGCTGAAACACCAGCATTCGCTTACCGGTGCGTCGGCGTCAGCCTGGGCGCACTGGTTAAGCTGCCCGCAGCAGGGGCAGCGGGTGGTATTAGTGCTCACGCGGTCTCTTCACACAGGCGGTTGCGACCGCTTTGTTTGGCCCGATAGAGGGCGCGGTCAGCGCGGGTAATCAGCTGCTCCAGCGACTCGCCAGCATGCAGTTGCGCCAGGCCGAGGCTGGTAGTGATTTGCAGGTCGCTGCCGTTGAAGCTGATGGTGTTGCGTTCGGTCTGCTGGCGGATTTTCTCGCCCAGTTCGCGGGCCTGATCGGGTGTGGTGTCCTTGAGCAGCAGGATAAATTCCTCGCCGCCCCAGCGGCAGATGATGTCGGATTGGCGTACCGCGTTCTGCAGGTTGCGGGCAAAGCAGCGCAGCACTTCATCACCGGCCATATGGCCCTGGCTGTCGTTGAGCTGCTTGAAGTTGTCCAGATCGAGCATCAGCGCGCACAGTGGGCTGGGGGTGCGTCGGGCTTCCTGCACGGCCTGGTTGGCCAGCAGGTCAAAGCCACGGCGGTTGGGCAGGTCGGTCAACTGATCGGTGGTGGCCAGGGCGCTGATACGCCGTTGATAGCGGCCCATCGCCAGGCTGACCAGGGTGATGACAATGCTGGTAATCACCAGGCAGATCAGCAGGTTCAGGTACAGCGACTTGCGGATGCCGGCTACCGCGCCATCTTCATGTTTGTCGACGAACAGGTACCAGTTCAGTTCGGGAATAAAGCGCACGTTGAGGAAGTGGTCGCGGCCATGTTCCTGATACTCGAAGTCGCCGCTTTGTGGGTGCGGCAGCTTGGCCATCAGCTGTTCCAGGCCCGGCAGTTCGCTCAGCGACTGGCCGACGCGCGCGCCCATCGGCCCGCCGTCGGCTCCAGTCAGCACCAGGCGGCCGGTGGTATCGACGAAGAATACGCTGCGGTTGTAGCGCTGCTGGTAGGTGTCGATCAGTTTGACCACTGCATCCACCGTCAGACCCACACCGGTGGCGCCGATAAAGCGCTGCTGGTAGTCGAATACCTTGTAGTTGATAAACACGGTCAGGCGGTCATCGTTGGCCATATCGACATCGACATTGATCTCGTAAGGCGCCTGCATATCGCGCACGCGGAAATACCAGTCATCGCGTGGTTCGGCTTCTTGTACCTGCTTGAGCACGCCCTTAGCCTGGTAATAGGTGTGGGTCTTTTCAGAGACGAAGAAGCTGGTGACCGTGGCGTAGTGCTCCTGCACCTCGCGCAGGTAGCGGGTGATCTGCTCGGCATCCTTTTCGCCGCCTAGCACCCAGTCGCGCACGTAGGTGTCCCGCGACATCATCGAGGAAATCAGGATGGGCCGAACCAGGTCTTTCTGGATTTCCGAGTAGACGTTATCCGAGGTCAGCGGCAACTCGGTGTTGATGATGCCGGCGCGGATTGAATCAAGGGCGGTGTAATAGCTGGCCAGGGAGGTGGCGAGGAAGCCACAGCCGAGCAGAACCAGCAGAAGCACAATCAAGGAACGTTGACGTGTCAGGGGCGAGGGCTGTGGCATGCAAGACTCTGCTGGCTAAATAATGGCCGCATTGTAGCGCTCGGCAACGGCCGGCGCTGCTGAAACATCGGACCTCGCCGATTGGTTGTCAAGCAGGGCGTCAGTCGTGTGGGAGGGGCTTTAACCGCGACGGTTGTTGCTGGGTTGACGCTGTCGCGGCTAAAGCCCTTCTCGCGTATATGCCGATTGATCCGTTAGCCCTCTTCCAGCACCACCACGCGCTGTCCTGCACGCACTGGCGAGCCGGGTTGTACGCGCACTTCGCGGACCACGCCGTCGCGCGGGGCGGTGAGGGGGATCTCCATCTTCATCGACTCGAGGATCACCAGTACGTCGCCGGCCTTCACTGCACTGCCTGCCTCGACCTGCACCTGCCAGAGGTTGCCAGCGATATGGCTGTCGATACTGTGCTGGCCGGCGCCGAGCGGGGCGTCCTCGCCCACATCCGGGCCGACTTCCTCGCTCTCGAAGTGCGCTTGACCGGATTCGATCCAGCGCTGGCGTTCGGCGTCGAAGGCGGCGCGTTGCTGGTTGCGGAAGGCGTCGATGCCTTCGGCTTCCTCGGCGAGGAAGTCCTGGTAGTCGGCCAGGGCCAGTTCGCTGTCTTCGATGCGTAGCTCATAGCGGCCGAGCGGGAAGTCGCGGCGGATCTGCAGCAGCTCGTCGGCACCCACCGGGTAGAAGCGGATCTGGTCGAAGAAGCGCAGCAGCCAGGGTTTGCCGTGGAAGGCTTTGAGGTCGCGGTAGCGGTTCCACATCTGCAAGGTGCGACCAACGAACTGGTAGCCGCCGGGGCCTTCCATGCCATACACGCACATATAGGCTCCGCCGATGCCCACCGAGTTCTCGGCGGTCCAGGTGCGCGCCGGATTGTACTTGGTGGTGACCAGGCGATGGCGCGGATCGAGCGGCGTGGCCACCGGCGCACCGAGGTAAACGTCGCCCAGGCCCATCACCAGATAGCTGGCCTCAAACACCGTTCTGTAGACCTCGTCGAGGTTGGGCAGGTCGTTGATGCGGCGGATAAATTCCAGGTTGCTTGGGCACCAGGGCGCGTCCTTCCGCACGGTGGTCATGTACTTGTCGATGGCCAGCTGGCAGGCCGGGTCATCCCAGGACAGCGGTAGATGCACGATGCGCGACGGCACGCGCAGGTTCTGTGCAGCGCACACGGCGTCCCATTCGCCGGCGACGATGCCGAGTAAATCGCTCAGGGCGAGGGTTTCCGGCTGGTAATGCACCTGCAGCGAGCGAATGCCCGGAGTGAGGTCGATCACGCCGCTAAGGTTCAATGCTTCCAGCGCCTGCATCAGTGCGTGACCACGGAAGCGCAACACCAGATCCAGCTCGGGTGCGCCGATTTCCAGCAGCAGATGGGTGTCGCCGGACAGGCGCGCGACCAGGCGTTTATCGGCTTCGCCGATATCGAGAACGATGGGGGAGGTGAGGGCTAAACTGCTCCCTCTCCCATTTATGGGAGAGGGTTGGGGAGAGGGGCTTTGGGCGTCGGTTGGAACAGCCCTCTCCCCCGGCCCCTCTCCCGCAAGCGGGAGAGGGGAGACAAGCGCGCATTCTTGCGTGATGGCTTTAGCCAATTGCCGTGCGACTTCAATACTGACCGGCGCAAAGCGCACCTTGTCGCCCGCCTTAAGCTGCCCCAGCTGCCACAGATCCGCCTCGATAATCGTTACCGGGCAAACAAAGCCGCCCAGGCTCGGGCCGTCTGGGCCGAGGATTACCGGCATATCACCGGTAAAGTCCACTGCGCCGATGGCATACGGGTTGTCATGGATATTCGACGGGTGCAGGCCGGCTTCGCCGCCGCTGTCGCGCACCCACTCCGGTTTCGGGCCGATCAGGCGTACGCCTGTGCGGCTGGAGTTGAAGTGCACTTCCCAGTCGGTGCTAAAGAAGGTTTCGATATAGGCTGGGGTGAAGTATTCCGGTGCGCCGTGCGGGCCGTAGATCACGCGGATTTCGCGCACGGCCGGCAGGGCCGTGCAGAGTGCGGCGGGCAGTTGCGCGCCGTTGTCCGCATTGCTCAATGCCGGGATATGCAGCACATCGCCGGCGCGCAGGGCACGGCCACCATGGCCGCCGAACTGGCCGAGGGTAAAGGTGCTTTTGCTGCCCAGATAATCCGGCACCTGCACACCGCCGCGCAGGCTTAGGTAGCTACGTGCCCCCGCGCCGGCAATGGTGCCCAGGCTCAGGGTACTGCCGGCCTTGATCAGCAGTGCGGTATTCAGGGGCTGCTCGATACCATCCACGCTTAGCGGAATCGCTGCACCAGTGACCGCTACCACGGCATCGGTGTTAAAGCGCAGAGTCGGGCCGCTCATGGTGATTTCCAGGCCGGCAGCACCTGCCTCGTTACCCAGCAGGCGATTGCCCAGACGCAGGGCTCGGCTGTCCATGGGGCCCGATGGCGGCACGCCGACGGCCCAGTAGCCGAGACGGCCGGGGAAGTCCTGCACGGTGGTCTGGGTGCCGGCGGACAGCACCTCGAAGGTGTTGGCCTGGTAGGTCAGGCCTTCCAGGCAGCGGGTCCAGGGATGGCCGTCGGCAAACGGCGCGTCGACCAGGATCTGCCGCAGGTATTGGCTGTTGGTTTCCACGCCGTACAGCAGGGTATCGGCCAGGGCCTGGTTGAGCGCGGCGCTGGCTTCCTCGCGGGTCGGCTTCCAGGTGATGACCTTGGCGATCATCGGGTCGAAGTAGGGCGGAATCTCGCAGCCGGCTTCGACCCAGGTGTCGATGCGCAGGCTCTTGCCGTCGGCCGCAGGGAATTGCACGGCAGTCAGCAGGCCGGGGCTCGGCTGGAAGTCGCGGCCCGGGTCTTCGGCGTACAGGCGCGCCTGGATGGCGTGGCCGCTGGGTTTCAGGCCCTGGGCCAGTTCGCTCAGCGGGGCCAGGTCGCCGGCCGCCAGCTCGATCATCCAGCGCACCAAGTCGACGCCCCATACCTGTTCGGTGACGCCATGTTCGACCTGCAGGCGGGTGTTCACTTCGAGGAAGTAGAAGCGCTCGGCCTCGCTGTCGTAGACGAACTCGACGGTGCCGGCGCTGCGGTAGCTGACCGCCTTGGCCAGCTTGATCGCCGCCGCGCACAGCTTTTCAGCCATGCCGGCCGGCAGGTTGGGTGCCGGGGTTTCTTCCAGCACCTTCTGGTTGCGCCGTTGCACCGAGCAGTCGCGTACGCCGAGAGCAAGGACTTCGCTGCGGCCGTCGCCAAATACCTGCACTTCCAGATGGCGGGCACGCTGGATGTACTTCTCGATAAATACGCCGCTGTCGCTGAAGTTGTTCTGCCCCAGGCGTTTGACGGCCTCGAAGGCGTCACTCAGCTCGGCGGCGCTGTTGCACACGCGCATGCCGATGCCGCCACCGCCGGCGGTGCTTTTCAGCATCACCGGGTAGCCGACTTGTTCGCCTGCGACCAACGCGGCATCGAGGTTTTCCAACAGTTCGGTGCCTTCGAGCATCGGCACGCCGTACTGTTTCGCGAGGGCGCGAGCGGTGTGCTTGAGGCCAAATACGCGCAGCTGCTCGGGCGTCGGGCCGACAAAGGCGATGCCGGCGGCCTCGCAGGCTTCGGCGAAGGCGGCGTTTTCGGAGAGGAAACCATAGCCGGGGTGGATGGCTTTCGCGCCGGTCTGCTTGGCGACGGCGAGGATCTTGTCGGCCACCAGGTAGGTACCGGCCGCAGGGCCTTCACCGAGGCTATGAGCCTCGTCGGCCTGCTGGATATGCAGGCTGGCGGCGTCGGCTTCGGAATACACGGCCACGCCTTTGACGTCGAGCTGACGCAGGGTGCGCAGGATGCGGCAGGCAATGGTGCCGCGGTTGGCGATCAGGAGTTTGTCGAACATCTGCTTGCCCTCGAAAGGGGGGGCGGGTCGTCCCGCGGTATTCGGTCTGCACCACGGTCGTCCGTGGTTGAAAGGCTTTTGCTTTGGGTAGGAGTCAGCTTGCTGGCGATCCGCGCTCTAGCGAGTCGGCTCGCTCCTACGGGTTTTGCGGTGGCTTGGGCTGCTGCTCCAGGCACTGCCCCGCGCGGCTCTGGCACAGGCGAAACAGCCAGCGTCGCAGCGCTTGCCAGCGTGTCAGTCCCATACCAACACCTCGGCCGGAGTCGGGTTGTAACCGTTGCAGGGGTTGTTCAGCTGCGGGCAGTTGGAGATCAGCACGATCACATCCATGTGTGCGATCAGCTCGACGTATTTGCCGGCGGCGGAGATGCCGTCTTCAAAGGTCAGGCCGCCTTCGGGGGTGACCGGCACGTTCATAAAGAAGTTGATATTGGCGCTGATGTCGGCCTTGTTCAGGCGGCCGTCGTGCAGGCTGGCGCGCAGGAAGTTGTCGCGGCAGCTGTGCATATAGCGCTTGTCCAGGGCGTAGCGCACGGTGTTGCTCTCCTGGGCGCAGGCGCCGCCGAGGGTGTCGTGGCGCCCGCAGGTGTCGGCGCTGATGGTCAGCATCGGCTGGCCCAGGTTGGAATACAGCACGCTGCCGGTGGTCAGGTACACGCGGTTTTGTTTGCGCAGGGTGCGTTGCACGTCATAGCGCTCGCGCGGGTTGCGCGCCGAATAGAACAGCGTATCGACCGCTTGATTGCCTTCCAGGTCAAGCAGGCGCAGGGTCTGCCCGGCTTTTACTTCGCAGAGAAAGGGTTCGCCAGCGGCGATGGTGGCGCGGTACACCGCCGCTTCCGGGTGCTTGTCGCTTGAGATAAGAGTCATGCTGGCCGGCCTCAGATATACAGACGTTCGGTGTTGTGGAAGCCCCGGGCGTTTTCCGGGCGCGAGGTGCGGCACAGCACGCTGATGCCATCGCTTGCCACCTTGTGCCAGCTCAGTTGCAGCGGCTTGGGTGCATACACCGGGTTGGGGTCCATGGGGTGTTGCAGGGCGGTGAGCACCACCAGGGTGTCCATCGGCGCGTACAGCTCGATGTAGTCGCCGGCCTTGGAATTGCCCGGCTGGAAGTGGAAGCAGCCGTCGCTATCGACCGTGATCTTGCTGAACAGGTTGAGGCACATCAGCAGGTCTTGCAGATTGAGGTTCCACTTGCCCATTTCCACCAGCAGGTTGTCCACACCGTTGCGGAAGAAGCCGTTGCGCAGTTCCTGGTAGCTGCCGGCACCGTATTTCTCTTTCACTTCATCGGCGTTGAGTACGCCGCCGAAGCTGTCATGCCAGCCGCAGGTATCGGCGGTAATGGCGGCGAGAACGCGGCCCATATCCGAATACAGGCAGTGGCCGGCGGTGAGCTTGGCGGTGTGCTGGCATTTGAGGCTGTCCGGCAGATTCAGCCGTTCGCTTTTCTCCGCAGCATTGAGCAGCAGCAGGCTGGCGTTGGCGCCGCCTTCGAGGTCGGTGATGCGCAGCAGCTGGCCGCGCTTGAGGACAAAGGAGGTGTGCCCGCCGCCGGGAACGAGTTCCTCGTAGAGGGTGGGGCGCAGGCTTAATGAGGTGGTCATCGGGTGCTCCTACAGGGCCGGTTGCAGGTTGCCGGCGATATGCGCTGGCAACGCTTCGACGGCGGCGCGGGTGGCGCGACGGTCGCTGTTGAGGGGGATGTCGTAGGTGATACGCGCACCGAAGGCGTTCGGCGCATGCGGGTCAATGCGGGTTTTGTCGAACACCAGCAGGCGGGTGCCGAGGCTGAAGCCTTCGCTAAGGTCATGGGTGACCATAAACACGGTCAGTTTGGTTTCGTGCCACAGCTCCAGCAGCAGACTGTGCATATCCTTGCGAATGCCTGGGTCGAGGGCGCCGAACGGCTCATCGAGCAGCAAGACGCGTGGTTGCATGATCAGCGCCTGGGCAATCGCCAGGCGTTGCTGCATGCCGCCGGAGAGCTGGCTGGGGTACTTGTCGAGGGCGTGGCCGAGGCCGACTTTCTGCAGAATCACTGCCGCCTGTCCGCGGGCTTCGCGCTTGGCGGCGCCGAACAGGCGGCCGAGCAGCGGCGAGCGGGGCAGTTCCAGGCCGATGGCGACGTTGTCCAGCACACTCAGATGTGGGAACACCGAGTAGCGCTGAAATACCACGCCCCGGCTGCTATCGGGCTCGGCAGCCAGCGGCTCGCCACCGAGCAGAATCTCGCCCCGGCTGGCGCGCTCCTGACCGAGCAGCAGGCGTAGAAAGGTCGATTTACCGCAGCCAGATGCACCGACCAGGGTGCAGAACTCGCCTTCGTTGATGCTCAGGTTCAGACGCTCTAAAACCACCTGGTCGCCGTATTCCTGCCAGACGTTTTTCACCTCGATAAAGGCGCTCATGCTTTCGCTCCCTCGTACCAGGGGAAGCACAGGCGAGTGGTCTGGCGCAGGCCCAGGTCCATCAGCCAGGCGAGCAGGGTGATCCACACTACGTAGGGCAGGATCACGTCCATGGCCATATAGCGACGTACCAGAAAGATGCGGTAGCCGAGGCCATCGGTGGAGGCGATGGCTTCGGCGGCAATCAGAAACAACCAGGCCGAGCCGAGTACCAGACGCAGGGCGATCAGCAGGCGCGGCAGCAGTTGCGGCAGTACAACGCGCAGGATCAGGGTCCAGGTGTTGGCGCCCAGGGTTTGCGCCTTTATCAGGATTTCTTGAGGAATTTCGCGGGCGCGCTGTTCCAGATCGCGGGCCAGGATCGGTGTGATGCCGATGACGATCAGCATCACCTTGGACAGCTCGCCAAGGCCGAAGACGATAAACAGGATCGGCAGAATCGCCAGCGGCGGCACCATCGACAACACCGTGAGCAACGGTGACAACGGTGCGCCGAACAGCGGGATGATGCCGGCGGCAATCCCCAGGCACAAACCGGCGAGAGCGGCGATGCCAATGCCCATGCCCAGGCGCTTGAGGCTGGCGGCGCTGTCCTGCCAGAACAGGTAGTTGCCGCTGCGCTTGTCCTCGGTAAACGCCAGGCGATCAACCGCTGCGGCCATCTGGCTGGCGCTGGGCAGCAGTTTGTCGTTGGGGTTGTCAGCCAGGCGCTGCGCCGAGCCTGCAAAATAGGCAAACAGCAGCAGGGCGAAGGGCAGCAGGATCAGCAGCAGGCGACCGCTGCGATCCGGGTGGCGGTTGATCAGACGCATGGGGCTATCTCATGGGTGAACGAGAGCTATGTAGGGTGCGCACGGCGCACCCTACGGCGTCAGAGTTTTCCGTCAGCCGCCATCTGCATATAGCTCGGGTCAAAGCGCAGCTTGAGGTTGCCCTTGTCGCCGGTGACGATGCCTTTGGCGAAGCTCATGCCGATGGCATCAGCGCTTTCTGCACCTTCGCCGAGCAAGCCGTGGCCGAAGGAGAACTCCGCGACCTTGGTCATGGTGGCCGGCAGTTTCGGGCTGGTGGCGAAGGCCACGGCGTCCTTGGCCGAATAGAACATCTTGGTCGCCGCCAGTTGTGCGTCATAGCCGGCCAGGTCGGTGCCGGAGGCCTTGGCCATATGCTCGCGCGCGGCCAGGCCGGCCGGGGTGTCGGCACTCATGGTGGCCATGATTTCGTACCAGGCGCCGGTCAGTGCTTTGCCGAAGGCCGGGTTGTCCTTGAGGGTGTCGCTGTTGACCACCATCAGGTCGATGATTTCACCGGGAATCTGGCTGGAGTCGAACACCTTGGTCACATTCGGCGTGGCTTCGATCTCGGCCAGCAGCGGGTTCCAGGTGGTCACGGCGGTGACGTCGCTGGTGGCGAAGGCCGCGACCATATCGGCGTCGGAGGTATTGACCACTTTCAGGTCTTTCTCGCTGAGGCCGGCTTTTTCCAGGCCGCGGGCCAGCAGGTAGTGGGACACGGAGAGTTCAACCAGGTTGACGTTCTGGCCCTTGAGGTCGCCCAGGGTCTTCTTCTCGCCCTTGAGCACGACGCCGTCGTTGCCGTTGGAGAAGTCGCCGATGATCAGCGCGGTGCTGTCCACGCCGCCGGCGGCGGGGATGGTCAGGGCATCCATATTGGTCATGGTGCAGCCGTCGAACTGGCCTGCGCTGTACTGGTTGATCGACTCGACGTAATCGTTGATCTGCACCACATCGATGTTGATGTCGTACTTTTTCGCCCATTTGTCGACGATGCCTTCTGCGGCGCCGTATTCCCAGGGCATCCAGCCGGCGTAGATGGTCCAGCAGACGCTGAAGTCGGTTTTCGGCGCGGCGTGGCTATTGAGGCTGATGGCGGCGGCCAGGCCGGCGGCGAGTACTGAACACAGACGGGTCTTACGCATGGTGGAGCCTCCAGTTCGAGAAAGACGGGCAGGAGTGCGCGGCGGTTTCCCCACGGGTGGGGCGCGTTCTCCCGGGCTTTTATCCCGCCGTGTAACCTCGAAGGAGGTCGCCAACTCTCGGACCAGTCACCCGTATTCATCGGAACGCGGATCGGAACCCTAGTCAGCTATTGCAAGTTGTGGTGCCGCGATCCCGCCACAGCGGGTTGTTCCTGCACGAGTTAGGTACTGCGAACATCGTGCCAGCTTGAACTAGCCCGCTGGCACGGGGTTTCTGCTGACACCAGGCCTGGCTTGTGCGCCCTGGCGGTGCGCAATGCAGCGGCTGTGCTGCATTGCGGGGCGTCTGCTAAATGAGCATTACTCGTTTCACTCGCCTTCTGGGCCGCGCTAAAGCGCGTTAGCCGCAAGCGGCTTGCCGAGCCTGTTTTTAACGCAGCAGAGCTGACGCGCAGCAGATCGTAGACTGTTTCTCAAAGTTGCTTGTCTGCGGCCATTTGCATATAGCGGCCATCGAAGCGCAGCAGGATGTTGTCGGCATTGCCCAGGCTGCGCTCACCGCTGAAGGCGATGCCGAGCTTGTCCAGGCCCTTGCCGTCGTGGCCGAGCAGCTTCTGCTGGTCGGCGAACTGGGCGACCCGTTGCATCAGCTCGGGCATCTTGTTGGCGCGGGCAAAGGCAAGGGCGTAACGCGGCGAGTAGAACGAGCGTAGGGTGTCCAGTTGCTGGCTGAAATCCTCCGGCGTGGTGCCGGCGGCGCTGGCCATTTTCGCCCGTGCTGCGCGCCCGGCATCGGTGGGCATGCCCATCAGTCGCTGGGTTTCGAACCAGGCGCCGGTCAGCGCTTTGCCTAGTTCCGGGTGGGCGGCGAGGACTTTGCTGTTGACCACAGTGAGGTCGACGATCTCGCCGGGAATCAGGTTGGAGCTGAATACCTGGCTGACCTGGGCCTGCTGTTTGATCTTGGCCAGGATCGGGTTCCAGGTGATCACCGCATCGCCCTGGCCGGCGAGAAAGGCCTCGGCAATCTGCGTGTCGGAGACGTGCTGGATGGTCACATCCTCAGGCTTGAGCAACGCCCATTCCAGGGCGCGGCTGAGCAGGTAGTGCGACACCGAGTTTTCCACCAGCAGCACGGTCTTGCCCTTGAGATCCTTCAGGGTCAGGCCCGGGCCGCGTAGCAGGATGGCATCCGCACCGTTGGAGAAATCGCCGATGATCAGTGCGGTGGAATCCACGCCCGCCGCAGCCGGGATGGTCAGCGCATCCATATTGGTCATCGAGCAGGCATCGAACTCGCCGGTGCTGTAGCGTTCAATCGAGCCGACGTAATCCGGCACCTCGCTGATCTCGACGCGGATACCGTACTTTTCGGCCCATTTCTGCATGATCCCTTCGCTGGCGGCATAGCCCCAGGGCATCCAGCCGGCAAAGATCGACCAGCACAGCTTGAAGGTTTTCGGTTCAGTGGCGGCATGGGCCGGTTGCAACAGCAGGCTGGCCAGCAGGCAGCTGCAGGTAAGGCGGGCGAGCAGGGTACGTAGGGGCATGGTTACCTCGGGTCAGTCAGCGGGAACAGGAAAGCGGACAGCTGTGCTGTGCGTTCTCCCGGGCTTTTATCCCGCCGTGTAACCCCATGGCCTGAGCCGTTACTTGAGGTCGTCGACTCTCGGACCGGACACCCACCGCAGTACGCTGCGGTGAATCGGAACCCTAGTCGACCATTGCCAATTGTCAGGCTGCAAGCGACTTGCTGCCGTACGCATTTCCTTGATGCTGCCTGGCTTAAGCGAGGACTGTGCCAGGTTGGCCTGTGTAGCCGAAACGAAGGCGCTATCGGTGCTGAAATAATTTGTCATGAAATCTGCCGTGCACACGCTGCGCACTGGCGAGGGGCTGGTGTTGTCTGATCAGTTGGGAGCCATCCCTGGCAGCGACAGCAGTTGTTGCCGTACCTGCGGTCGAAGGAGGCCGCCATGTCCTATAAATCCATGCTGTTGGCGCTGTTGTTTGTCTCGTTAAGCGGTTGTGCGGTCTACGGCGGCGGCAGTGGCTATGGCCACCGTGGTTATGACCGGCACTATTCGACCACCTATTACCAAGTGCAGCGCTACCCGGTCTATGTGGTGCCGCAGCAGCGTTATCCGGCCTACCGCCATGACGGGCGGCGCCACGAACATTACCGTCAGCCCCCGCGCTATTACGTGCCGGCGCCACCCCCGCGGCATTACCAACCGCATAGCTATCAGAAGCGCCACGACTACCGCGCCGTGCAGCCGCGTGCCGGCTGGGATAACCGCCCGCGGGAGTACTCTCGCGAGCGCTCGCAACACCGTCAGGAGCGTTACGACGGCCGCCATGGTGGCGAACAGCGGCGTGATGAACGGCGCGGCTGGGAGCGTCAGCGTAACTGATGGCATACGCCAGTCAGTTAGACGTATCCACCACCTGCTGGCCGAAGATGCGCTCTTCGGCCAGGATTTCCTCACGAATGACCTCGGCTGCCGGCGACAGACTATGCCCGGCGCGGCTGATCAAGGCGTAGGCCGATTGCTCGGTCAGTACGCCGTCGGCCAGGGGTAAACGCGCCAGGCGACCGGCCTGCACATCCTCCGCCACCACATCCCAAGGCGCCATGCTCAGCACGTCGCTGTCGGCCACCAGGGCTTTGAGCACCATAAAGTTGTCGCATTGAATGCTCAGCGGCTGCTCGCGCCCGCTGAGTGCGCTAAGGCTGCGCGCCACCGCCAGTGGCAGCTGGGTGCCTGCCAGCGGGTAATCGAGTAGATCGTGCATGCGCAGCGTTGTATGGGCCAGCAGTGGATGGCCGGGGCGACAGAACAGCACTCCGTTGTGGCGCTGCAGTGGTTCGATGCACAGCAGTGGGTCATCGAGCAGTTCACGGCTGTCGGCGACAAACAGCTCTAGGGCGTCATCCAGCAGACTGCTGCGCAGTTCCAGCCAGTTGCCGATCTGCAGGTTGACCCGCACCCGTGGGTAGCGCAGCGCCATGCGACCCACCGCCCGTGGCACCAGTCGTGCGGCCGGGTAGGGGCCGGCGCCCAGGCGCAGTTCACCGGTTTCTAGATTACCCAGCTGGCTGACGGCGTTTTTCAGCGCCTGGCTGCCCGCCAGCAGGCGCTGTGCATGTTCCAGCACCAGTTGGCCGTGGGTGGTCAGGCTGATACCGCGGCTATGGCGGTCGACTAGGTTGCAGCCGAGGCTGGCTTCCAGCGCCTGGATGCTGCGACTGAGCGCGGGTTGGCTGAGGTGCACGGCTTCGGCGGCACGGGCGAAATGGCCGTGTTCGGCAAGGGCGACAAAATGGCGAAGCTGACGAAGATCGTTCATGCGCTGATTGCATCATTTATTGATTTGGAATGCATTGGAATTATTGCTGTCGCTTGGCCACTCTGCCAATACCGCCAATAACAATGAGCGACTCGCATGTTTTTACTGAATCGAACTGCCGCCGTGCTGCTGAGCCTGGCATTACCCCTGGCCGGTCAGGCCGCGTTGCCCGAAGAACAGATCCGCCCGTCGATCAATCCGGAGCTGGCCGAGCACACCAAGCACTTCGCGCAGAAGGTCTACCAGGTGGCCGGCAACGTTTATTCCGCTGTCGGCTGGCAGCTGGGCAACGTGGCGATGATCGAGGCGCCGGAAGGGCTGATCATCATCGACACCGGCGAGTCGGTCAGCGAGTCGCGCAAGATCATGGCCGAGTTCCGCAAGATCAGCGACAAGCCGGTCAAGGCGGTTGTCTACACCCACTTCCACCCGGACCACATCAACGGCGTGAAGGCCTTCGTCACGGAAGAGCAGGTGCGCAATGGCGAGGTGCAGATCATCGCTCACGACACCCTGCTGGCCAATGTGGTGGCCCAGGGCGCGCTGGTCGGGCCGATTCTCTCGGTGCGTTCCGGCTACAGCTTCGGTGCGGCGCTGCCGGCCAGTGACCATGAACAGATGAACGCCGGGATAGGCCCGCTGGCCAAGGCAGAGGCGTCGACCTTTATCGCGCCGACCCTGACCTTCAAGGACAAGCTCGATACGCGCATCGCCGGCCTGGACCTGCAGTTTCTGCATGTGCCCAGCGAAGCGCCGGACGAGATCATCGTCTACCTGCCGGATAACCGCGTGCTGATCAGCGCCGAGGTGGAGCAGGGGCCAACCCTGCCGAATATCCACACCCTGCGCGGCACCAAGTTCCGCGACCCGGTGGTGTGGGTCGAAAGCCTGGACAAGCTGCGCGCCTATCAGGCCGAGCACATGGTGCCGCTGCATGGCCGCCCGGTCAGTGGCCAGGACAAGGTCGAGGAAGTGTTGCGAATGACCCGCGACGGCATCGCCTATATCCATGATCAGACCGTGCGCTGGATGAACAAGGGCCTGACCCCGGACGAGCTGGTCGAGAAGGTCAAACTGCCACCGCACCTGGCCGGCTACACGCCTTACCTGCGCGAGTACTACGGCACGGTGAAACACAGCGTGCGGCAGATCTACAACGGCTACCTGGGCTGGTTCCAGGGTGACCCGGTGGCGCTTGATCCGCTGCCGCCCAAAGATAAAGCCGAGCGTCTGATTGCCTTGATGGGCGGTCGGGAAAAACTGCTGCTGGCCGCCGGCGAGGCTTACCTCAAGGGTGATTACCAATGGGCTGCCGAACTGTCCAGCTACGCCATTCAGGTGGACAACGAGGACACGCTGGCCCGCGATATCAAGGCCCGCAGCTTCCGCAAGCTGGGTTACGCCAGCATGAACATCAACTGGCGTAACTGGTACCTGATGAGCGCTATGGAGCTGGAAGGCAAGCTGGCTGGTGAGGATGTGCAGCAGATGGCCGTGAGCATGCGCAGCGCGTTTCTCTCGGCGGACATGCTGAAGACCTTCCCGGCGCGGATCTTCCTGCAGAACTGGATTACCCGCGTCGACCCGGACAAGGCCAATGATGTGCAGCTGACCCTGGGTTTCAGCTTCCCGGATATTGGTGAGCAGTGGGCACTGGAAGTGCGCCGTGGCGTCGTGCAGTTGCATCAGGGCATCCCGGAGGGCACCACGCTCAAGCTGACCCTCGACAAGACCTACCTGGACACCGTGATGAGCGGCGAGAACGGCCTGCTCAAGGGTGCGCTACTGGGGGATGTAAAAGTCGACGGCAATCTGCTGGATATCAAGACTTTCCTCGGCTGCTTTGACTTCGGTGATACGCCGATTGCCCTGACCCTGCGTTAAGTGTTGCTGCGTCACTCGACCCGACCAAAGTGCGGACTCACTTGAGGCGTTATCAGGGCAGACTGCTCAGGTTTTTCACCTGATTAAGGAGTGCTTCATGCCTGTTCTGATATTCGCTAAGGGCGCACTGGCCACATTCTGGTTGCTGGCGCTGCTCAACCTGATCTATCCCATGGGTGAGGGCTGGCACCTGGCGGTCAATCTGATTGCCGGGGGTATGCTGCTGGCGCATCTCGGCGAGATGCTGCTGTTCAACGCGCGCCTGGTTGGCCAGCCGCAGCTCTGGTTGCAGCGTCTGCAAGTGCTGCTGTTCGGGTTTATCCATCTGCGTGGTCTGCCCCGCGCCTAAGTTCCACCTTCGTTGTGCGGTCGCTTGCCTGCAACAGGCAATGCGACCGCCATCGCAACCCTCTCGATCCCCTCCGCTGAATTGCCCACGCAGGTGCTGTGGACATTGTGTTTTGTGCCTGCGCCACGCACCATGGCGGGCGTCGTGCCGCAAGGCAGCGAGCGGGCGTTAGCGCTTTCTGAGTGCCGCGCCGGCTGCGACGATCTGATCTGTTTACGCGTATTCGGGCCGGTAACTGTGCGGTGGGCTCGACAGGAGTGGTTGATGTCGTTGTTCAAGCAGCTGTTTATCGCCATCTGCATGTTGATGCTGGTGAATTTCGTCGGCAGTTTTCTGGTCAGTGTGGAAAGCTCGCGTGAGCAGCAGGTCAACCAGCTGCGCGCCCATGCCCAGGATGCCGCCACGGCGCTGGGTCTCTCGCTCAGCCCGCATGTCAACGACACCGCGATGATCGAATTGATGGTCAGCTCGATCTTCGACAGTGGTTATTTCGAGAGCATTCGCGTTACCGACCCGGCCACCGGCAAGCTGTTGGTTGAACGCAGCGGTGTGCCGGTCAGCGGCGAGGCGCCTCAGTGGTTTGCCCGCCTGGTCGATCTGGAGCCAGCCCAGGGCGATGCGATTGTCAGTGATGGCTGGCGTCAGGCCGCGCAGGTGCAGGTCATCAGTCACCCGTTGTTTGCTGTCGGCAAACTCTGGCAGAGCACCCTTGGCAATCTGTTGTGGCTGACCCTGAGCGGTGTGCTGTGTATTGCCCTTGGTGTGCTGCTGCTCAAGCGCCAGCTGCGGCCGCTGGATTATATGGTCGAGCAGTCCAATGCCATCGCCCGCCGCGAATTCCTCAGCTTGCCGGAACTGCCGAAAACCCCCGAGTTTCGCCGGGTAGTCAACGCCATGAACCAGATGGTCGGCAAGCTCAAGGCACTGTTTGCCGAAGAGGCCGCACGCAGTGAAGCGTTGCGGGCTGAAGCCTATCAGGACAGCCTGACCGGGCTGGCCAACCGGCGCTATTTCGATCTGCAACTGCATGCCCGACTGAATGTCGACGAGCAGGCCTGCAGTGGTTATTTGCTATTGCTGCGGGTCAATGACCTGAGCGGCCTCAACCAGCGCCTGGGCGGTCAGCGCACCGACCAGTTGCTGGTCAGCATTGCCGAGCAGCTGCAACAGCTCAGCCAAGGGCGTTTTGTTCTGGCGCGTAACCGCGGTGGCGAGTTTGCCTTGCTCGCGCCGGGGTATGAACGGCTTGAGGCGCAACAGCTGGCTGAGCAGCTGGAACAGAAGTTAAACAGCCTGCAGCAAACTGGAGCCAGCGACTGCCTGCCGGTCGCGCATATGGGCCTGACCGGTTTCGCCCCGGGTGCAGCAGAAGACGATCTGTTCCGCGCGCTGGACAGCGCCTTGGCGCAAGCCGCCAGCCAGGCGCAACCGAGTTGGGCATTCAATGAACTGCTTGAACAGTCGCTGGCGGTGGATGAAGGGCAAAGCTGGTACCGCCTGCTGGATCAGGCCCTGGCGCAGGGGCGTATCCAGTTGTTCTTCCAGCCGGTAGTGGCTGCCGGTGACCCGGCGCGCGTGCTGCACCACAAGGTGCTGGCGCGGGTACTGGATGAACAGGGCGCATTGATTCCCGCCGGGCGCTTCCTGCCCTGGGTTGAGCGTTTCGGTTGGGCTGCGCGGCTGGATCAGGTCATGCTGGGTCTGGTGCTCAAACAGCTGCAAGGGCATCAGGCCGCTGTGGCGCTGAGCCTGTCTGGCAGCAGTATTCGTGATCCACAAGCGCTGGCGGCACTGTATGCCGTACTGCAGCAGAACCGCCAGCTGGGGCCGCGTTTGACCCTGGAGTTGGATGAAGACCAGCTCCCCGATCAGGCTGCGCTGGAAAGCCTGACCCAGCGCTTGCGCAGCCTGGGTTTTGGTCTCGGCCTGCAGCACTTTGGTGGACGTTTTAGCATGATCGGCAACCTGGCCAAGCTGGGCCTGGGCTACCTCAAGGTGGATGGCAGCTATATCCGCGACATCGATCAGGAAAACGACAAACGCCTGTTTATCGAGGCCATGCAGCGCGCGGCCAACAGCATTGATTTGCCGTTGATTGCCGAACGTGTGGAAAGCGAAGGGGAGTGGCAGGTGCTACGTGCCATGGGCATTAGCGGCGTACAGGGGCGTCTGTTCGGTGAGCCCGGGCCTTGGCGCTGACAGCAGTTTCTGGAGGCGCGGGCCATGCCCGCGAACCCTTGTTAGTCTGACGTGTCAATGCGCTTGGATCAGATCAGCTTTGATTCATCATCATTGATCAACCGATGCAGCCCGCCCAAGGCATCCCGCGCCTTGCTACGGCCGACCAGCTTGCTTTGCGCGGCCTCTGGCAGGTCGGTGATGCGTACCACACCTTTACGGATCAGTACGGTAATCAAGTCTTCCAGTACCCGGATCATGTCTAGGTCGCTCTGCTTGAGTTGCAGCAGGCTGCTTTCGACCGTCTGGTTGGCATACCAGGCCTGAGCTTCCTGGCTGTCGGCCAACAACTCGCCATCCATGCCCTCGAAGGGCGCCGCTTCCACCTGTTGCAGATTGCCCCAGGCGTCCCGCTTTACATACAACATCGACCGCTCCTTGCCTCTGTGGCCACCCTGACTGAACAACCCCGCCACCTTATGGTAGCGGGGTTGTGGTCATCAGTTATGGTCGATTTTGATCAGCGGATCGGCACCGGCAATCAGCGAGTTGACCAGATCAGCCTGGCTGAGGTTGCCGGGGTTGATATTCAGGTTACCGCCGCTGCCGTTCTCCAGCTTGATGGTCACATCAGCATTGCTGCCGCTGGCGTTGAGCACCCCTGTGCTGCTGATCAGCAGGGTAGACGTTGCAGTATCTACGCGCAGGTAGTTGAGAATATTGCCGTCATTCTCGCCTTGCAGCAGGTCATGCAGGTCAATTGTGTCTCGCGATGTGCCCGTCATCGTGAAGTCTTTGATCACGTCATTGCCGCCTGCACTGTTCAAATCACCTGCTTTCCAAACAAAGGTATCAGCTCCGCTGCCGCCCCAGAGTGTGTCGTTTCCTCGGCCGCCAACAATAGTGTCATTGCCAGCATTGCCAAAAATCACATCATTACCATCACCACCTATTAGTAAGTCTGCGCGAGATGAACCTAGCAAGGTGTCATTAGCGCTGCTACCAACAATCGTGTCTGTGGCAGAGAGCTGATTGTTTATATTATTTGGCGAGGCGATCACCAACTGCAGTTCGGCTGTGCTGCTGGAGGACTGATTACCGTTGCTTGTCTCGACCGAGAAAGCTTCGACGCTTAAATTGATATGCCCCTTGTAACTGCTGTCCAGTTGCAGAGATGCCGTTGACAGCTGGTTGATGTTAAAGGTCACAGAACCGTTACTTGCCGCAATGCCTGCTGGATTTGCTTGGCTGAAAAATAGGGCGCCGTCTGGCAAACCATGCAGTGTAATAAAGCCTTGTTCGGAACTGTCATTGTCAATCAGGGTGGTGGTAATCAAACCGTTCAAGGAAATATTAGTCTTGGCACCGCTCTGCGCATTTCCGGCAATTGCGCCTTTGCTGCGTTCAATCACAATGTCGTCGATAAAAGTGCCTCGGCCGCCAGTAAAACGTCCGGGTGTATTTGTTATCTGATCAGTAATGATACGAACCGACTGATTACCACCTGTGCCTACAAAGCTGAATTGTAAAGTCTGCCACGTCAGGCTTGTATTGCTACTGATGTCGGCGAAGGTGCCAATACGTACACCATCCACCTCCACATGAATCCGTGTGGTATTAACTCCATAGCTAGAGCGGCCGGCATAATCAAGACTTAGCGTGTACAAATCGCCTGCCACGGTAGATATCGAACGTTGCAGGCCCAAGGTTTCCGGTAATGTGGAGCCATTTGGTACCACATTGAGCTCAAGGAAATTGGTGCCGTTTCCTGTGCCAGCATTTGCCGTAATACTGCCACTTTCTGTCGACATGCTTTCACCACTTCGCCAAACCTCAAACTGACGTGTTCCTCCATTTGTTGGGTCGACCACACTAGCGTGTGACCAGCCTTCCAAGATGTTGGTATTAAGATTCCCAGCTGTAACAGTCTCAAAACTTGTGCTTACCACGATAGTTGAGCTGGTATTTACTTGGAGGTTTATGCCGTTGGCTACTGGTTGAACCTCAACGAATGCCTGAGCGGTTGCTGTTCCACCATTACCGTCGTTGATACTGTAATTGATGATGGCAGTACCGCTGAAGCCCGAAGCGGGGGTAAAAGTCAGGGTGTTATTGGTGTTGACCACAACAGTGCCATTGCTGGCTGTCGCCCCGGTAACCATCAGGATGTCACCGTCAACATCCGTATCGTTGGCCAGCACGTTGATGGTGACAGGTGAGCCTTCATTGGTTATAGCGCTATCGGCAACGGCCACCGGCGCATCGTTAACGGGCTTGATACCAAGTGTTACTGTTGCAGTGGAAAGGCCGCCCAGGCCATCACTTACGGTGTAAGTGAAAGTTGCCGCACCGTTGTAGTTGGCGTCAGGGGTAAACACCACGTTGCCACCAACCAGCGCGACGCTGCCATGCGTCGCACCCTGCACACTCATAATGCTCAGCGGGTTGCCATCCGGGTCTGTGTCGTTGCCCAACAGCGTTGCTGGGCTGATGGTCAGTGGCTGATCTTCGTTGGTGACCAATGCTGGGTTCTCATGCTGCAACGAGCTGCCGCCCACGACGCTGTAGCTACCGCCTTGGGGGCGCAGTTCAACGGTCAGTTGAGCATTGCCATCCTGATCCCAATAGACAATTTCAAACTGCTGTGCGCCGCCTTCCGGCACTGTGAATACCAAGGATTCGCGCGCTGTTGGCCCTTGATTACCGTTGTACTCTGCAACCGTTTGGCCATTGATACGGATACTGAAGCCATCATCGGCCGTTACACGGAATTGGTAGTTTCCAGCCGTCAGATTGATAAGACCGTTGAGTCTGAGAATGGCATCAGAGGTACTCGCTGGGTCGCTTGAAAGACTTGACGCATCTCCACCAAGGAACGTCTGCAGGTTCGTACCGTTGCCCAAACCGCCATTTCCAATAGGGCCGTAGTTCAGACTTGTGGCTGTGAAGGTGGCTGTAGGCGCACGACCATTGATAAAGGTTTCTACCTGAGCAAGGTTGGTCAGATTGGCACCGTTATTTCCCGCTCCTGTGGCTGTGTCGTTATAGCCGAAGTACTGACCGACTAACCCTGAAACCAGATAGTTGTCGTTACTGGCAATCGGGTCACTGTTAAGGTTCAGGCTGTCAGCAGCACCGGCGTTACCCACCAGGTCGGTATAGCTACCGGCAGGCAGGCTAACGCTCGGCGAACCGCCACCTGTTGAAGTGAAAGTAGCTGTCCAGACTGCAGGATTACCTACCGACTGCACCAGATTGCTGATCACGCCGCCGGTAGGAACGATGTCACTTGCAGTAAAGCCGCTGACAGACTCGCTGAATGTAAAGGTCAGTGTTGTGGCTTCCCCGACTGACAGGTTGCTGTCGGTGGTGCTGATGACAACGGTTGGACCGGCGGTGTCGACGGTGGCGTTATCGCTGCCTGGCAGTGACACGTTGCCGGCTTTGTCGGTGACGGTGGCGGTGACGGTGAGTGCCGCGCCCTCAGCCGGACGGGCCACGGTGATGGCCACGTTGCCAGCGTCGATTTGTGGCTGGGTCAGCACGATGACTTGCGGAGTGGTGCCGTCGGTGACGGTGAGGGTGTCACCAGCGACCGCGCCGGCCGGCAGGCCGACGGTCACGGCCACGGTGGTGGCGGCGCCCAGTTCAGTGTTGCTGAGCAGCTGATCGTTGTTGGCATCGCTGGTGATGGTCACAGTCGGGGCCGCAGTGGCGGCGGTGTCGACGGTGGCGTTATCGCTGCCTGGCAGTGACACGTTGCCGGCTTTGTCGGTGACGGTGGCGGTGACGGTGAGTGCCGCGCCCTCAGCCGGACGGGCCACGGTGACGGCCACGTTGCCAGCGTCGATTTGTGGCTGGGTCAGCACGATGACTTGCGGAGTGGTGCCGTCGGTGACGGTGAGGGTGTCACCAGCGACCGCGCCGGCCGGCAGGCCGACGGTCACGGCCACGGTGGTGGCGGCGCCCAGTTCAGTGTTGCTGAGCAGCTGATCGTTGTTGGCATCGCTGGTGATGGTCACAGTCGGGGCCGCAGTGGCGGCGGTGTCGACGGTGGCGTTATCGCTGCCTGGCAGTGACACGTTGCCGGCTTTGTCGGTGACGGTGGCGGTGACGGTGAGTGCCGCGCCCTCAGCCGGACGGGCCACGGTGATGGCCACGTTGCCAGCGTCGATTTGTGGCTGGGTCAGCACGATGACTTGCGGAGTGGTGCCGTCGGTGACGGTGAGGGTGTCACCAGCGACCGCGCCGGCCGGCAGGCCGACGGTCACGGCCACGGTGGTGGCGGCGCCCAGTTCAGTGTTGCTGAGCAGCTGATCGTTGTTGGCATCGCTGGTGATGGTCACAGTCGGGGCCGCAGTGGCGGCGGTGTCGACGGTGGCGTTATCGCTGCCTGGCAGTGACACGTTGCCGGCTTTGTCGGTGACGGTGGCGGTGACGGTGAGTGCCGCGCCCTCAGCCGGACGGGCCACGGTGACGGCCACGTTGCCAGCGTCGATTTGTGGCTGGGTCAGCACGATGACTTGCGGAGTGGTGCCGTCGGTGACGGTGAGGGTGTCACCAGCGACCGCGCCGGCCGGCAGGCCGACGGTCACGGCCACGGTGGTGGCGGCGCCCAGTTCAGTGTTGCTGAGCAGCTGATCGTTGTTGGCATCGCTGGTGATGGTCACAGTCGGGGCCGCAGTGGCGGCGGTGTCGACGGTGGCGTTATCGCTGCCTGGCAGTGACACGTTGCCGGCTTTGTCGGTGACGGTGGCGGTGACGGTGAGTGCCGCGCCCTCAGCCGGACGGGCCACGGTGACGGCCACGTTGCCAGCGTCGATTTGTGGCTGGGTCAGCACGATGACTTGCGGAGTGGTGCCGTCGGTGACGGTGAGGGTGTCACCAGCGACCGCGCCGGCCGGCAGGCCGACGGTCACGGCCACGGTGGTGGCGGCGCCCAGTTCAGTGTTGCTGAGCAGCTGATCGTTGTTGGCATCGCTGGTGATGGTCACAGTCGGGGCCGCAGTGGCGGCGGTGTCGACGGTGGCGTTATCGCTGCCTGGCAGTGACACGTTGCCGGCTTTGTCGGTGACGGTGGCGGTGACGGTGAGTGCCGCGCCCTCAGCCGGACGGGCCACGGTGATGGCCACGTTGCCAGCGTCGATTTGTGGCTGGGTCAGCACGATGACTTGCGGAGTGGTGCCGTCGGTGACGGTGAGGGTGTCACCAGCGACCGCGCCGGCCGGCAGGCCGACGGTCACGGCCACGGTGGTGGCGGCGCCCAGTTCAGTGTTGCTGAGCAGCTGATCGTTGTTGGCATCGCTGGTGATGGTCACAGTCGGGGCCGCAGTGGCGGCGGTGTCGACGGTGGCGTTATCGCTGCCTGGCAGTGACACGTTGCCGGCTTTGTCGGTGACGGTGGCGGTGACGGTGAGTGCCGCGCCCTCAGCCGGACGGGCCACGGTGACGGCCACGTTGCCAGCGTCGATTTGTGGCTGGGTCAGCACGATGACTTGCGGAGTGGTGCCGTCGGTGACGGTGAGGGTGTCACCAGCGACCGCGCCGGCCGGCAGGCCGACGGTCACGGCCACGGTGGTGGCGGCGCCCAGTTCAGTGTTGCTGAGCAGCTGATCGTTGTTGGCATCGCTGGTGATGGTCACAGTCGGGGCCGCAGTGGCGGCGGTGTCGACGGTGGCGTTATCGCTGCCTGGCAGTGACACGTTGCCGGCTTTGTCGGTGACGGTGGCGGTGACGGTGAGTGCCGCGCCCTCAGCCGGACGGGCCACGGTGACGGCCACGTTGCCAGCGTCGATTTGTGGCTGGGTCAGCACGATGACTTGCGGAGTGGTGCCGTCGGTGACGGTGAGGGTGTCACCAGCGACCGCGCCGGCCGGCAGGCCGACGGTCACGGCCACGGTGGTGGCGGCGCCCAGTTCAGTGTTGCTGAGCAGCTGATCGTTGTTGGCATCGCTGGTGATGGTCACAGTCGGGGCCGCAGTGGCGGCGGTGTCGACGGTGGCGTTATCGCTGCCTGGCAGTGACACGTTGCCGGCTTTGTCGGTGACGGTGGCGGTGACGGTGAGTGCCGCGCCCTCAGCCGGACGGGCCACGGTGATGGCCACGTTGCCAGCGTCGATTTGTGGCTGGGTCAGCACGATGACTTGCGGAGTGGTGCCGTCGGTGACGGTGAGGGTGTCACCAGCGACCGCGCCGGCCGGCAGGCCGACGGTCACGGCCACGGTGGTGGCGGCGCCCAGTTCAGTGTTGCTGAGCAGCTGATCGTTGTTGGCATCGCTGGTGATGGTCACAGTCGGGGCCGCAGTGGCGGCGGTGTCGACGGTGGCGTTATCGCTGCCTGGCAGTGACACGTTGCCGGCTTTGTCGGTGACGGTGGCGGTGACGGTGAGTGCCGCGCCCTCAGCCGGACGGGCCACGGTGACGGCCACGTTGCCAGCGTCGATTTGTGGCTGGGTCAGCACGATGACTTGCGGAGTGGTGCCGTCGGTGACGGTGAGGGTGTCACCAGCGACCGCGCCGGCCGGCAGGCCGACGGTCACGGCCACGGTGGTGGCGGCGCCCAGTTCAGTGTTGCTGAGCAGCTGATCGTTGTTGGCATCGCTGGTGATGGTCACAGTCGGGGCCGCAGTGGCGGCGGTGTCGACGGTGGCGTTATCGCTGCCTGGCAGTGACACGTTGCCGGCTTTGTCGGTGACGGTGGCGGTGACGGTGAGTGCCGCGCCCTCAGCCGGACGGGCCACGGTGACGGCCACGTTGCCAGCGTCGATTTGTGGCTGGGTCAGCACGATGACTTGCGGAGTGGTGCCGTCGGTGACGGTGAGGGTGTCACCAGCGACCGCGCCGGCCGGCAGGCCGACGGTCACGGCCACGGTGGTGGCGGCGCCCAGTTCAGTGTTGCTGAGCAGCTGATCGTTGTTGGCATCGCTGGTGATGGTCACAGTCGGGGCCGCAGTGGCGGCGGTGTCGACGGTGGCGTTATCGCTGCCTGGCAGTGACACGTTGCCGGCTTTGTCGGTGACGGTGGCGGTGACGGTGAGTGCCGCGCCCTCAGCCGGACGGGCCACGGTGACGGCCACGTTGCCAGCGTCGATTTGTGGCTGGGTCAGCACGATGACTTGCGGAGTGGTGCCGTCGGTGACGGTGAGGGTGTCACCAGCGACCGCGCCGGCCGGCAGGCCGACGGTCACGGCCACGGTGGTGGCGGCGCCCAGTTCAGTGTTGCTGAGCAGCTGATCGTTGTTGGCATCGCTGGTGATGGTCACAGTCGGGGCCGCAGTGGCGGCGGTGTCGACGGTGGCGTTATCGCTGCCTGGCAGTGACACGTTGCCGGCTTTGTCGGTGACGGTGGCGGTGACGGTGAGTGCCGCGCCCTCAGCCGGACGGGCCACGGTGATGGCCACGTTGCCAGCGTCGATTTGTGGCTGGGTCAGCACGATGACTTGCGGAGTGGTGCCGTCGGTGACGGTGAGGGTGTCACCAGCGACCGCGCCGGCCGGCAGGCCGACGGTCACGGCCACGGTGGTGGCGGCGCCCAGTTCAGTGTTGCTGAGCAGCTGATCGTTGTTGGCATCGCTGGTGATGGTCACAGTCGGGGCCGCAGTGGCGGCGGTGTCGACGGTGGCGTTATCGCTGCCTGGCAGTGACACGTTGCCGGCTTTGTCGGTGACGGTGGCGGTGACGGTGAGTGCCGCGCCCTCAGCCGGACGGGCCACGGTGACGGCCACGTTGCCAGCGTCGATTTGTGGCTGGGTCAGCACGATGACTTGCGGAGTGGTGCCGTCGGTGACGGTGAGGGTGTCACCAGCGACCGCGCCGGCCGGCAGGCCGACGGTCACGGCCACGGTGGTGGCGGCGCCCAGTTCAGTGTTGCTGAGCAGCTGATCGTTGTTGGCATCGCTGGTGATGGTCACAGTCGGGGCCGCAGTGGCGGCGGTGTCGACGGTGGCGTTATCGCTGCCTGGCAGTGACACGTTGCCGGCTTTGTCGGTGACGGTGGCGGTGACGGTGAGTGCCGCGCCCTCAGCCGGACGGGCCACGGTGACGGCCACGTTGCCAGCGTCGATTTGTGGCTGGGTCAGCACGATGACTTGCGGAGTGGTGCCGTCGGTGACGGTGAGGGTGTCACCAGCGACCGCGCCGGCCGGCAGGCCGACGGTCACGGCCACGGTGGTGGCGGCGCCCAGTTCAGTGTTGCTGAGCAGCTGATCGTTGTTGGCATCGCTGGTGATGGTCACAGTCGGGGCCGCAGTGGCGGCGGTGTCGACGGTGGCGTTATCGCTGCCTGGCAGTGACACGTTGCCGGCTTTGTCGGTGACGGTGGCGGTGACGGTGAGTGCCGCGCCCTCAGCCGGACGGGCCACGGTGATGGCCACGTTGCCAGCGTCGATTTGTGGCTGGGTCAGCACGATGACTTGCGGAGTGGTGCCGTCGGTGACGGTGAGGGTGTCACCAGCGACCGCGCCGGCCGGCAGGCCGACGGTCACGGCCACGGTGGTGGCGGCGCCCAGTTCAGTGTTGCTGAGCAGCTGATCGTTGTTGGCATCGCTGGTGATGGTCACAGTCGGGGCCGCAGTGGCGGCGGTGTCGACGGTGGCGTTATCGCTGCCTGGCAGTGACACGTTGCCGGCTTTGTCGGTGACGGTGGCGGTGACGGTGAGTGCCGCGCCCTCAGCCGGACGGGCCACGGTGACGGCCACGTTGCCAGCGTCGATTTGTGGCTGGGTCAGCACGATGACTTGCGGAGTGGTGCCGTCGGTGACGGTGAGGGTGTCACCAGCGACCGCGCCGGCCGGCAGGCCGACGGTCACGGCCACGGTGGTGGCGGCGCCCAGTTCAGTGTTGCTGAGCAGCTGATCGTTGTTGGCATCGCTGGTGATGGTCACAGTCGGGGCCGCAGTGGCGGCGGTGTCGACGGTGGCGTTATCGCTGCCTGGCAGTGACACGTTGCCGGCTTTGTCGGTGACGGTGGCGGTGACGGTGAGTGCCGCGCCCTCAGCCGGACGGGCCACGGTGACGGCCACGTTGCCAGCGTCGATTTGTGGCTGGGTCAGCACGATGACTTGCGGAGTGGTGCCGTCGGTGACGGTGAGGGTGTCACCAGCGACCGCGCCGGCCGGCAGGCCGACGGTCACGGCCACGGTGGTGGCGGCGCCCAGTTCAGTGTTGCTGAGCAGCTGATCGTTGTTGGCATCGCTGGTGATGGTCACAGTCGGGGCCGCAGTGGCGGCGGTGTCGACGGTGGCGTTATCGCTGCCTGGCAGTGACACGTTGCCGGCTTTGTCGGTGACGGTGGCGGTGACGGTGAGTGCCGCGCCCTCAGCCGGACGGGCCACGGTGATGGCCACGTTGCCAGCGTCGATTTGTGGCTGGGTCAGCACGATGACTTGCGGAGTGGTGCCGTCGGTGACGGTGAGGGTGTCACCAGCGACCGCGCCGGCCGGCAGGCCGACGGTCACGGCCACGGTGGTGGCGGCGCCCAGTTCAGTGTTGCTGAGCAGCTGATCGTTGTTGGCATCGCTGGTGATGGTCACAGTCGGGGCCGCAGTGGCGGCGGTGTCGACGGTGGCGTTATCGCTGCCTGGCAGTGACACGTTGCCGGCTTTGTCGGTGACGGTGGCGGTGACGGTGAGTGCCGCGCCCTCAGCCGGACGGGCCACGGTGATGGCCACGTTGCCAGCGTCGATTTGTGGCTGGGTCAGCACGATGACTTGCGGAGTGGTGCCGTCGGTGACGGTGAGGGTGTCACCAGCGACCGCGCCGGCCGGCAGGCCGACGGTCACGGCCACGGTGGTGGCGGCGCCCAGTTCAGTGTTGCTGAGCAGCTGATCGTTGTTGGCATCGCTGGTGATGGTCACAGTCGGGGCCGCAGTGGCGGCGGTGTCGACGGTGGCGTTATCGCTGCCTGGCAGTGACACGTTGCCGGCTTTGTCGGTGACGGTGGCGGTGACGGTGAGTGCCGCGCCCTCAGCCGGACGGGCCACGGTGACGGCCACGTTGCCAGCGTCGATTTGTGGCTGGGTCAGCACGATGACTTGCGGAGTGGTGCCGTCGGTGACGGTGAGGGTGTCACCAGCGACCGCGCCGGCCGGCAGGCCGACGGTCACGGCCACGGTGGTGGCGGCGCCCAGTTCAGTGTTGCTGAGCAGCTGATCGTTGTTGGCATCGCTGGTGATGGTCACAGTCGGGGCCGCAGTGGCGGCGGTGTCGACGGTGGCGTTATCGCTGCCTGGCAGTGACACGTTGCCGGCTTTGTCGGTGACGGTGGCGGTGACGGTGAGTGCCGCGCCCTCAGCCGGACGGGCCACGGTGACGGCCACGTTGCCAGCGTCGATTTGTGGCTGGGTCAGCACGATGACTTGCGGAGTGGTGCCGTCGGTGACGGTGAGGGTGTCACCAGCGACCGCGCCGGCCGGCAGGCCGACGGTCACGGCCACGGTGGTGGCGGCGCCCAGTTCAGTGTTGCTGAGCAGCTGATCGTTGTTGGCATCGCTGGTGATGGTCACAGTCGGGGCCGCAGTGGCGGCGGTGTCGACGGTGGCGTTATCGCTGCCTGGCAGTGACACGTTGCCGGCTTTGTCGGTGACGGTGGCGGTGACGGTGAGTGCCGCGCCCTCAGCCGGACGGGCCACGGTGACGGCCACGTTGCCAGCGTCGATTTGTGGCTGGGTCAGCACGATGACTTGCGGAGTGGTGCCGTCGGTGACGGTGAGGGTGTCACCAGCGACCGCGCCGGCCGGCAGGCCGACGGTCACGGCCACGGTGGTGGCGGCGCCCAGTTCAGTGTTGCTGAGCAGCTGATCGTTGTTGGCATCGCTGGTGATGGTCACAGTCGGGGCCGCAGTGGCGGCGGTGTCGACGGTGGCGTTATCGCTGCCTGGCAGTGACACGTTGCCGGCTTTGTCGGTGACGGTGGCGGTGACGGTGAGTGCCGCGCCCTCAGCCGGACGGGCCACGGTGACGGCCACGTTGCCAGCGTCGATTTGTGGCTGGGTCAGCACGATGACTTGCGGAGTGGTGCCGTCGGTGACGGTGAGGGTGTCACCAGCGACCGCGCCGGCCGGCAGGCCGACGGTCACGGCCACGGTGGTGGCGGCGCCCAGTTCAGTGTTGCTGAGCAGCTGATCGTTGTTGGCATCGCTGGTGATGGTCACAGTCGGGGCCGCAGTGGCGGCGGTGTCGACGGTGGCGTTATCGCTGCCTGGCAGTGACACGTTGCCGGCTTTGTCGGTGACGGTGGCGGTGACGGTGAGTGCCGCGCCCTCAGCCGGACGGGCCACGGTGATGGCCACGTTGCCAGCGTCGATTTGTGGCTGGGTCAGCACGATGACTTGCGGAGTGGTGCCGTCGGTGACGGTGAGGGTGTCACCAGCGACCGCGCCGGCCGGCAGGCCGACGGTCACGGCCACGGTGGTGGCGGCGCCCAGTTCAGTGTTGCTGAGCAGCTGATCGTTGTTGGCATCGCTGGTGATGGTCACAGTCGGGGCCGCAGTGGCGGCGGTGTCGACGGTGGCGTTATCGCTGCCTGGCAGTGACACGTTGCCGGCTTTGTCGGTGACGGTGGCGGTGACGGTGAGTGCCGCGCCCTCAGCCGGACGGGCCACGGTGACGGCCACGTTGCCAGCGTCGATTTGTGGCTGGGTCAGCACGATGACTTGCGGAGTGGTGCCGTCGGTGACGGTGAGGGTGTCACCAGCGACCGCGCCGGCCGGCAGGCCGACGGTCACGGCCACGGTGGTGGCGGCGCCCAGTTCAGTGTTGCTGAGCAGCTGATCGTTGTTGGCATCGCTGGTGATGGTCACAGTCGGGGCCGCAGTGGCGGCGGTGTCGACGGTGGCGTTATCGCTGCCTGGCAGTGACACGTTGCCGGCTTTGTCGGTGACGGTGGCGGTGACGGTGAGTGCCGCGCCCTCAGCCGGACGGGCCACGGTGACGGCCACGTTGCCAGCGTCGATTTGTGGCTGGGTCAGCACGATGACTTGCGGAGTGGTGCCGTCGGTGACGGTGAGGGTGTCACCAGCGACCGCGCCGGCCGGCAGGCCGACGGTCACGGCCACGGTGGTGGCGGCGCCCAGTTCAGTGTTGCTGAGCAGCTGATCGTTGTTGGCATCGCTGGTGATGGTCACAGTCGGGGCCGCAGTGGCGGCGGTGTCGACGGTGGCGTTATCGCTGCCTGGCAGTGACACGTTGCCGGCTTTGTCGGTGACGGTGGCGGTGACGGTGAGTGCCGCGCCCTCAGCCGGACGGGCCACGGTGATGGCCACGTTGCCAGCGTCGATTTGTGGCTGGGTCAGCACGATGACTTGCGGAGTGGTGCCGTCGGTGACGGTGAGGGTGTCACCAGCGACCGCGCCGGCCGGCAGGCCGACGGTCACGGCCACGGTGGTGGCGGCGCCCAGTTCAGTGTTGCTGAGCAGCTGATCGTTGTTGGCATCGCTGGTGATGGTCACAGTCGGGGCCGCAGTGGCGGCGGTGTCGACGGTGGCGTTATCGCTGCCTGGCAGTGACACGTTGCCGGCTTTGTCGGTGACGGTGGCGGTGACGGTGAGTGCCGCGCCCTCAGCCGGACGGGCCACGGTGACGGCCACGTTGCCAGCGTCGATTTGTGGCTGGGTCAGCACGATGACTTGCGGAGTGGTGCCGTCGGTGACGGTGAGGGTGTCACCAGCGACCGCGCCGGCCGGCAGGCCGACGGTCACGGCCACGGTGGTGGCGGCGCCCAGTTCAGTGTTGCTGAGCAGCTGATCGTTGTTGGCATCGCTGGTGATGGTCACAGTCGGGGCCGCAGTGGCGGCGGTGTCGACGGTGGCGTTATCGCTGCCTGGCAGTGACACGTTGCCGGCTTTGTCGGTGACGGTGGCGGTGACGGTGAGTGCCGCGCCCTCAGCCGGACGGGCCACGGTGACGGCCACGTTGCCAGCGTCGATTTGTGGCTGGGTCAGCACGATGACTTGCGGAGTGGTGCCGTCGGTGACGGTGAGGGTGTCACCAGCGACCGCGCCGGCCGGCAGGCCGACGGTCACGGCCACGGTGGTGGCGGCGCCCAGTTCAGTGTTGCTGAGCAGCTGATCGTTGTTGGCATCGCTGGTGATGGTCACAGTCGGGGCCGCAGTGGCGGCGGTGTCGACGGTGGCGTTATCGCTGCCTGGCAGTGACACGTTGCCGGCTTTGTCGGTGACGGTGGCGGTGACGGTGAGTGCCGCGCCCTCAGCCGGACGGGCCACGGTGACGGCCACGTTGCCAGCGTCGATTTGTGGCTGGGTCAGCACGATGACTTGCGGAGTGGTGCCGTCGGTGACGGTGAGGGTGTCACCAGCGACCGCGCCGGCCGGCAGGCCGACGGTCACGGCCACGGTGGTGGCGGCGCCCAGTTCAGTGTTGCTGAGCAGCTGATCGTTGTTGGCATCGCTGGTGATGGTCACAGTCGGGGCCGCAGTGGCGGCGGTGTCGACGGTGGCGTTATCGCTGCCTGGCAGTGACACGTTGCCGGCTTTGTCGGTGACGGTGGCGGTGACGGTGAGTGCCGCGCCCTCAGCCGGACGGGCCACGGTGATGGCCACGTTGCCAGCGTCGATTTGTGGCTGGGTCAGCACGATGACTTGCGGAGTGGTGCCGTCGGTGACGGTGAGGGTGTCACCAGCGACCGCGCCGGCCGGCAGGCCGACGGTCACGGCCACGGTGGTGGCGGCGCCCAGTTCAGTGTTGCTGAGCAGCTGATCGTTGTTGGCATCGCTGGTGATGGTCACAGTCGGGGCCGCAGTGGCGGCGGTGTCGACGGTGGCGTTATCGCTGCCTGGCAGTGACACGTTGCCGGCTTTGTCGGTGACGGTGGCGGTGACGGTGAGTGCCGCGCCCTCAGCCGGACGGGCCACGGTGACGGCCACGTTGCCAGCGTCGATTTGTGGCTGGGTCAGCACGATGACTTGCGGAGTGGTGCCGTCGGTGACGGTGAGGGTGTCACCAGCGACCGCGCCGGCCGGCAGGCCGACGGTCACGGCCACGGTGGTGGCGGCGCCCAGTTCAGTGTTGCTGAGCAGCTGATCGTTGTTGGCATCGCTGGTGATGGTCACAGTCGGGGCCGCAGTGGCGGCGGTGTCGACGGTGGCGTTATCGCTGCCTGGCAGTGACACGTTGCCGGCTTTGTCGGTGACGGTGGCGGTGACGGTGAGTGCCGCGCCCTCAGCCGGACGGGCCACGGTGACGGCCACGTTGCCAGCGTCGATTTGTGGCTGGGTCAGCACGATGACTTGCGGAGTGGTGCCGTCGGTGACGGTGAGGGTGTCACCAGCGACCGCGCCGGCCGGCAGGCCGACGGTCACGGCCACGGTGGTGGCGGCGCCCAGTTCAGTGTTGCTGAGCAGCTGATCGTTGTTGGCATCGCTGGTGATGGTCACAGTCGGGGCCGCAGTGGCGGCGGTGTCGACGGTGGCGTTATCGCTGCCTGGCAGTGACACGTTGCCGGCTTTGTCGGTGACGGTGGCGGTGACGGTGAGTGCCGCGCCCTCAGCCGGACGGGCCACGGTGATGGCCACGTTGCCAGCGTCGATTTGTGGCTGGGTCAGCACGATGACTTGCGGAGTGGTGCCGTCGGTGACGGTGAGGGTGTCACCAGCGACCGCGCCGGCCGGCAGGCCGACGGTCACGGCCACGGTGGTGGCGGCGCCCAGTTCAGTGTTGCTGAGCAGCTGATCGTTGTTGGCATCGCTGGTGATGGTCACAGTCGGGGCCGCAGTGGCTGCGGTGTCGACGGTGGCGTTATCGCTGCCTGGCAGTGACACGTTGCCGGCTTTGTCGGTGACGGTGGCGGTGACGGTGAGTGCCGCGCCCTCAGCCGGACGGGCCACGGTGACGGCCACGTTGCCAGCGTCGATTTGTGGCTGGGTCAGCACGATGACTTGCGGAGTGGTGCCGTCGGTGACGGTGAGGGTGTCACCAGCGACCGCGCCGGCCGGCAGGCCGACGGTCACGGCCACGGTGGTGGCGGCGCCCAGTTCAGTGTTGCTGAGCAGCTGATCGTTGTTGGCATCGCTGGTGATGGTCACAGTCGGGGCCGCAGTGGCGGCGGTGTCGACGGTGGCGTTATCGCTGCCTGGCAGTGACACGTTGCCGGCTTTGTCGGTGACGGTGGCGGTGACGGTGAGTGCCGCGCCCTCAGCCGGACGGGCCACGGTGACGGCCACGTTGCCAGCGTCGATTTGTGGCTGGGTCAGCACGATGACTTGCGGAGTGGTGCCGTCGGTGACGGTGAGGGTGTCACCAGCGACCGCGCCGGCCGGCAGGCCGACGGTCACGGCCACGGTGGTGGCGGCGCCCAGTTCAGTGTTGCTGAGCAGCTGATCGTTGTTGGCATCGCTGGTGATGGTCACAGTCGGGGCCGCAGTGGCGGCGGTGTCGACGGTGGCGTTATCGCTGCCTGGCAGTGACACGTTGCCGGCTTTGTCGGTGACGGTGGCGGTGACGGTGAGTGCCGCGCCCTCAGCCGGACGGGCCACGGTGATGGCCACGTTGCCAGCGTCGATTTGTGGCTGGGTCAGCACGATGACTTGCGGAGTGGTGCCGTCGGTGACGGTGAGGGTGTCACCAGCGACCGCGCCGGCCGGCAGGCCGACGGTCACGGCCACGGTGGTGGCGGCGCCCAGTTCAGTGTTGCTGAGCAGCTGATCGTTGTTGGCATCGCTGGTGATGGTCACAGTCGGGGCCGCAGTGGCGGCGGTGTCGACGGTGGCGTTATCGCTGCCTGGCAGTGACACGTTGCCGGCTTTGTCGGTGACGGTGGCGGTGACGGTGAGTGCCGCGCCCTCAGCCGGACGGGCCACGGTGACGGCCACGTTGCCAGCGTCGATTTGTGGCTGGGTCAGCACGATGACTTGCGGAGTGGTGCCGTCGGTGACGGTGAGGGTGTCACCAGCGACCGCGCCGGCCGGCAGGCCGACGGTCACGGCCACGGTGGTGGCGGCGCCCAGTTCAGTGTTGCTGAGCAGCTGATCGTTGTTGGCATCGCTGGTGATGGTCACAGTCGGGGCCGCAGTGGCGGCGGTGTCGACGGTGGCGTTATCGCTGCCTGGCAGTGACACGTTGCCGGCTTTGTCGGTGACGGTGGCGGTGACGGTGAGTGCCGCGCCCTCAGCCGGACGGGCCACGGTGATGGCCACGTTGCCAGCGTCGATTTGTGGCTGGGTCAGCACGATGACTTGCGGAGTGGTGCCGTCGGTGACGGTGAGGGTGTCACCAGCGACCGCGCCGGCCGGCAGGCCGACGGTCACGGCCACGGTGGTGGCGGCGCCCAGTTCAGTGTTGCTGAGCAGCTGATCGTTGTTGGCATCGCTGGTGATGGTCACAGTCGGGGCCGCAGTGGCGGCGGTGTCGACGGTGGCGTTATCGCTGCCTGGCAGTGACACGTTGCCGGCTTTGTCGGTGACGGTGGCGGTGACGGTGAGTGCCGCGCCCTCAGCCGGACGGGCCACGGTGACGGCCACGTTGCCAGCGTCGATTTGTGGCTGGGTCAGCACGATGACTTGCGGAGTGGTGCCGTCGGTGACGGTGAGGGTGTCACCAGCGACCGCGCCGGCCGGCAGGCCGACGGTCACGGCCACGGTGGTGGCGGCGCCCAGTTCAGTGTTGCTGAGCAGCTGATCGTTGTTGGCATCGCTGGTGATGGTCACAGTCGGGGCCGCAGTGGCGGCGGTGTCGACGGTGGCGTTATCGCTGCCTGGCAGTGACACGTTGCCGGCTTTGTCGGTGACGGTGGCGGTGACGGTGAGTGCCGCGCCCTCAGCCGGACGGGCCACGGTGATGGCCACGTTGCCAGCGTCGATTTGTGGCTGGGTCAGCACGATGACTTGCGGAGTGGTGCCGTCGGTGACGGTGAGGGTGTCACCAGCGACCGCGCCGGCCGGCAGGCCGACGGTCACGGCCACGGTGGTGGCGGCGCCCAGTTCAGTGTTGCTGAGCAGCTGATCGTTGTTGGCATCGCTGGTGATGGTCACAGTCGGGGCCGCAGTGGCGGCGGTGTCGACGGTGGCGTTATCGCTGCCTGGCAGTGACACGTTGCCGGCTTTGTCGGTGACGGTGGCGGTGACGGTGAGTGCCGCGCCCTCAGCCGGACGGGCCACGGTGACGGCCACGTTGCCAGCGTCGATTTGTGGCTGGGTCAGCACGATGACTTGCGGAGTGGTGCCGTCGGTGACGGTGAGGGTGTCACCAGCGACCGCGCCGGCCGGCAGGCCGACGGTCACGGCCACGGTGGTGGCGGCGCCCAGTTCAGTGTTGCTGAGCAGCTGATCGTTGTTGGCATCGCTGGTGATGGTCACAGTCGGGGCCGCAGTGGCGGCGGTGTCGACGGTGGCGTTATCGCTGCCTGGCAGTGACACGTTGCCGGCTTTGTCGGTGACGGTGGCGGTGACGGTGAGTGCCGCGCCCTCAGCCGGACGGGCCACGGTGACGGCCACGTTGCCAGCGTCGATTTGTGGCTGGGTCAGCACGATGACTTGCGGAGTGGTGCCGTCGGTGACGGTGAGGGTGTCACCAGCGACCGCGCCGGCCGGCAGGCCGACGGTCACGGCCACGGTGGTGGCGGCGCCCAGTTCAGTGTTGCTGAGCAGCTGATCGTTGTTGGCATCGCTGGTGATGGTCACAGTCGGGGCCGCAGTGGCGGCGGTGTCGACGGTGGCGTTATCGCTGCCTGGCAGTGACACGTTGCCGGCTTTGTCGGTGACGGTGGCGGTGACGGTGAGTGCCGCGCCCTCAGCCGGACGGGCCACGGTGATGGCCACGTTGCCAGCGTCGATTTGTGGCTGGGTCAGCACGATGACTTGCGGAGTGGTGCCGTCGGTGACGGTGAGGGTGTCACCAGCGACCGCGCCGGCCGGCAGGCCGACGGTCACGGCCACGGTGGTGGCGGCGCCCAGTTCAGTGTTGCTGAGCAGCTGATCGTTGTTGGCATCGCTGGTGATGGTCACAGTCGGGGCCGCAGTGGCGGCGGTGTCGACGGTGGCGTTATCGCTGCCTGGCAGTGACACGTTGCCGGCTTTGTCGGTGACGGTGGCGGTGACGGTGAGTGCCGCGCCCTCAGCCGGACGGGCCACGGTGATGGCCACGTTGCCAGCGTCGATTTGTGGCTGGGTCAGCACGATGACTTGCGGAGTGGTGCCGTCGGTGACGGTGAGGGTGTCACCAGCGACCGCGCCGGCCGGCAGGCCGACGGTCACGGCCACGGTGGTGGCGGCGCCCAGTTCAGTGTTGCTGAGCAGCTGATCGTTGTTGGCATCGCTGGTGATGGTCACAGTCGGGGCCGCAGTGGCGGCGGTGTCGACGGTGGCGTTATCGCTGCCTGGCAGTGACACGTTGCCGGCTTTGTCGGTGACGGTGGCGGTGACGGTGAGTGCCGCGCCCTCAGCCGGACGGGCCACGGTGACGGCCACGTTGCCAGCGTCGATTTGTGGCTGGGTCAGCACGATGACTTGCGGAGTGGTGCCGTCGGTGACGGTGAGGGTGTCACCAGCGACCGCGCCGGCCGGCAGGCCGACGGTCACGGCCACGGTGGTGGCGGCGCCCAGTTCAGTGTTGCTGAGCAGCTGATCGTTGTTGGCATCGCTGGTGATGGTCACAGTCGGGGCCGCAGTGGCGGCGGTGTCGACGGTGAAGGTCAGGCTGGACGGTGCCGAGACGTTGCCGGCGACATCGGTCTGACGCACTTGAATGGTGTTGCTGCCTTCTACGGCCACCGGTGCGGTGGTGCTCCAGGTGGTGCCGTCGGTGCTGTACTCGACCAGGGCGCCAGGCTCGGTACCGCTGACGGTGTAGCTGCCATCGTTGCTGATCAGATCGCCAGCGACACCGCTGTCAGTGGTGAGTGCGAGAGTCGGCGCGGTGACCTGGGTGTCGAGGGTGAAGGTCAGTGACGACGATGGCGATGTATTGCCAGTCGGGTCGGTTTGACGCACCAGGACTGTGTTGCTGCCTTCATTGGGGGTGAAGGTATTGCTCCAGGTTGCACCGCCGTCAGTGCTGTATTCGACCAGAGCACCTGGTTCAATCCCACCAATCACCAAGGTGCCGTCATTAGTGATCAGGTCTGTGGCGTTGGCTCCACTGTCATTGGCCAGGGTGACGCTGGGTGCGTTAGGGGCAGTGGTGTCCAGAATGTTGTTGGCTGCGGTTGTCTGCTCGTCTGCATTAAACAACTCGTCCTGGGCTGTACCGTTCAGGCCCGGGTTGGATGTTTCAAAGCCGACAGTTGCTTCCAGTTGTTGTCCAGTCTCAGTGAGCATCACAAAACTGTGGCCGCCACCCGCTGCGCCGCCAGTGCCGCCGCCGGCACCAGGGCCTGCTGCGGTGGCCTCAAGGTCGGTGGTGGGGTCGAAGCCGGCTGCCAGGGCTTGTTCCAGGTCCGGATTGGCCTGGGCCTTTTCAGCGTCGGCTGGCGCCTCGCTGGGGGCTGCCTGCCAGCTGCTGTTCTGCGCTACATCGACCACGTCGCCGTTGGCCAGTTGCAGGGTTACTTCTCCGCCCAGACCAGTGAGGATCTGTTCGCCCATGAGCAGACGTTCGCCTTCGAATACTTGGCGCTTGAGGCCGTCGAGAGAAACGGCAAAAACCTGACCGACAAGACTTTTTACGATGGCGACGATTGTGCTCATAAAGCGGGCTCCGGTGTGGGCTCGGTAAAGCGTTAAATATAGTGAAGCAATGCTTTGCGATGTATGTTGCTTGCCTGACAAAATATTGTCGTCATAAATTTGGCTTATTCCATTCTGGAATTACTAATATGCCAAACTATTGACCGAGTGCTCGCGATAATAAACAATGCGCGCGCTGATGTCACTTTGATATTGGTTTTTGCTCTTGTGATGCGTGTCACGTTTTTTCGGCTGTTTATGTATCCTGTGCCACTTTGCGTCAAGCGCATTGCGCCGTCGTTGTTCCAAGTCACTAGCCCAGCCTGAAAGGAATTCCACCCAATGCGTTTTTTTGCACTGTTCCCTCTTGCTCTTGCTGTATCGATGACGGCCCATGGCCAGACGCTCAACGAAGCCATGCAAAGTGCCCTTGAGGTGCATCCAGAAATTCAGGCAGGCATCAACGCGCGTCTATCTGTCGAAGAGCAGATGAAAGCCGCCAAAGGCGGGTACCTGCCACAGGTAGATCTGTTGGCCGGTTATGGGCGTGAGGGTACTGACAGCCCTGGCACCCGCGGTCTGAATCACAACACTGAAACCCTGAATCGCGGCGAATCCAGCCTGCGTGTGCAGCAGATGCTGTTTGACGGTTTTGCCACCAGCAGTGAAGTCGGTCGTCAGCGCGCCACGGTGAATGCCCGTGCTTATGAACTGCTGGGCACTGCCGAACGTACCGGGCTGGCCGTAGCGCAGGTCTATCTAGATGTGCTGACCCGCCAGGAACTGGTGCGTCTGGCCGAGAACAACCTGGCGAGCCACGAACGTATTTACGATCAGATCACCCTGCGTAGCCAAAGCGGTGTTGGCCGCACTGCCGACCTCGACCAGGCCGAAGCGCGCCTGGCCCAGGCTCGCAATAATCTGATTACCGAGAAGACCAACCTGGCTGATGCGCAGGTCAACTATTTCAGCGTGGTGGGGCGTGATGCGGGCGAGCTGACTCGTCCAACTGGTCTGCAGGGGCTTCTGCCGGAAAGTCTGTCAGCGGCGCGCCAGGAAATGCTGGCCAACAACCCGTTTCTGAGTTCGGCCGAGGCGGATGTAAAGGCCAGCGAGCAGCAGTATGAAGCGGCCAAGTCGACCTTCTACCCACGTTTCGATGCCGAGTTGTCGCGCGGTATGGACAATAATCTGGACGGCGTGAAAGGCCATAACAACCAGTGGAGCGCGATGGTCAACATGCGCTACAACCTGTTTGCCGGCGGTAGCAACAAGGCTGATCTGCAGTCCAAGGCCTATCAGACCAACCAGGCCATGGACATCCGCAACAATGCCCTGCGTGTGCTCAACGAAGACCTCGGTCTGGCCTGGAACGCCCTGGAAAATGCTCGCCAGCAGCTGCCGATTGCCCAGCAGTATGTCGATTACAGCAGTCGTGTGCGCGAGTCCTATCAGAAGCAGTTCAGTCTTGGTGATCGCACCTTGCTGGACCTGCTCGACAGCGAGAACGAACTGTTCACCGCTTCGCGTCGTCTTGAGGAAGTTCGCTTCACTGAACTGTTTACTCAGTATCGGATCAAGGCCACCATGGGCTCCCTGCTCAAGAGCCAGGGTGTAGTTGCACCTATGGCGGCTGCACCGCTGGATGAGATCAAGGCTCAGGTAAACTTGCCGGGCCTGAATTAGGCCCTATTCAAGTATGAGTGAATCCTTGTGGCAGTAGATCCAAGCCCGATGCAAACCCGTAGCGATCCCCGTGATCGCTACGACGACCCTCTGCTAGATAGCCTGTTGTCGCTGTGCAGCCTGCACCAGAAATCGGTCAGCCGCGCGATGTTGACCGCAGGTCTGCCACTTCCCGAACAGCGTTTGAGTGCCGAATTGCTGCCACGCGCCGCCGCACGCGCCGGCTTGCAAGGGCGCTGGCTGCGTCGTGGTCTGGAAAAGATTCCAGCTTTGGCCATGCCGGCTCTGCTGCTGCTGCACGACGGTCGCAGTGCCATTCTGCTGGGCTGGGATGATCAGGGCCGCGCACGCATCATGCCCAGCGAAAGCGAAGGGGGCGAGGTGCGGGTCAGTGCCGAGGCGCTGGCCAAGGATTACAGCGGGCAGGTGTTCTTTGCTCAACCGCTGCATAAATTCGATTTCAACCGTGGTGAGCTGATTCCGCGTGCCACCTCTTGGTTTCGCGACACCCTCAAGCGCTCCCGCTGGCTGTATATCGATGCGGTTGCCGCGAGCTTTCTGATCAACCTGATCGGCCTGGCCACACCACTGTTCGTGATGAACGTGTATGACCGGGTCGTACCGAACCAGGCCGAAGCGACCCTGTGGGTGCTGGCCGTTGGTATCACCGGAGTATTTTGCTTCGATCTGCTGCTCAAGACCCTGCGCGGTCTGTGTCTGGATCTGGCGGGCAAGAAAACCGACCTGATCATCTCCGCCACGCTGTTCGAACGCATCGCTGGCATGGCCATGAAGTTCCGTCCGGCGCGGGTGGGCAGCTTCGCGCAGAACATCCACGAATTTCAAAGCCTGCGTGATTTTCTCGCTTCGCTGACCATGGCCAGCGTCATCGACCTGCCATTTACCCTGCTGATTCTCGCGGTGATCGCCATGATCGGCGGGCACCTGGTGTGGATTCCGATCCTGGCCTTCCCGCTGGTAGCGCTGATTGGCTGGCTGTTGCAACGGCCACTGGCGGAAACCATGCAGCGCACCATGGCCCTGGCCGCTGAGCGTCAGTCGAGCCTGATCGAGAGCCTGGCCGGCCTGGATGCGGTCAAGGTCAACAATGCCGAGAGCGAGCGCCAGTACCTGTGGGAGCAGACCATCGGCACCCTCAGTCGTCTGGAGCTGCGTGCGCGCATGCTCTCCAGTCTGGCCATGAACTCGACCATGCTGCTGCAGCAACTGGCCGGTGTGGTGGTGATCGTGCTCGGCGTGTACCAGATTATCGATGGCAACCTGAGCATGGGCGGCTTGATCGCCTGTTATATGCTCAGCAGCCGTGCCCTGGGGCCGCTCACACAGGTTTCCGGGTTGCTTACGCGCTACCAGCAGGCGCGGGTCACCCTTGATTCGGTCAACCAGATGATGGAGTTGCCGCAGGAGCGGCATGCCGACGAGCGACCGCTCAAGCGCCAGGCTTTGCAAGGTGCGGTGGAGTTCCGTCAGGTGGAGTTCCATTACCCGGATCAGCAACAGGCCGCCTTGTTGGGCGTCAATCTGGTGGTTCGTCCGGGCGAGAAGATCGGCATCATCGGCCGTAGCGGCTCGGGCAAAAGCTCGCTGGCAAAACTGATCGTCGGCTTATATCAAGCGGATGCCGGTAGCTTGCTGGTGGACGGTATCGACGTACGCCAGCTGGATGTCAGCGATCTGCGCCACAACATCGGTTATGTGCCGCAGGATATTCAGCTGTTCAGCGGCACCTTGCGCGACAACCTGGTGTCCGGGGCGCGCTATGTGGAGGACGAGTTGGTGTTGCAGGCGGCCGAGCTGGCCGGCGTACACGAATTCGCCCGTTTGCACCCCAAGGGCTATGAACTGCAGGTCGGCGAACGCGGCCAGAACCTCTCCGGTGGCCAGCGGCAGAACGTTGCCCTGGCCCGTGCGCTGCTGCTCGATCCGCCGATTCTGCTGCTCGACGAACCCACCAGCGCGATGGACAACACCGGCGAAGAGCGCCTCAAACAGCGCCTGTCTGCAGTGATTGGCACCAAGACCCTGTTGCTGGTCACGCACCGCGCCTCGATGCTCAGCCTGGTGGATCGGCTGATCATTGTCGACCGTGGGCAGATCATCGCTGACGGGCCAAAAGGCAGTGTGATGGAAGCGCTGAAGAAGGGGCAGATCAGTGTCAGCTAACGCGCCTGAGAAGAAGAGCCTGCGCCAGGCCATGGCTGCCTATTTTGGCGGCCATGATGAGCTGGGTGATGAGCCGCTGCCAGAGGTCAACAAAGCGTTGATCGAGGATGCGCCACGGGTGGTGCGTCTGACCATCTGGGGCTTGATCGCCTTTGTGGTGTTCTGCCTGCTGTGGGCCAACTTTGCCGTAGTCGATGAAGTGACCCGCGGCGATGGCAAGGCGATTCCGTCTTCACGCTTGCAGAAAATTCAGAACCTGGAAGGCGGTATCGTCGCCGAACTGTTTGTCCGTGAAGGGCAGATTGTTGAAGTGGGCGATCCGCTGTTGCGGTTGGACGACACCCGTTTTGCTTCCAACGTGGGTGAGACCGAGGCTGACCGCCTGGCGCTGTTGCTGCGGGTGGAGCGCCTCAGCGCCGAAGTGCAGGATCGCGAGCTGGTGGTGGCTGATGAAGTACGGGAAAAAGCCCCCGGGCTGGCGGATAACGAGATTCAGCTGTTCAACAGCCGCAAGCAACAATTGCTTGATGAAGTTGCAGGTCTGGAAGAACAGTTGACCCAGCGCCGTCAGGAACTGCGTGAGTTCGCCTCCAAACAGGGGCAGTTCAGTAACAGCCTGAATCTGTTGCGCCAGGAAATTCGCATGTCCGAGCCGCTGGTGGCCGAGGGGGCAATTTCCCAGGTGGAGGTGTTGCGCCTCAAGCGCGCCGAAGTCGAGGCCCGTGGTCAGCTGGAAGCCACCACCCTGGCCATTCCGCGTGCCGAAGCAGCGATCAAGGAAGTCGAGCGCAAGATTGATGAAACCCGTGGGCGCTTTCGCAGTGAGGCGCTGACGCAGCTGAATGAAGCACGCACCGAACTGAGCAAGATCCAGTCGACCGGCAAGGCGCTGGAGGATCGGGTCAACCGTACATTGGTCACGTCGCCGGTGCGTGGCATCGTCAAGCAACTGCTGGTCAACACCATTGGTGGGGTGATTCAGCCGGGCAGCGATCTGGTGGAAATCGTGCCGCTGGGGGAAAACCTGCTGGTCGAGGCACGTATCCGTCCACAGGACATTGCCTTCCTGCATCCCGGCCAGGAGGCGATGGTCAAGTTCACCGCGTATGACTACACCATCTACGGTGGACTCAAGGCCGAGCTGGAGCAGATTGGTGCCGACACGGTCACCGACGATGATGGCAACAGCTTCTATGTGATCAAGCTGCGTACCAACAAGAGTCATTTGGGCAGCGAGGAAAACCCGCTGCTGATCATCCCCGGCATGGTCGCCTCGGTGGACATCATCACCGGCAAGAAGAGCGTGCTCAGCTACCTGCTCAAACCGATTATCCGCGCCCGTGCCGAGGCGCTGCGCGAGCGGTGAGTGAGCTGGAAGACAACCTGTAGGAGCCAGCTTGCTGGCGATCAAGCCAGAGCATCGCCAGCAAGCTGGCTCCTACGAGACCTTATTCGACAAACAGCTGCTGCACCACCGAGAAGTCCTGCTTGCCCTTGCCCTGTTTGAGCAGCAGGCGATACAGCTGCAACGCCAGTGCGCCCATCGGTGTGCTGCTGCCGCTGGCCTGGGCGGCTTCCTGGGCGAGGCCGAGGTCTTTGGCCATCAGCTCGGCCATAAAACCGCCGCTATAACCTTTGGACGCCGGGGCGTTTTCCATGACGCCGGGCCAGGGGTTGTACTTCTCCAGCGTCCAGTTGCCGCCCGAACTCTGCCGCATGATCTCGGCCAGTACCGCCGGCTCCAAGCCGTTGGCCACGCCCATGGCCATGGCTTCGGCGGTGGCGATCATCTGCACCGCCAGCACCTGGTTGTTGCACACCTTGGCCACTTGCCCTGCGCCATCAGGGCCGGCGTGGAAGATGTTCTTGCCCATGGCCTCGAAAATCGTGCGGGCTTTTTCCAGGGTGCTGGCCGCGCCGCCGATCATAAAGGTCAGGGTGCCCGCTGCCGCACCGGCGGTGCCGCCGGATACCGGTGCGTCAAGCAGTTCGATTCCTCGCTCACGTGCGGCCTGATGCACCTTGCGTGCGACCTCCGGGGCGATGGTCGAGCATTCCAGTACCAGGCTGCCGGGTTTGAGTGCGGCCAAAAGGCCGTCAGCACCCAGGTAAAGGCCTTCGACATGCCGGCTGGCGGGCAGCATGCTGACCACCACATCGGCACCCTCTACCGCATCCAGGGCGCTGCTGGCGGCTTGGGCGCCGTGCTTGGCCAGGTCATCTACCGCTGCTTGCAGCAGGTCAAAGGCTTTCAGGTTGAAGCCGGCCTTGAGCAGGTTGCGGGCCATGGGCAGGCCCATATGGCCGAGGCCGATGAACGCGATCGTTGTCATTGTTGTTCTCCTTGTGATCAGTCCAGGTGGGCAGCTCGCCTCGGTTGCCGTTCCAATTGTGCGAGGCGCTTCAGCGGCGATTTTTTAGTGGTCCCCGTCGCGGCTGAAGCCCTTCCCACAGATTCGCTATCTACAGGTCTGCCAGCGGGTGGTCGCCGTCCCAGGCTGGGGCGAAATGCGCGTCGATCACCTGCTGCGGAATGTTCGCCACATCCGGCCAGTGCCAGTGTGGCGCGTGGTCCTTGTCGATCAGCCGCGAGCGCACCCCTTCGGGGAACTCCGGGTGACGGCAGCAGTTCAGGCTCATCGCGTACTCCATGCGGAACACTTCGGCCAGGGACAGCTGTCTGGCACGCTTGATCTGCTCCCACACCAGATGTCCGGTCAGCGGGCAGCCGCCAGCCAGGGTTTTGCCGGCGCGGGCCAGCAGCGCATCACTGTCTGTTTGCAGGGCGCTGATGGCCTGCCAGGCCTGCGGCAAGTCAGGTACATCCAGCAGTTCATCGATACGTTCACGGCGTGGCAGCCACTGGGCTTCTGGCAGTTCACTGCGGGCCTGGTTTTCCAGGGCCTTGAGCAGGCTATGCAGCTGCTGCTGGCTGTGCTCCTGCCAGTTGAGTTGGGCAAGGCCACTGAGCAGGTCGTCCTGTTGGCTGTCGAGCAGTACGCGGTCAGCCAGGTTCAGCTGCAGGGCATCCGTGGCATTGATGCTGCTGGCGGTCAGGCCGAGAAACAGGCCGAGCTTGCCCGGCAGGCGCGCGAGAAACCAACTGCCGCCGACATCCGGGTACAGGCCGATATTCACTTCCGGCATGCCCAGACGGCTGCCAGGTGTGACGATGCGGAGGTCGGCAGCCTGCATCAAACCCATGCCGCCACCCAGCACATGGCCGTGAGCCCAGCAGATAAAGGGTTTGGGATAGGTGTGGATGCGGTAGTCCAGACGGTACTCGTCAGCAAAAAAGCGTCGTGCTAAAGGCGGGATTTCCCCCGGATGTTCACGGCACTGATGCACCAGTTGCACCACGTCGCCGCCGGCGCAGAAGGCCTTGGGGCCATTACCGCGCAGCATCACGCAGGCGATGCCCGGATCGTCCGCCCAGGCCTTGAGCTTGGCATCCAGCGCTTCGATCATCGGCAGTGACAGGGCATTGAGGCTCTTCTCCGCGTCCAGGCTGGCGATGCCGATGCGGTATCCGTGTTGGGCCGGGCGTTCTTCGAATTGCACGTTCATCTGCGTTTCCAGAGTCGGGTGGAGCGGGGCGCGTAGCCGGCGTTTTATCCATCCACCGAGTGAGGCCATGGTGGATGTAAAAGCGACATCCACCCTACGGATTTACGTTGCCTATGGGGCAAGCCGCGCACGGCTTGCCCGCGTTCTGATCACTTGTTGCGCCACTGGGCGTCGCGTTTTTCCAGAAAGGCGTTGACCCCTTCGCGGGTGTCGTCGGCGTCGAACAGGTCGACAAAGCGCTCGCGCTCCTCGCTCAGCCAGCTGTTCGGGCTGCGTTCGCGGGCGCCCTGAATCAGCGGCTTGATGGTGCGCACCGCCACCGGGCTTTGCCGCGCGACCTTGGCCGCCAGCAGCAGGGCATGGCCACGGGCTTCGCCGGTATCAACCACCTGCTCGACCAGGCCGATGCGCTGGGCGGTCTCGGCATCCACCCGCTCGCCGCAAAGGATCATGCGTTTGGCCCAGCCTTCGCCGACCAGCCAGCTCAGGTGCTGGGTGCCGCCAGCGCAGGGCAGCAGGCCAACTGTGGCTTCGGGCAGGGCCAGCTGCGCCTGGCGCTCGGCAATACGAATATCGCAGGCCAGGGCGCATTCCAGGCCGCCACCCATGGCGTAGCCGTTGATTGCAGCAATCGATACACCACGGAAATCGCGCAGTGCCTCGAAGGCCTCGCCGAAGCGCCGGGCCATCTCGCGGGCGCGGGCCTTGTCACCGTCGGCGAACAGCTTGAGATCGGCGCCGGCACTGAAGAACTTGCTGCCCTGACCGGTGATCACCAGGGCATAGATGTCATCGTCATGATTGAGGTGTTCGACCAGCTGTTTGAGGCCGATCAGCGAGTCGCGGTCCCAGGTGTTGGCCGGCGGCTGGTTGATGGTGATCAGCGCGGTATGCCCGTGTTTTTCCACGGTGAGCTTGTGGGTCAGGTCAAACACGCCGGGGTTGTAGGCTTCGATGGCAGTGCTCATGGGTATCCTCATATCTGAGTTTGTGTAGGAGCCAGCTTGCTGGCGATGCTTTTGGGCATTTGATCGCCAGCAAGCTGGCTCCTACAGGTCCGATGTTTTGCTCAGAGCAGGCGATCCAGCATGCCGCCCTGATCCAGCAGGCGGCGGGCGATGATCACCCGCATGATCTCGTTGGTGCCTTCCAGAATCTGGTGCACGCGGCTGTCGCGCACCCAGCGCTCCAGCGGGTAGTCGTTGAGGTAACCGTAGCCGCCATGCAGCTGCAAGGCCTCGTTGCATACCGTGAAGCAGTGGTCGGTGGCAAAACGCTTGGCCATGGCGCAGTACAGGCTGGCTTCGCCGTGGCCCTGATCCAGCTTGTGCGCGGCCAGGCGCACCATCTGCCGGCTGGCAGTCAGCTCGGTGAGCATATCGGCCAGTTTGAACTGCAGGGCCTGGAAGGCGCTGAGCTGCTTGCCGAACTGCTTGCGCTCTTCCACGTAACGCAGGCTCTGTTCCAGCGCCGCCTGGGCCGCGCCGAGGGAGCAGCTGGCGATATTGATGCGGCCGCCGTCCAGGCCCTTCATGGCGTAGACAAAGCCCTGACCCTCGGGGCCGATGCGGTTGCCGGCGGGGATACGCACGCCTTCGAAGCTGATGGTGCGGGTGGGCTGAGCGCGCCAGCCCATCTTCAGTTCGTTGCGCCCGTATTTGACGCCTTCGGCATCGGCCGGCACCAGGAAACAGGACACCCCCTTGGCGCCGCTGTCTTCACCAGTTCGCGCCATGACGATCAGCACATCGGTGCTGCCGGCGCCGGAGATAAAGCACTTGCTGCCGTCGATCACATAGTCGTCGCCGTCGCGGCGGGCGCGGGTGCGCAGGTTGGCGGCGTCGGAACCGGCATCCGGCTCGGTCAGGCAGTAGGAGGCCAGCAGCTCGCCGCAGGTCAAACGCGGCAGCCAGGCATCCTTCAAGGCCTGGTCGGCGAAGGATGCGAGCATCCACGACGCCATATTGTGGATGGTGAGAAACGCCGTGGTGGTGATGCAGCCCGCCGACAGCTGCTCGAAAATCAGCGATGAGGACAGCCTGGACAGGCCCAGGCCGCCGTCCTCTTCCTTGATATACAGGGCCAGGTAGCCCTGTTCGGCGGCGCGCTTGATCACCTCAACCGGGAAGTGATGATCACGGTCCCAGTCAGCGGCATAAGGCGCCAGCTCCTTGGCGGCGAAGGCGCGGGCGCTGTCTACTAGCAGGCGTTGTTCATCGCTGAGTTCGAAGTCCATAAGTCCTCATTGCAGGGTTAGGGGTTGTCCGGCGGCCTTTCGTTCGGCCTGCCATTCGGCAAGGCTGGGGGCTGCCTGGGAGGCGTCGAGGCGATCGACGATTTCAAAATAGTCCTGTTTGAATGGATCCTTCATCACCTCGTCACGTTCCTTTACCTGCACCACATAGACGGTCTGCAGGTTCTGGTGATCGAAGGCGCGCCACTGCTGCTGATCCTTGAGCAGGCTGTAGCTGTGGTTTTCCAGGGCCTTGATCAGCGCCTGGCTATCCAGGCTCTTGGCCCGCTCGGCGGCATCGGCCCACTGCTGGACGATGCTGTAGGCCGAGGCGGCGGAGCTGGAGGGGTACATCTGGTAGCGCTGGCTGAACTGCTCGACAAAGGCCTGGCCACGCTCGGATTTCTCCAGGGTCGGCACGCGCCAGGTCCAGGGCTCGGTGCCCAGTACGCCCTGCATCAGTCCGGGGCCGGCCTGTTCGACCATATGCTGGGTGAGGTTGGGGGCGACGATCTGCATGCGCTCGGTCAGACCCAGGTCCTTGGCGATGCGCATGGCGCGCACCAGGTCCTCGCCGAACAGTACCAGCACCAGAATCTGCGCCTTGCTCGCGGCAGCCTGGGTCAGGGCGTTGTGGTAGTCGGCCTTGCGCGCGCCGGGGAAGGGCACCTTGGCGCCGGGGTGCTGGCCGGGGTTGTCAGTGCCGGTGGTCTGGCGCAGGGAGCTTTCCGTGGTGTGGCCCCAGGTGTAGTCGGCGGTGACGTAGAAATAGTCTTTGTCCGGTAGATTCTTGTTCAGATACTGGCCGAGGGCGCGGGCGCTCATCCAGGCGTTGTTGCACTCGCGGAACATATGCCGGTGGCCGTCCTTGCCGGTGGTGTCGTTGGAGTAGGTGAGGGTGCCGAAGTACAGCAGGCCATGCTCAGCCGCGCGCTTGCTTGCCGCGATGGCCACGGCGCTGCTGGATCCGCCAAACAGCATGGACGCGCCTTCGGCGGCCAGGCGGTCGACATTACGCACGGCTTTCTCCGGGCGCGAGGCGGTGTCGCGGCTGGACAGGCGCAGGTGGCGGCCGAGCACGCCGCCGCGCTCGTTGAGCTCGTCGATGGCCAGTAGGGCGCCGCGCATCTGGGCCAAACCTTCTTCCTTATAAGGGCCGGTGCGTGGGTAGTTGAGACCCAGGGTGATGGGCTCGGCAGCCTGCGCAACGGCGGTGATCCCGGCCCACAGGGCCAGGCAGGCAGTCAGTTTTTTCATCGCAATCCTCCATGTTTTTATTGTGCCGGGGCCGACTGTGAGGCCCCGGCGCGCAGGGAGGCATTGTCTTTTGGTCGTAGTGACCGGGTATTGCAGTGCGTCAATAGCAGGCCGTTAAAAACTACCTGCGTGGGCAATCCTGCGTTAAAAACGGCCTCAAAATGCTCATTTACAACACGTAAACTGCGCTTTTTCGGCCGTTTTTGCCTTGTCTTGCCTGCCTCGCCTACGTTTTTCAACGGCCTGCTAGAGGGCTAGTTCTCACTTCAACTGGATAGTCATATTCGCTCCGGCCACCGAATCCTCATCGAACCAGCGGCTGGTGACCGTCTTGGTTTCGGTGAAGAAGCGCACGCCCTGTTTGCCGTAGGCGTGCAGGTCGCCGTAGAACGAGCCCTTCCAGCCGGTAAAGGAGAAGAACGGCAGCGGCACCGGTACCGGCACGTTGACGCCGACCTGGCCGACTTCCACCGCGTGCTGGTAATGCCGCGCCGCGCCGCCGGAGCGGGTGAAGATCGAAGTGCCGTTGCCGTAGGGACTGGCGTTGACCAGCTCGATGGCCTCTTCCAGCGTATCGACCTCCATGCACACCAGCACCGGGCCGAAAATTTCCTCGCGGTACAGGCTCATCTTGGCCGTTACGCCGCGAAACAGGGTTGGGCCGACCCAGTTGCCGTTGGGGTAACCCTCAACCGCGCAGTGCGAGCCGTCCAGCAGGCACTCTGCACCTTCCGCCTTGCCCTCGGCGATCAGGCGCAGCACGCGTTGTTTGGCCTGCTGGCTGATCAGTGGGCCGAAGGCGGCGTGGCCGTCGGTCCAGTAGCCGGGTTGCAGGTCGGCCATCTGCGCCTGCAGCTCGTCGATCCATTGCTTGGATTCACCGACAAACACCGCCACGCTGATCGCCATGCAGCGTTGCCCGGCTGCGCCACAGCTGGCACCCACCAGGTTGCTCAGTACCTGCAGCTTGTTGGCGTCGGGCATGATCACCATATGGTTCTTTGCCCCGGCAAAGGCCTGCACACGTTTGAGGTGAGCGGTGCCGGTGCGGTAGATGTGCTGGCCCACCGGCACCGAGCCGACGAAGGAAATGGCGCGGATATCCGGGTGGGTCAGCAGGCTGTCGACCACCTCGCGTGCGCCATGCAGCACCTGCAGCACGCCCTTGGGTGCGCCGGCTTCGATAAACAGTTCAGCCAGGCGGTTAGGCGTCAGCGGGTCCTGCTCGGAGGGCTTGAGAATAAAGGTGTTGCCGGCGGCGATGGCCAGGGGAAACATCCACAGCGGAATCATTGCCGGGAAGTTGAACGGGGTGACGCCGACGCACACACCCAGTGGCTGAATCCAGCTGGCAGTGTCGATATCGCGGGCTACGTTCTCGACGGTTTCACCCATCATCAGGCTGGCGATATTGCAGGCCTGCTCGACCACCTCGATGCCACGCCAGACATCGCCCTTGGCATCGGCCAGGGTCTTGCCGGTTTCGCCGGCAAGAATTTCCGCCAGCTCGTCGTGGTGTTCCTTGAGCAGATGCTGGTAACGCAGCATCACCCGCGCACGGTCGGAGACTGGCACTTCGCGCCAGGTGAGAAAGGCTGCTTTGGCACTGGCAATCGCTGCTTCGATTTCCTCGGCGGTGGCCTTGGGCGCCAGGGCCAGCACTTCCTGGGTCGCCGGATCGGTGACTTCGATAAATTCACGGGCGCGGCTTTCGCGCCATTCACCGTCGATCAGTTGCGGGATTGCCTTGGCCATGCGTTCCTCCGGCGAGTCTCTGTGTGGGCTCGGTTGTTGTTTTGTCCGTGTTATAGCCGCCTTGCTCGGCTTTGTGGATTGACGATCTTGGCCTGCAGATGGACTATCTTGGGATTTAATCTGTGGCCCGGATGCAATCCGGGAGCATTATTCCCGGACTGCATCCGGGCTACCTGAGTACCCCAATGCGCGCTTTTGTCGATACATCCAACTGGCCATTGCCGGCCAATGGCGTACGCTTTATCACGCCGCCCCGTCTGCGCCGCTTATTGGCAAAGCATCCCCTCGGTCAGGGCTGTTATCCCCTGGCCCTGGGTTACTACCCCGAGGCGCTGGGCCACCGCATGCATCGCCCGCAGCCGGAGGATCATCTGCTGATCTACTGCCGCGCCGGTCAGGGCTGGCTGGAGACGGCGGATGGACGATTAGCTGTCAGTGGTGGCGATCTGCTGCTGTTGCCAAAAGGCGTGACGCATGCCTACGGCGCGGACGCGGACAAGCCCTGGACACTGTACTGGGTGCATTTTGACGGCGAGCTGGTAGCGGACTTTCTCAAGCCCCTGGGCAAGGGGCCGCTATGGCGCATCGGTGTGCAGCCGCGCCTGCTGGCCGAGTTCGACGCCTTGCTCAACCTGCGCAAGCAGGGCTTGAACCTGGCGCATTTCGTTCATGCCGCGCACCAGTTGCAGGTGTTGCTCACCTCGCTCGCGGTACTGCCGGCGCGGGCTACGCTGAAATCCGGGCGGGTGCTGGATGTGGACGCGGTGCAGGCGGTGATGCGCGCCCATCTGCACGACTCGCTCAACCTCGATGAGCTGGCCGCGCAGTTCAAACTGTCGCGTTTTCACTTCGCCAAAACCTACCGCGCCCTGACCGGGCATGCGCCGATCCAGGACTTTATCCAACTGAAAATGGCCCACGCCTGCCGTCTGCTCGACGAGGGCGAGCAGGGCATCCGCCAGGTGGCCGAGCAGTTGGGCTATGACGATGTGTATTACTTCTCGCGGCTGTTTCGCAAAGTGGTCGGTATGGCGCCCAGTCATTACCGGGCGCTGCATCAGGGGTGAGTTTGGAATTGGCTGGTCAAAGGTGGGGAAGATTTATTTTTCCTGCACTGAATGTCTTTTTCGATCCGAAGGACACGCTCAAAAGCCTGTAAAACTCGATTTCGCAAGTGTGCCGCCTGGCATATCCTCACTCTTTTCCCCGCAGCATCGACAGAGGACGCTACATGCCGGTTTCGTTACTATTCGAGCAAGTTGATGTTTTCTCCGAACAATCCTTCAAAGGTAACGCCGTTGCTGTCGTAATTGGTGCCGATGATCTGACCTGCCAACAAATGCATGACTTTGCTGCCTGGACACAGCTTAGCGAGACAACCTTTCTGCTGAAGCCAAACTCTCCCGAAGCACATTACCGCGTACGAATTTTTACCCCGCTACGAGAGCTCCCCTTTGCCGGGCATCCAACACTGGGAAGCTGTCATGTATGGTTAAATCAAAGTGCCGGCAATGCCGATAAAGAGATTGTCCAGGAGTGCTTGGCAGGCCTGATCCGTATTCGGCGAAATGGTGCTTGTCTGGCGTTTTCGGCGCCCCCCTTAGTACGGAGCGGGGCGGTAGAAGACGCTACGCTGCGGCAGATAGAGAGCGGCTTAGGTCTAACCCCTGAACGCATCCTTGCCAGTCAGTGGGTCGATAACGGTCCTGGCTGGGTTGCCGTACTGTTGGCGTCGCGTGATGACGTTTTGGCGATTCGTCCGGACTACACGAAACTCAATGGACTCAATGTAGGAGTGGTCGCGCCTTGGCAAGGTACTCATGCGGACGCAGATGTCGAGGTGCGCGCCTTTATGGGTGAAGAGTTGAATGAAGACCCTGTTACCGGAAGTCTCAATGCGAGCCTGGCGCAATGGCTGATTTCTAGTGGGGTCATGCCTGACCATTACACTGTGAGCCAAGGCACTGCATTAGGTCGTCGAGGCCGGATAAAAATTGAGAAGCTCGGAAGTGATATCTGGGTCGGAGGTGAAGTTCAACCGGGTATGTCAGGGCGGGTAACGTTCTAACTACCACGGCGTCATGTATCCATTCCCCTTTACCTTGCCAGCTTAGGCCGCTGCCCGGTATTGACTGAGAGCGAACCACCAGAAGTGCCTACGTAACTCGAACGATTGATTGAGTCGTTCGGGCTTTAGCAATAGAGCGACGGTGGCTTGCTTCAGGGCTTGTTCAAGCCGTTCGCCTTGACTTGCCCAACTACCTTCCTTAGCGTGCCGCTTCCGTTGGTATTAAGCAGGACATAGGCATGAGCGCCGCCGATAACGTCAAACTCGAAGCTGGCTGGAAGGCCGCGCTGCATGCAGAATTCGAGAAGCCCTATATGCGTGATCTGGGGGATTTTCTGCGTAGCGAGAAGGCCGCAGGCAAGCAGATTTATCCGCCTGGTTCGCTGATCTTCAATGCGCTCAACTCCACACCGTTGGCGCAGACCAAAGTGGTGATAATCGGCCAGGACCCTTACCACGGGCCCGGCCAGGCCCATGGTCTGTGCTTCTCGGTGCAGCCGGGGGTGAAGACGCCGCCGTCGCTGGTGAATATCTATAAAGAGCTTAAGCGCGACTTGAATATCGAGATTCCCGACCACGGCAACCTGCAGCATTGGGCGGAGCAGGGCGTGCTGCTGCTTAATACCTCATTGACGGTGGAGCATGGCATCGCCGGCTCCCACGCGAAGATCGGCTGGCAGACCTTTACCGATAGGGTGATCGAGGTGGTCAGCCAGCAGCAGGCGCGCCTGGTGTTTCTGCTCTGGGGCGCCCATGCGCAGAGCAAGGAAAAACTGATCGATGTCAGCAAGCACCTGGTGCTGAAATCCGTGCACCCATCGCCGCTGTCGGCGCACCGTGGCTTTATCGGTAACGGTCATTTCAGCCGTGCCAACAAGTTCCTCCAGCAGCATGGGCTAAGTCCGATTGACTGGCGCCTGCCCGAGTCGGTTTAAACGCTGCACTGCTGCTCGGCCAGATCGCGGCGCAGGTCGCGTAAACGATGACTCAGGCGCTCGCGCTGCGCCTCATCGCTGCTGCTCAGCAGCTGGCTGAACAGCGTGGCCAGCGCCTGGCGTGAGCGGCCATAACTGGCACGGTATTCGTCACTGTAGAAGCGCTCGCGTTGTTGCAGCAACGGCGTCAGCCGCTCGGCGAAGTCGGCGCTATCGCGTTCGGCGACCACCTTGCGCAGCTCGGCCTGCCACAGCTGCCGATTCTCCAGCCACAGGCGGTTTTGCTCACCGAGGCTATTGGCCCAGGTAGCGATATGTTCTGTCTGCGCAGTGTTCAGGCGGCCGAGCCAGGGCCGTAGGCGTTCCTGCATGCGCGTCTGGCGTTCGCTCAGCTGGGTAGCCAGGGGCGGGTCGAGAAAGTCCTGGCGGTCTTCCAGGTTGTCCTCATCCATCGCGGCGTAAAGCTCGCGGACCTGCTGTTCGCTCAGGCCCTGCAGCAATTCGATGGCGGTGGGGGTGATCTCGATGCCGATACGTTTGAGCGCGGCATCGAACTGGGCGAATTGCTCAAGCAGCTGAGCGCTGTCGGGCTGCGGCTGGGCGAGGATGCTTTCGGTGGTGTGCAGCCAGTCGATATAGCGCGGTAGCTCGGTGCTGCAATGCCATTGCAGGTGCGTTTGCAAGCGGGGTTTGAGCCAGGCCTTCTGCTGACTGTCGAGGTTCAGGTAATCGTTCAGCCGCCAGGGCACCAGCCAATCCAGGTTGCGATAGGCCAGGCCGGCACGGCTGCAGGCGCTGATCAGCAGGCTCAGACAGAGCAACAGCAGCAGGGTTTTCACGGCGGGCCAACGCAATACGCTCATGGAGGATGCCTCGGTGGTGAAGGCCAGAGGGTACGCCAGACGCACCTGTGTGGGTCGCAGCAGACATATCTGTTAAACAAAAACTGCTGTCTTGCAGGCAAAAAAGAGCCCGCACATGGCGGGCTAAACGTGGTCGTTGCAATCGCATCAGCTGCGTTGCCAGAGCCTGAATAACGGCTCGGCGAGAAACATCACCAGAAACAGCCGTAGCACTTGCAGGGCGGTGACCAGCGCCACCGAGAGGTGCAGGGCTTCGGCGGTCAGGCACAGTTCGGTGATGCCGCCGGGCATCATGCCGAGCATCAGTGCAGCCTGGTTTTCCCCGGCCAGCCAGCCCAGCCCTTGGCCTAACGCGGCGGCGGCGAGCATGGCGAGCAGGCAGAACAACAGGATGCGCGCGAGAAACCCCGGTGCGCTGCGAAAGAAATTGCGGTCAAAGTGACAACCCAGGGCGCAGCCGATCAGCCATTGTCCGGTCTGGCCCAGGCCATCAGGCAAACCCAGGTGTAGATCGAAGGTCACGCTGGCTACGGCGCAGACGGTCAGCGGGCCAAGCATCCACGGGTTGGGTTGACCCAAACGTCCCCACAGCCAGGCCAGCAATGCGCCACCGGGCAGTAGTATCGCCAGCCAGGGCCAACTCACTGCTGCCGGTACGGGCGGCGCGATGGGCGGTAGGCTCCAGGTGAAGATTGCCGGAATCAGCAATACCACCAGCAGCAGACGCAGGCTGTGGGCGGCGGCCACCTTGGCGGTTTCGGCGTTATGCCGTTGTGCCAGGTTGACCATCTCGCTGGCGCCACCGGGCATGCTGGCGAAGAACGCAGTGGCGCGGTCGAGGCCGGCGCGGCGCAGCACAATGATGCCGATCAGGCTGAGCAGCAGGGTGAGCAGGGCGCCGAGCAGAATCACGAAGAAGTGGTCGAGCAGTTGGCCGAATACTTCATGGGTGAAATGCAGGCCGATGGCGCTTGACACCAGCCATTGGCCGGTTTTGCGTCCGCCGGACAGTTCGGTGATCAGCCAGCCACTGCAGCGGGCGGTGATCACCGCCAGCAGCGAGCCGATGATCCACGGCAAAGGCCAGCCGATCAGGCTGGCCAGATAGCCGCCTGACAAGCCGACCAGGGGAGTGGCCCACCAGCCTTGCCAGCCGGTGAGCACGTGCAGCTTAGGCATTGGCCAGTTGTGCCGCGCGGCGCGCGCGCCACCAGCGAATACCTGGCAGGCCGAGCATCAACGCAGTCAGTGCCCACAGGGTCAGGCTGATCGGGCTGCTCCAGAGGATGCCGAGTTCACCGGCGGAGATCGACAGCGCGCGGCGCAGGTTGTCTTCCATCAGCTCGCCGAGGACGAAGCCGAGGATGATTGCCGACAGCGGGAAATCCAGCTTGCGCAGGATATAGCCGAACACGCCCAGACCGATCATCAGCACCAGGTCGAAGGTGGTGCTGTGCACCGCATACACGCCGACCATGCTGATCGCGGTGATCGCCGGTACCAGCACCCAGTTGGGTACGCTGAGCATCTTGGAGAACAGCCCGACCAGGGGAATGTTCATCGCCAGCAGGATCACGTTGCCGATCAGCAGCGAGGCGATCAGGCCCCAGACCACATCCGGCTGCTGTTCGAACAGCAGCGGGCCGGGGGTGATGTTGTACAGCGTCAGCGCACCGATCATCACTGCGGTGGTGCCCGAACCGGGTACGCCGAGAGTCAGCATGGGGATCAGCGAGCCGCAAGCCGAGGCGTTGTTGGCCGCTTCCGGCGCTGCCAGACCACGCAGGTCGCCTTCACCAAACTTGCCGCTGGCACCGGCCAGGCGCTTCTCGCTCATATAGGTCATGGCGCTGGCGATGGTTGCACCGGCACCCGGCAGCACACCGATAACAAAGCCGGCCAAGCCGCTGCGTACCATGGTGCCGAAGGTGAAACAGAACTCTTTGAAGTTAAACAGCAGACGGCCGCCGGCTTTCACGGCTTTCTGGCCGTTATGGGTTTTTTCCAGCATCAGCAGCACTTCACTGACACTGAAGAAACCGATAACCACGATGATGAATTGAATCCCGTCCGACAGGCTGACACTGCCAAAGGTGAAGCGGTACACCCCGGTGGTCGAATCGACCCCAACGGTGGCCAGACCCAGGCCGATCAGGGCGGCCATCAGGGTTTTCACCGGCTTGTCACCGACCATGCCGCCCAGGCAGGCGATGGCGAAGATCATCATCACGAAGTATTCCGCCGGGCCAAAGGCCACCGCCCATTTGGCCAGCAGCGGCGCGAACAGGATCACCCCGCAGGTGGCGATCAGGCTGCCGGTGAAAGAGCTCATCGCAGATAGGGATAAGGCGATCCCGGCCTTGCCCTGACGGGCCAGGGGGTTGCCGTCCAGGGAGGTCATCACCGAGGCGGCGCAGCCCGGCACGTTGAGCAGAATGGCGGAAATGCGCCCGCCGTATTCGCAGCCCAGGTACACGGCCGCGAGCAGGATCAGCGCGGTTTCCGGCGGCAGGCCGAGGGCGAAGGCCAATGGCAGCAGCAGCGCCACGCCGTTGATCGGGCCCAGGCCAGGAAGCATGCCGACCACGGTGCCAACAAAGGCACCGAACAACGCCATCAGCAGGTTGGTTGGCCGGGTGGCGACATCAAAGCCTTGCATCAAGAAGTTAAGGGTTTCCATTTCAGCTCTCCACAAAGGCTTCGAACAGCCCCAGAGGCAGGGGCACATCCAGCAACAGGTCAAACAGGCTGTAGAGCACCACGCCCATCAGTACGCCGCTGATGGCGCACGGCAGCAAACGACCGGTAAACAACAGGCCAAGGGCGAAAGTGCCCAGAGCGGTGCTGATAACAAAACCGAGGGTTTCGAACAGCAAGGCATAAGTGAGCAGCGCGAGGATGCACAGCAGGGCGCGTTTGAGCGCTTGCAGATTAAGCCGCTGCTCCAGCATGCCTGGCTTGTAAATCAACCACATACTGCCGATGGCCATCAGGCTGAGCAGCAACAGCGGATAGGCGCGTGGCCCCACCGGGTCATAGGCGAAGGGTGCCTGGAAGCCCCAGGCGAGAACGGCGAGAACGGCGCAAAACAGCAGCCAGCTCGCGGCGAACAGGCGAACGTACATAGAGGATTACCTCAAAGCTTGGGCGTCTAATTCCCTCTTCCCTTGGGGGCGAGGGTTAGGGAGAGGGGCTTGAGCAGCGTGGTTTGTAATCGCCACCCCTCACCCCGACCCTCTCCCCAGTGGGGAGAGGGTGGCTTGCGCGTTACTGCATCAGGCCGAACTCGCCAGCCAGCGCCTTGTATTCCTCAACTTGCTTGAAGACCAAGGCTTTCAGCTCGTCGCCAGTCACTGACAGCGGCAGCAGGTCGCGCTGTTCGCGCAGGGTGGCGAAGTCTTCACGGGTGAGCAGGCTGTCGAACTGCTGTTTCCACCAGTTGTACTGCTCGTCGCTGACCTCTGGGCCCATGTAGAAGCCACGGATGACCGGCCAGGTAATGTCGTAGCCCTGCTCCCTGGCGGTGGGGATATCGGCCAGTTTGCCTGGCAGACGGTCTTCGGAGAGCACGGCGAGGATGCGTACTTTCTTCGCCGCCAGTTGCGGGGTGACTTCGCCCAGGCCGCTGGAGGTGACCTGTACATGGCCGCCGAGCATGGCGGTGAGGGTTTCGCCGCCGCCTTCAAAGGCTACGTAGCGCAGGTTTTTCGGATCAATGCCAGCCAGACGGGCGATCAGCGCGGTCTGCATCCAGTCCTGGCCGCCGATGGTGGCGCCGGCGCCGAAGACGATGCTGGTTGGGTCTTTCTTCAAGGCTTGGACCAGGTCGTCCAGATTCTGGTACGGCGAGTCGGCACGCACGGTGATGGCGCCGTAGTCGGTGCCTACCGCAGCCAGCCAGCGCACGCCGGTCTCGTCGTAGCGGCCGAACTTGCCTTGCGCCAGGTTGAGCAAGGATCCGCTAGAGAACGCGGTGATGGTGCCAGGATCATCGGCACGCTGGGCGATCACCGCGTTGTAAGCCACCGCGCCGACACCGCCGGGCATGTAGGTGACGCGCATCGGCGCTTTCAGCAGGCCGGCGTCTTTCAGGCCGCTCTGCGCCAGTTTGCAGGTCAGGTCGAAGCCGCCGCCGGGCTTGGCTGGGGCGATGCACTCCGGACGCTTGGGTTCGGCAGCCAGCAGCTGGCCGGCAAATGCCATGCAGGCAGTGGCGAGGGCGATGCGGGTAAAGGCAGTTTTCATCTGTGGTTCCTCTGAGCTCTTATTGTTGTTTACCAAATCGGCAGCGTATAGCCGACGATGACGCGGTTCTCGTCCGCATCGCGGGCGAAGTCGGATTTGAAGCTGGCGTTACGCAGGCGCACGTAGACATCTTTCAGCGGCCCGCTCTGCACCACGTACTTGACCTCGATGTCGCGTTCCCACTCGCCGCCGGTGTCATCCGTACCAGCGATTTGCGCGTCGCTGCCTTTGATATAGCGGGTCATAAAGCTCAGGCCGGGAACGCCGAGCTTGCCGAAGTCGTAGTCGTAACGGGCCTGCCAGGAGCGCTCGTCGGCGTTGGCGAAGTCGTTGATCTGCACGAAGTTGACCAGGAACGGGTCGCTGCCATCGATGTAGGCATAACCGGTGTCGCCGCTCATGTCCTGAAAGCCCAGACCCAGTTTGTGGCCGTTGATGGCGTAGGTGAGCATGGCGTTGAAGGCGCGGTTATCGATCTTGCCGGCATTGGAGGCGCCGTTGTCCTTGCTCAGCATCAGCCGCACATCGGCGTTGAGGGTGCCGCTGCCCAGCGGTTGGCTGGCGAGCAGGCCGAAGAAGTGCTGGCGGTAGATATCGTCGAGGTCGGCGAAGTAATAACGCCCGGTCAGGCCCTTGGCGAACTGATAATCGAGGCCCATCAGATCCAGATGGTCCGCCGTGATGCCGGCAGCGAAGCGGCGGTTTTTGCTGTTGAGGATCAGCTCCTCGGAGTTGGTCGAAGCGCGGTCGATCACCTTGTCCAGGCGTCCGCCGGTAAAGGTCAGGCCGTCGAGTTCGCTGGAGGTCAGCAGGCCGCCTTCAAATACCTGCGGCAGCAGGCGGCTATCGCTGGCTTTGACCACGGGCAACTCTGGCACGTGCGAGCCATAGCGCAGTTCGGTATTGGAAAACTTGACCTTGGCGGTCAGACCCAGGCGACCGAACTGGTCTGGAGTGCCGCCATCGTCTTGTACGGGGAGCAGGTCGGTGCCGGTGCGGCCGCCGCCGGAGTCCAGTTTGACCCCAACCAGGCCCAGAGCATCAAGGCCGAAGCCGACGGTGCCTTCGGTGTAGCCGGACTGAACGTCGAGCCAGAAACCCTGGCCCCACTCTTCACGCTTGTTCTGCTGGGTGCTGGTGCCTTCGCGGAAATCGCGATTGAGGTAGATATTGGTGGTGGTCAGGCTGGCTTTGCTGTCAGCGATAAAATCGGCATGGGCAGCGGGGGCAAGCAGTGCGGCGGCAATGGCCAGGCTAAGCAGGTGAGCAGGCGCAAGCACCTGATGAGATGCAGTCGGCATCCTGTGGTCTCCATTGTTGTTTTTGTCACGGCTGCGCACCACTGCGTCAGTCGTTCAGGTCGGTGGATCGAGCCACCTGAAACCGATGCTATGGCGTCAAGCTTTCACCAGGCTTTCAGCTTGAAAAAACGCCCGGAGTGTTTTTTGACGTCGCTTGCGACGGCCCGCAGGGTGGCCGCCAGTGATGGCAGGCCACAAAGAAACGCCTGGAGCGTTTTTTCACGTCACTTGCGACGGCCCCCAGGCTGCGCCGTTACACTGCGCACATAACAACAAGTTCGTGGAGTGCCATTACCGTGCGAGTCCTACTGGTCGAGGACCATCTGCCCCTGGCTGAAAGCGTGGCCCAGGCCCTGCGTGGCATCGGGCTTAACGTAGACATGCTGCATGACGGCGTGGCGGCCGATCTGGCCCTTAGCAGCGAAGATTACGCCTTGGCGATTCTCGATATCGGCTTGCCGCGCCTGGACGGTTTTCAGGTGCTGGCGCGTTTGCGTGAGCGTGGCAAGACCCTGCCGGTGCTGATGCTCACCGCCCGTGGCGAGGTCAAGGATCGCGTGCATGGCCTTAACCTTGGTGCCGACGATTACCTGGCCAAGCCCTTTGAAGTGAGTGAGCTGGAGGCGCGGGTCAAGGCGCTGCTGCGCCGTACCGTGCTTGGTGGTGAACGCCAGCAGCGCTGCGGCAATCTGCTGTATGACCTGGACACCCGGCGTTTTACCCTGGCCGATGCTCTGCTGACCCTGACCTCGCGCGAACAGGCGGTGCTGGAGGCGATGATCGCTCGGCCCGGACGGGTGATGAGCAAGGAGCAGTTGGCTGCCCAAGTGTTTGGTCTGGATGAGGAAGCCAGCAGCGACGCCATCGAAATCTATGTCCATCGTCTGCGTAAAAAACTCGAAGGCGGCGGGGTGCGCATTGTCACCTTCCGTGGTCTTGGCTATCTGTTGGAGGCAGTCAGTGGCTGAGCGCAGCAACGCATTGGCGGCTGAATCAGGCAGCCTGCGCGGTCGGCTGATCCGCCGCCTGGCGCTGCTGCTGGCGTTGATTCTGTTGCTCAGCAGCCTGAGCGCCTACTGGAGTGCGCGCCGCGCTGCCGACACCGCCTATGACCGCACCCTGCTGGCCTCGGCCCGGGCAGTTGCCGATGGGTTGTACACCACGGCGGATCGCCTGAACGCCAACGTGCCCTATGTGGCGCTGGACACCTTCGCCTATGACAGCGCCGGGCGCATCTACTTTCAGGTGCTCGATGTGCAGGGCGCGCTGGTGTCGGGCTATGAAGATCTGCCGCCACCGCCGCCCGGCACCAAACGCACCGAAGACTACCCGGCCTTGGCGCATTTCTATGATGCCGAATACCGCAATCAGGGCGTGCGGGTGGTCAGTCTGCTGCAGCCGGTCAGTGAACCGGGGGTCAACGGTGTCGCGGAAATCCGCGTGGCGGAAACCCAGGGTGCGCGTGAGCGCATGGCCCGCCAATTGTTGCTCGGCACCCTGCTGCGTATGGGCGTGCTGTCGCTGAGTGCCTTGCTTTTGGTGTGGCTGGCGGTGAGCGCAGCGCTGCGCCCACTGGAAGCCTTGCGCCGCAGTGTGGCGGCGCGGACCAGTGATGACCTGCAGCCGTTGTCGGATCTCGGCATGCCGCGTGAGCTGCGTCCGCTGATTGATGCGCTGAACCAGTTCAATGCCCGGCTGCGTAGTCTGTTCGAACGCCAGTCGCAATTTATTGCTGATGCCTCCCACGAGCTGCGCACGCCTCTGGCGGCGCTCAAGGCGCGGGTCGAGCTGGGCTTGCGTGCGCAGGAACCTTCGATCTGGCGCAGCACCCTGGAAGAGGCTGCGCTGAACACCGACAAGCTGACCCATCTGGCCAATCAGTTGCTCTCGCTGGCGCGTATCGAAAGCGGCGCGCGGGCGATTGCCGAAGGCGGCGCGCAGCGTCTGGATCTCAGTCAGCTGGCGCGTGAGCTGGGCATGGCGCTGGCGCCACTGGCCCATGCGCGGGGCATTGCGCTGGCGTTGGAGGCTGAGCAGGCCGTGTGGGTCAGTGGCGAGCCGACGCTGCTCAACGAGCTGCTGTGCAACCTGCTGGATAACGCTCTGGCGCACACCGCGGCCGGCGGCAATGTGATTCTGCGGGTATTGCCGGCTGGGGTGCTGGAAGTCGAAGACGACGGTCCGGGGATTCCGCCAGAAGAGCATGAGCGGGTGTTTGCGCGTTTCTATCGACGCAATAACAAGGGCACTGGAGCAGGCTTGGGTTTGGCGATTGTCGGCGAGATCTGCCGCGCGCATCAGGCCGGGATCAGCCTGCATCAGGCGCAGCCGCATGGCTTGCTGGTGCGGGTCGAGTTCGCCAGCGTAGAGGTTTAGCTCAGGGCGCGAGGCTCAGCGGTTGCTGGACCTCCAGCAGGTATTGAGCCACCTTGCCGCTGTCGCGCAGTTGCGCCAGGCCCTGATTGAAGCGGGCGATCAGCTCGGCATTGCCAGGCACTTCCCGCGAGAGCAGCAGGTGCAGGCTGTCGCTGCGCAACGGCTTGGGATGAAAACTCAGTTGCGCGCGTTCGCTCGCGCTGAAATGCTGGTGCAGCATGTCGAAGCCAACCACCTTATCCATCGGGAACAGGTCTACCCGGCCGGCGAGTAACTGGCGAAAAGCGGTTTCATCGTTGGTGACCCGGTTAACCTGCAACTGCCCAGCGGCCTCGGCCTGCTGAAAGTTGGCGCCGTAATCATAGCCACGGGTACCGGCCAGGCGCCGGCCTTGCAGGTCGCTGACCTGCTGCCAGTCAAAGTTGTAGCCCTTACGGTGGAAAAGGTAGTAAGCGCTTTCTACCACCGGGTCGCTGATAAAGAACTTTTCTTCTCGTTCACTGCTGTGCAGCCAGACTGCACTACCGGCACGCTTGCCGCGCTCGGCCAGTTGCAATGAGCGCGCCCAGGGGTGGAACTCCCAGGCCACCTCAATCCCCTGCAGGGCAAAGGCTTCAGCGACGATACGTGAGGCGACGCCTTTGTGCGGCAGTTGTTCACCCAGGTAGGGCGGCCATTCGCCGTTGGTCAGGCGCACTGGCTCAGCTGTGGCAAGGCCACAGCTGAGCAGGCTGAACAGGGCAGATAACAGCAGAGCGCGCATGAGTCATAGCCAATGCTGGAGACTGCATTCAGTCTAGCAAGCCGTTGCAAAACTACCTGCGTTGCCGATACGGCGTTAAAAACACGCTCAAAATGCTCATGTACTGCTCGTACACTCCGCTTTTTCGCCTGTCTTTGCCTTGTCTCGGCTGCCTCGCCTACGTTTTTCAACGACCTGCTGTTGCATTCGGCTGCATGCGTGTGACGGGCTTATTGAAGCATGCTCATGGCCGCTTCCATGGCGGCGGAGAGGTCTTCGTCTTCGTTGAGGTTCTGATTGGGATCAAGACCGAGCTTGGCGAAGGCTGGAATCTGGCTCCAGTCCAGTTTGGTGTAGGGGTGTTCGCTGCCAATGTAGCTCTGCAGGGTGGCGACCTGGACGATATCGACATAGTCGACCTTGGCGCTGTCGCGGGTGAAGTCCAGGTACTGGCTGGGCACTGCAGCGATCAGCTCGGGGAATTCCCAGGTGCGCAGAATCTTGTCGCCGATGATCGGGTGGATCTGCTCGATCACGTGGTTGAGGCTGATCGAGTCGGCCAGCAGCTCGCTGTGATCTTCTGCATAAGTGAGGATCGGCAGCACGCCGATCTGATGCACCAAGCCGGCGAGGGTCGCCTGGTCCGGCAGCAGGCGCGTGTAGTGCTTGCACAGAACGTGGCAAATGCCGGCGATTTCTGTACTTTTGTTCCATACTTCGCGCATTTTGCGGTCAACCACGTCGCTGGTGGCCTGGAACATCTGCTCCATCGCCAGGCCCGTGGCCAGGTTGCAGGTGTAATTGATGCCGAGGCGGCCGACGGCCATCTGCAGGTCGGTGATTTCCTTGTTGGTGCGCAGCAGCGGGCTGTTCACCACCTTGATGATGCGCGCGGTGAGGGCTGCGTCGTTGCCGATGACCTTGCTCAGTTGCGGAATGCCGATGTCCGGATCTTCTGCCGCCTCGCGAACTTTCAGGGCGACTTCCGGAAGGGTTGGCAGGACCAGCTCATCGCTGTCGATGGCCTGGATCAGTTCCTTTTGCACTTTTTCGGCAAGCTTGCTCATGGGCAATTCTCTGTGGACGTTCGGCTAAATGAGTGTAGTCAGCAGCGCGCGGTCATCAGCGCTGTATTTCGCGATCTGAATCCAGTGTATACGGCAAATCGAGCACGCTCAGTGTGCTGCCCTCGGCAGAACCGAGGTGGATGCGGCCATCCTGCGTGGCATCGTCCTGCAGCACTGCAAGCAGCTCGACCGCCTCTGCACTGCGCGCGGCCAGCACCACTTCACCGACGCTGGAGTTGTGCACCGGGGAGAACAGCGGGGTGCCTGGTTCGGGGATTTGCGTGTCTGCAAGGCTCAGGCGGTACAGGCGGCGTTTGAGCTTGCCCAGGTACTGCATGCGCGCGACGATTTCCTGGCCGGTGTAGCAGCCCTTCTTGAAGCTGACTCCGCCCAGGGCTTGTAGGTTGATCATCTGTGGAATGAACAGCTCGTGGGTGCTGCCCATGACCTGGCCAACACCGGCACGCACTTGCGCCAGTAACCAGTCATTGAGCGGCGCTTGCGGCAGCTGGCTGGCCACTTGCGCCTGTACGGCTGCGGCCTGGCTGGCGGGAACCCAGAGTTCGGCGCGGCCATCGCTCAGGCGCAGGGCCAGCAACTCGTTGTGGTGCACCACGCTGTCGGCCTCTGCGGCCAGCGGCAGGCCGAGGCTGTGCAGGATGTCATCGCCGCCGCTCAGGCCGATGCGCAGCCAGTCCGGGCTTTCGTCGCCGAGTTTGGATTTGCTGAAAACGGCGTATTTCTTCAGGTCAGCCAGTTGTGTTTCCAGCAGCTCGCTGGCCATCGCCAGCAGGTAGCCGTCAGCGACGCTGACAATGCGGAAACTCGACTGCATGCGGCCCTTGGGCGTGCAGCGTGCGCCCAGGCTGGAGTGACTGTCGCTGAGGTAGTTGAGGTTGCAGGTGACTTGGCCCTGAAGAAACTTGCTGGCATCCGTGCCGCGCACGGCGAGGATGCCTTCGTGGCTGAGGATGCAATAGAACGCGGTATCGGCCATGGTGGATTGGGTATCGCTGGAGAAAAGTTAGGGGGCTCATCATAGAGTGCGCCTCACGCCTTGTCAGCGCTTGCGCTTGACTCGTTGCAGGAATAACCGTCCGGCTGACGAGCGCGGTCAACAGCAGGGCTTTTCCCCGTATACTGCGCGCCTTGTTTATGGCCTGCCATCCGTGGCGGCCACCTTGCAGGCCGTCGCTGCGCGACGTTAAAAATTGTTCCAGACAATTTTTATGGCCTGCCATCTTTGCCGGCCATTCCTCTGGCCGTCGCTGAACGACGCTAAAAATGGCGTAATGCCATTTTCCAAGGAGCTGATCCGTGGTTGATGAAGTAGAACTCAATCGTCTTTTCTGGCACAGCCGCCGCGGCATGCTGGAGCTGGATGTACTGCTGGTGCCTTTTGTTCGTGAAGTCTACCCGCACCTTGATGAGGCGGATCGCGAGCGCTATCGCAAGCTGCTCGAGTGCGAGGATCAGGACATGTTCGGCTGGTTTATGCAGCGCGGCGAGCCGGAAGATGCCGACCTCAAACGCATGGTTCGGATGATCCTGGATCGTGTCCAGCCCAAATGACGGGTTTGAGTGTCAGTGGCAGCCATCGCGCTGGCTGCTGCTTGCGTATGCCCTGATCCAAGGGCTGGCGCTGCTCAGTCTGGTTTTGGTGGTTATGCCGCTGTGGGCGCACCTGTTGGGTGCGCTGTTCTGTTTGGCTCATGTGGTGTGGGTATTGCCGCGGCATGTGCTGCTTAATCGACCCTCGGCTTATCGGGCGTTACGTTGCAACAGTGGTGGCTGGCAGGTTTACAGCGCTGCGCAGGGCTGGCAGGCCATCGAGTTGCATCCCGATAGCCTGGCGTTACCCCTTATTGTGTTGTTGCGCTTTCGTCTGACTGGGCAGCGCCGCGTGCGTTCACTGTGCATTGCCCGCGACAGTCTGAGTCGCGATCAGCATCGGCGCCTGCGGGTGCGCCTGAAATTCAGTCGCCATAGGTGGGCGGCAGCAGGATAGTGTCCCTGGCTTCAGCCAGTTGCTGGGGGTAGTCCAGGGTGTAGTGCAGGCCACGGCTTTCGTGGCGCTGCATGGCTGAGCGAATCATCAATTCGGCGACCTGGGCCAGGTTACGCAGCTCGATCAGGTCACGGCTGACCTTGTAGTTGCTGTAAAACTCGTCGATTTCATCGAGCAGCAGGCGCACGCGGTGCTCGGCCCGTTGCAGGCGCTTGTTGGTGCGCACGATACCAACGTAGTCCCACATAAAGCGGCGCAGCTCGTCCCAGTTGTGCGCAATGATCACGTCCTCGTCCGAGTCGGTCACCTGGCTGGCGTCCCAGTCGGGCAGCGCTGACGGGGCTTTCACCTGATCCAGCTGGGCGACGATGTCAGCCGCTGCCGAGCGGGCATAGACGAAGCATTCAAGCAGCGAGTTGCTGGCCATGCGGTTGGCCCCGTGCAGGCCGGTGAAGCTGGTCTCGCCGATGGCATACAGGCCGGGGACGTCGGTTTGGCCGTTCTCGCCGACCAGTACACCACCGCAGGTGTAGTGCGCAGCAGGCACTACTGGGATCGGTTCGCGGGTGATGTCGATGCCGAAGTCCAGGCAGCGCTCGTACACGGTGGGGAAGTGCGCTTTCACAAAGTCAGCCGGTTTATGGCTGATATCCAGAAATACGCAGTCGATGCCCAGACGTTTCATCTCATGGTCGATGGCGCGGGCAACGATGTCGCGTGGGGCCAGTTCGGCGCGCTCATCGAAGCGCGGCATAAAACGTTCGCCATTGGGTAATTTGAGCAGTGCGCCTTCACCGCGCAGTGCCTCGGTGATCAGGAAACTCTTCGCCTGTGGGTGGTAAAGGCAGGTGGGGTGGAATTGGTTGAACTCCAGGTTGCCGACCCGGCAGCCGGCGCGCCAGGCCATGGCAATGCCATCACCGCAGGCGCCGTCAGGGTTGCTGGTGTAGAGGTAAACCTTGGCGGCGCCGCCGGTGGCCAGAATCACGAAGCGCGCACTGTAGGTGTCGACCTCGCCGCTGGCACGGTTGAGCACATAGGCGCCCAGGCAGCGCTGGCCGTCCAGGCCAAGCTTGCGTTCGGTGATCAGGTCGACGGCGACGCGCTGCTCCAGCAATTCAATATTGTTGCGCTGTTTGGTCTGTTCCAGCAGGGTATTGAATATCGCCGCGCCGGTGGCGTCGGCCGCGTGGATGATGCGCCGGTGGCTGTGGCCGCCTTCGCGGGTCAGGTGGAATTCGAAACCGCCGTCTTCGCGGGCGTGCTCATCGTCGCGGGTAAAGGGCACGCCCTGGTCGATCAGCCATTGGATGGCTTCACGGCTGTGCTCCACGGTGAAGCGCACCGCATCTTCACGGCACAGGCCGCCACCGGCATTGAGGGTGTCGGCAACATGCGATTCGACGGTGTCGGTGTCATCCAGCACCGCGGCCACGCCACCCTGGGCCCAGTAGGTGGAACCATTGGACAGATTGCCCTTGCTCAATACGGCAATGCGCAGGTGCTCTGGCAGTGTGAGGGCCAATGTCAGGCCGGCTGCGCCGCTACCGATAACCAGAACGTCGTGTTGATAGTGTTGGCTCATGTCCGAATTCCGCGAAAAGCGGTCTCTAGTATATCGAGGGGGTGGGCGGCACAATAGCCGGCTTATGACCAAGTACGTTACTCGGGAACTTTTTAAGAGTTCTGGGTTCCATAGGCGGTTGTTTTGGTGGAAATTCGCCTTTCAGGCGTTTTTATAACGGACCTGCGGTTTTGTTGCCTGAACGCAGGTGATCCAGACTACCGACGCAGCAGTGGAGTCCCTTTGCTGCGCTGTTCCGTGCAGGGCTTACGGTGTTCTGCAGGAAGCTTGTTTGAAGGAGAGAACTTTTGCGCAATGCCCAAGTCTACGTTGGTAGGCCGATTCAAGGGTTGGTGTTGCACTCCTTCAAACCTAATGAGGAGTTTTCATGCTAACCCAGGAAGAAGATCAGCAGCTGGTCGAGCGCGTGCAGCGTGGCGATAAGCGGGCGTTCGATCTGTTGGTGCTGAAGTATCAGCACAAGATTCTCGGGTTGATCGTGCGTTTTGTGCATGACACCCATGAGGCACAGGATGTGGCGCAGGAAGCCTTCGTTAAGGCATACCGAGCGTTGGGTAACTTTCGCGGTGACAGTGCGTTCTATACCTGGCTGTACCGTATCGCCATCAACACGGCGAAGAACCATCTGGTTTCCCGTGGTCGGCGGCCGCCAGACAGTGATGTGAGCGCAGAGGATGCTGAGTTCTATGACGGTGACCATGCCCTCAAGGACATCGAGTCACCGGAGCGTGCACTGTTGCGCGATGAGATCGAGGCCACGGTGCATCGCAGCATCGAGCAATTGCCAGAAGATTTACGCACAGCGCTAACCTTGCGTGAATTTGATGGTCTGAGTTACGAAGACATTGCCAGCGTCATGCAGTGTCCGGTTGGTACCGTGCGTTCGCGGATTTTCCGAGCGCGTGAGGCCATTGATAAATCCCTGCAACCTTTGTTGCAGTAAGCCTAAAGACAGCGGCGTCAGCCAAGAGAGGAACCGCCATGAGTCGTGAAACCCTGCAGGAATCGCTGTCCGCGGTGATGGATAACCAAGCGGATGAATTGGAGCTGAGGCGAGTGCTGGCGGCCAGCGATGACCCTGAGTTGCGTGCCACCTGGTCGCGTTATCAGATTGCCCGCGCCGTGATGCACAAGGAGCTGCTTGAGCCGCGCCTGGATATTGCGGCTGCTGTCTCGGCAGCCCTGGCGGATGAGCCAGTGCCTGCTGCAAGCCAGGCGTCGCGTGGCCCTTGGCGTACCGTTGGACGTTTGGCAGTGGCGGCTTCGGTCACGGTCGCTGTTCTGGCGGGTGTGCGTTTCTACAATCAGGACGACATCACCGGAGCGCAGTTGGCTCAACAGGCGTCTCAGCCGGTGTTGAATATTCCGCAAGTCAGTGGCCCAGCCATGCTGGCAGGCTTTAATACTTCTGCAGAGCAGGCCGCTCCGGCTGCCAGTCCGGTGGGTGAAGGCCAGCCGGGTTGGCATGAACAGCGTCTTCCCGCTTATCTGCGTCAGCATGCGCAGCAGGCCGCGATGGGCACTAACGAAGGCGCGCTGCCCTACGCGCGTGCGGCTAGCCTGGAAAATCGTTAACTGCTCTTCGGTTAAGGAGTCGCATGCGCTTTATTCCTTTAAGCGTTCTACTGTTGGGCAGCTGCCTGGTGCTGCCGGCAGTGGCTGATGATGGTGCTGCGCTGTTGCAGCGTTTGGCCGATGCCGAGCGCACGCAAAGTTTCAACGGCACCTTCGTTTATGAGCGTAATGGCAGTTTTTCCACGCACAGCATCTGGCATCAGGTTGGTGGTGATGGCACTTTGCGTGAACGCCTTCTGCAGCTTGATGGTTCTCCCCAGGAGGTGCTGCGTGTAGATGGTCGTGTGCAGTGTGCCAGTGGCGCGCTGGCCGATCAGTTGATTGACAGCCAGTTGTGGCCAACCCGTGAACTGGATGCGGCGCAACTGGGTGAATGGTACGAGTTACGCGTTCTGGGTGATTCGCGTGTGGCCGGTCGTGCTACCCGCGTGCTGGCGCTAGTGCCCCGTGATCAGCATCGTTATGGCATTGAACTGCACCTTGACCAGCAGACCGGTCTGCCACTCAAGTCCCTGTTGGTCAATGACAAAGGGCAGCTGCTGGAGCGCTTCCAGTTCACCCATCTGCAAACAGAATTACCCACCGATGCGAATCTGCAGCCTGGTGCGGGCTGCCGGCCTGTGCGGTTGTCGCCGGCCCAGGCTGAGGTTGCTGAGGCTTGGCGTTCGGATTGGCTGCCGCCCGGCTTCAGCTTGAATTCCGTGACTCAACGCCGCAGCCCTGCCTCGGATGAGCCGGTTGCCTGCCAGGTGTATGGTGATGGTCTGGCGCGTTTCTCGGTATTTATGGAGCCCCTGCGCGGCGCTGCAGTTGAAGATGTGCGTACTCAGTTAGGCCCGACCGTGGCCGTATCACGGCGGCTGAAAACCGCAGATGGTGATGTCATGGTGACTGTTGTGGGTGAAATCCCGCTGGGTACCGCCGAGCGGGTCGCGTTGTCGATGCGTTCTGCTGCCGAGGTTGCCCCGTGATTGAAGAGCAGGGGCGGGTGATCGCTGTTGAGACCGGTGCAGTGTGGGTCGAAACGTTGCGCCAAAGCACCTGCTCAAGTTGCTCGGTCAAGGCCGGCTGTGGTCAGGGCCTGCTTGACCAGTTGGGGATGTCCGGTAGGCGTGGTCATGTGCGTGCGTTGTCGGATCTGCGCCTGAATGTCGGAGATGCCGTGGTCATTGGTGTCCGCGAAGAATTGTTGGTTCGCGGTTCGTTATTGGTTTATCTGCTGCCATTGTTGGGTTTGTTCGCGGCGGCAGTACTGGCTGAGCAGTTGGCGCTGAGTGAGCCCTGGGTGATTCTTAGCGCGCTGTGTGGTTTTGTTGGAGCTTGTGCTGGCGTGCGTTGGCGCAGTCGGCAGGTCGCAGCGGATCCTGCTTTGCAACCTGTGGTATTGCGTGCCTTGCTTGCCGGGGCTGCCACCTTTTAAGACTTTTGCTGGCCTGATGGGGAGTTGTATGTCGAAGCTTGGTCTGAAATCTTCACTGTCTGCAGTGTTTGCCATGCTGCTCTTGGGGCAGGCGCTGGTCGCCCAGGCAAGCCTGCCGGATTTCACCGAACTGGTTGAGCAGGCCTCACCTGCGGTGGTGAACATCAGTACGCGGCAGAAAATGCCGGAGCGTACGGTTGCTGGGAGCGGGCAGCTCAATATGCCGGATTTGGAAGGCATGCCGCCGATGTTCCGCGAGTTCTTCGAACGCAATATCCCGCAGGTGCCGCGCGCGCCTGGCGGTGGTCGGCAGCGTGAGGCCCAGTCGCTCGGCTCGGGCTTTATCATTTCTGCTGATGGCTACGTGCTAACCAACAACCATGTGATTGCTGATGCCGATGAAATCATCGTGCGTCTGTCGGATCGCAGTGAGCTTGAAGCCAAGCTGGTGGGCACTGATCCGCGCAGTGACGTGGCCTTGCTCAAGGTCGAAGGTCAGGGCTTGCCAACCGTCAAACTGGGTAAGTCGGAAGACCTCAAGGTGGGTGAGTGGGTGCTGGCCATCGGGTCGCCGTTTGGCTTCGATCATTCGGTGACCGCCGGTATCGTCAGCGCCAAGGGTCGTAGCCTACCAAATGAGAGCTATGTGCCGTTCATCCAGACGGACGTGGCCATCAACCCGGGTAACTCCGGTGGCCCGCTGTTCAACCTGGCCGGTGAAGTGGTCGGCATCAACTCGCAGATTTTCACCCGTTCCGGCGGCTTTATGGGCCTGTCGTTCGCCATTCCCATGAGCGTGGCGATGGATGTAGCTGATCAGCTCAAGGCTGATGGCAAGGTCAGTCGTGGCTGGTTGGGTGTGGTGATTCAGGAAGTGAACAAGGATCTGGCCGAATCGTTCGGGCTGGATAAACCGGCTGGTGCGCTGGTGGCTCAGGTGCTGGAAGACGGCCCTGCTGCCAAGGGCGGCCTGCAGGTGGGGGATGTGATCCTCAATCTGGATGGCAAGCCAATCATCATGTCGGCAGATTTGCCGCACCTGGTCGGTGCTCTCAAGCCCGGCTCCACGGCTGAGCTGGATGTGGTGCGTGACGGTGCGCGCAAGAAGCTGAAGCTGAGTATCGGCGCGTTGCCGGAAGAGGGCGATGCATTGGCTGGTAACGCGGCGCCGGGTGTGGAACGCAGCAGCAACCGTCTTGGCGTCAAGGTGGTTGAGTTGACTGCTGAACAGAAGAAAACCCTTGATCTGAAAGGTGGCGTGGCAATCTCCGAGGTGCAGGATGGTCCTGCTGCTTTGATCGGTCTGCGCCCCGGTGATGTGATCACTCACCTGAACAATCAGGCGATAAACTCGGCCAAGACCTTTACCGAGGTGGCGCAAGCGCTGCCGAAGAACCGCTCGGTATCGATGCGCGTCTTGCGTCAGGGACGTGCCAGCTTTATCACCTTCAAGCTGGCGGACTGATACGCTCAGTGGCGTAAAGGGCGACTTCGGTCGCCCTTTTGCTTAGCGCTATTGAGATTGTGTCGCAGGCGATTAAGTGTCCGGCTCCTATCCAGCAACGCGGCCTTGATGACGCGCCAGGCGGCTTTCAGGTACACTTCGCGGCTATTTTCGGCGGGCAGTCGCCTGCGACCTTTTTGAGTGTTGATCCGTGAGTGATTTGAGTCATATCCGCAATTTCTCCATCATCGCCCACATTGACCATGGCAAGTCGACCCTGGCTGACCGGTTTATCCAGATGTGTGGCGGCCTGGCTGACCGTGAGATGGAAGCCCAGGTGCTGGACTCCATGGACCTTGAGCGCGAGCGCGGGATCACCATCAAGGCGCACAGCGTCACCCTGTACTACAAGGCCCGTGATGGCGTTACCTACCAGCTGAACTTTATTGATACCCCCGGTCACGTCGACTTCACCTATGAAGTCAGCCGTTCCCTGGCTGCCTGTGAAGGTGCACTGCTGGTGGTCGATGCCGGGCAGGGCGTGGAAGCGCAGTCGGTGGCCAACTGCTACACCGCTATCGAGCAAGGCCTCGAAGTGATGCCGGTGCTGAACAAGATCGATTTGCCCCAGGCCGAACCCGATCGGGTGAAAGAAGAGATTGAGAAGATCATCGGTATTGATGCCACCGATGCCGTGACCTGCAGTGCCAAGACTGGCCTGGGTGTGGATGAGGTGCTTGAGCGGCTGGTGCAGACCATTCCCGCGCCGACGGGTGAAATTGATGCACCGCTGCAAGCGCTGATCATTGACTCCTGGTTCGATAACTACCTAGGCGTAGTCTCCCTGGTGCGTGTGCGTCAGGGCCGGGTGAAAAAGGGCGACAAGATTCTGGTCAAGTCCACCGGCAAGGTGCACCTAGTCGACAGCGTTGGTGTGTTCAACCCGAAACACACTGCTACCGCCGACCTCAAGGCCGGTGAAGTGGGCTTTATCATCGCCAGCATCAAGGACATTCATGGTGCGCCGGTGGGCGATACCCTGACCCTGAATTCGACGCCAGACGTCGAAGTATTGCCGGGTTTCAAACGTATCCAGCCGCAGGTCTACGCCGGCCTGTTCCCGGTCAGCTCGGATGATTTCGAAGACTTCCGCGATGCCCTGCAGAAACTCACGCTGAACGACTCCTCGCTGCAGTATTCACCGGAAAGTTCTGATGCTCTGGGCTTTGGCTTCCGTTGCGGTTTCCTCGGCATGCTGCACATGGAGATCATTCAGGAGCGTCTGGAACGCGAATACAACCTGGATCTGATCACCACGGCGCCAAGCGTAATCTTCGAAGTGGCGCTGAAAAACGGCGAGACGATCTACGTCGATAACCCGTCCAAGCTTCCGGACGTGTCGTCGGTAGAAGACTTCCGCGAGCCGATCGTCCAGGCCACGATTCTGGTGCCGCAGGAACACCTGGGTAACGTGATTACCCTGTGTATCGAGAAACGCGGTGTACAGCGTGACATGCAGTTCCTCGGTTCCCAGGTTCAGGTTCGCTACGACCTGCCGATGAACGAAGTGGTGCTCGATTTCTTCGACCGCCTGAAGTCCACCAGCCGCGGCTATGCGTCGCTGGATTACCATTTTGATCGCTACCAGTCGGCCAATCTGGTCAAGCTGGACGTGCTGATCAACGGTGACAAGGTCGATGCGTTGGCGCTGATCGTGCACAAGGACAACGCCCATTACAAAGGCCGGCAGTTGACCGAGAAGATGAAAGAGCTGATTCCTCGGCAGATGTTCGATGTGGCGATTCAGGCGGCCATCGGTGGCCAGATCGTCGCACGGACTACGGTCAAGGCGCTGCGCAAGAACGTATTGGCCAAGTGCTATGGCGGTGACGTCAGCCGTAAACGCAAGCTGCTGGAAAAGCAGAAGGCCGGTAAAAAACGCATGAAGCAGGTCGGCAACGTGGAAATTCCACAGGAAGCCTTCCTCGCGGTGCTCAGGTTGGATAGTTAGGTCCTATGTCGCTAAATTTCCCGCTGTTGCTGGTTATCGCCGTCGCCGTTTGTGGTGTGCTGGCGCTGTTCGATCTGGTCTTTCTGGCGCCACGGCGGCGGGCGGCTATTGCCACCTACCATGGGCAAGTCAGCGAGCCTGACGAGAAAGTGCTGGAGCGCCTGAACAAGGAGCCGCTGCTGGTGGAGTACGGTAAATCGTTCTTCCCGGTGCTGGCGATTGTCCTGGTGCTGCGCTCGTTTCTGGTCGAACCGTTCCAGATTCCATCGGGGTCGATGAAGCCGACGCTGGAAGTGGGCGACTTTATTCTGGTCAACAAATTCGCCTATGGCATTCGCCTGCCGGTGCTGGACACCAAGGTGATTGAGGTGGGCGATCCACAGCGCGGGGATGTGATGGTGTTCCGCTACCCCAGCGATCCGAACATCAACTACATCAAGCGTGTGGTCGGCCTGGCAGGTGACCGGATTGCCTACAGCAGCGACAAGCGTCTGACCATCAATGGTGAATTGGTTGCTCAAAAACTCATCGGTGATGAACCCGGCAGTTTGGGCAGTGCGACGCTGTACAACGAGAAACTCGGTGAGGCAGAGCACCAGATTCGCAAGGAAATGCAGCGTTATCGGGTTGAACCAGGGCGTGAATGGGTGGTGCCGGATGGCTACTACTTCATGATGGGTGACAACCGCGACAACTCCAACGACAGCCGTTACTGGAATGATCCAGCTATCCCCAAACCCTTGCTGGGCATGGTGCCGGACCAGAACATTGTCGGTAAAGCCTTCGCCATCTGGATGAGCTGGCCGGATCCGAAGTCGCGCAACCTGCCTAACTTCTCCCGCGTCGGCCTGATTCACTGATCTGTTGACGACTTTGCGACGCTGTTAAATACAGCGTCGCAGGCTATATATAGTCTTGCCTGCAGCCGTAACGGCTTCTACATAACTCGAATTTGGGGACAAATATGAAATCTGCGCATTCGCAAAAAGGGATGTCGATTTTAAGTTGGCTGATGGTTTTGGCCTTGGTTGCGTTCTTTGCCAGTGCGGCTTTCAAGGTGTTGCCACATTACTTCGACTATATGTCGATGGAAAAACTGATTACGTCGGTTGAAACCGACAAGGCTGCCAATATTCGCAGCATTAACGAGTTTTATAGCCATGTCAGCAAAGGCATGCAGGTCAACAGCATTCGTGATCTGAACCTTCAGGATGCCTTGAAGATTAAAGTGGAAAACAATGAGTTCAAGGCTCACCTGAAGTACGAGAAACGTGAGCCATTGATCCAGAACATCGATCTGGTCGTGCGCTTCGACAAAGAATTTCGTGTGCGCATGCCGTGAGTGTTTCGTTAGCCCGCCTTGAGCGTCAGCTCGGTTATACCTTCAAGGATCAGGAGTTGATGATCCTGGCACTGACCCACCGCAGTTTTGCCGGGCGCAATAATGAGCGCCTGGAGTTTCTCGGTGACGCCATCCTCAACTTCGTTGCCGGCGAAGCGCTATTCGAGCGCTTCCCCCAGGCCCGAGAAGGTCAGTTGTCGCGTTTGCGTGCGCGCTTGGTAAAAGGCGAAACCCTGGCTGTGCTGGCCCGTGGTTTTGATCTTGGCGAGTACCTGCGTCTGGGCTCCGGTGAGCTGAAAAGCGGTGGTTTTCGCCGTGAGTCGATTCTTGCTGACGCCCTGGAAGCCCTGATCGGGGCGATTTATCTGGATGCCGGCATGGAGGCGGCTCGCGAGCGCGTGCTGGCCTGGTTGACCAACGAACTGGACAGCCTGACCCTGGTCGATACCAACAAAGACCCGAAAACCCGCCTGCAGGAGTTTCTGCAATCGCGTGGTTGTGAGCTGCCGCGCTATGAAGTGGTGGATATTCAGGGTGAACCGCATTGCCGGACATTTGTCGTGGAGTGCCAGGTCACCCTACTCAATGATAAAACCCTGGGGCAGGGTGCCAGCCGGCGTATCGCCGAGCAGGTGGCCGCTGCGGCCGCGCTGATTGCCCTGGGTGTGGAGAATGGCAATGACTGATACACCTGTTACACGCTGTGGCTATGTCGCCATCGTCGGCCGGCCCAACGTGGGTAAGTCGACATTGCTTAACCACATTCTTGGCCAGAAGCTCGCGATTACCTCGCGCAAACCGCAAACCACGCGGCACAACATGCTTGGAATCAAAACCGAGGGGGAGGTACAGGCGATCTATGTCGACACCCCCGGTCTGCACAAGAACAACGAGAAAGCGCTCAATCGCTACATGAACAAGAACGCCTCGTCGGCGCTGAAAGACGTCGACGTGGTGATTTTCGTGGTTGATCGCACCCGCTGGACGGATGAAGACCAGATGGTGCTTGAGCGTGTTCAATATGTTGAAGGCCCGGTGATTCTGGCGATCAACAAGACCGATCGCCTGGAAGACAAGGCCGAGCTGATGCCGCACCTGGAGTGGCTGGCCCAGCAGCTGCCAAAGGCCGAGATCGTGCCGGTGTCCGCGCAGCAGGGGCATAACCTCGACACCCTGGAAAAGCTGGTGGGCGAACGTTTACCGGAGGGTGTGCACTTCTTCCCGGAAGATCAGGTCACCGACCGCTCCAGTCGCTTCTTCGCCGCCGAACTGGTACGCGAGAAGATCATGCGTCAGCTCGGTGCCGAGTTGCCGTACCAGATCACCGTGGAGATCGAAGAATTCAAGCGTGACGGGCGCATCCTGCATATCCACGCGCTGATTCTGGTCGAGCGTGACGGGCAGAAGAAGATCATCATTGGCGACAAGGGCGAGCGGATCAAACGCATCGGTCAGGAGGCACGCAAGGACATGGAGGTGATGTTCGACTCCAAGGTCATGCTCAACCTCTGGGTCAAGGTCAAGGGCGGCTGGTCCGATGACGAACGCGCCCTGCGTTCCCTGGGTTACGACGATATCTGATCCGTCTGCGGGCGCCTTGTGCGCCCGCTTCTTCGAGTAAGGCCCATGCTCGCCCTCAGCCAGCCCGCCTATGTTTTGCACAGCCGTGCTTACCGTGAAAGCAGCGCGCTGGTGGATTTTCTTACTCCGCAAGGCCGACTGCGCGCCGTATTGCGCGGGGCGCGGGGCAAGGCGGGTAGCCTGGCGCGGCCTTTTATTCCCCTCGAAGCCGAATTTCGCGGGCGCGGTGAGCTGAAAAATGTCGGCCGCCTGGAGCCTGCCGGTATTCCCAATCTGCTGGTGGGCGAGGCGCTGTTCAGCGGCCTTTACCTCAATGAGCTGTTGATCCGCTTGCTGCCTGCCGAAGATCCGCACCCGGCGATTTTTCAGCACTACGCCATGACCGTGCTGGCGCTGGCCGAAGGGCGTGCGCTGGAGCCGTTGCTGCGCTCGTTTGAATGGCGTTTGCTGGATGAGCTGGGCTATGGTTTCGCCCTGGATCTGGACTCTGAGGGCCAGCCCATAGTCGCCAGCGGCATGTATCGACTGCACACCGAAACCGGGTTGGTACCAATTGGCCAGTTACAGCCAGGCGCCTTTCAGGGCGCCGAGTTGCTGGCTATGGCTGAAGCCGACTGGGCCGCGCCGGGTGCTTTGGCCGCTGCCAAACGTCTTATGCGCCAGGCTTTAGCCCCTCATTTAGGCGGTCGACCGCTGGTCAGCCGCGAACTGTTTATGACGCTCAAGGAGCCAAGCCGTGACTGATGCCAATCGTATTCTGCTGGGTGTGAACATCGACCATGTGGCCACCCTGCGCCAGGCCCGTGGAACTCGCTATCCCGATCCGGTCAAGGCCGCGCTGGACGCTGAGGAGGCCGGTGCCGACGGTATTACCGTGCACCTGCGTGAAGACCGTCGGCATATCCAGGAGCGCGATGTGTGCCTGCTCAAGGAGGTCATGCAAACGCGGATGAACTTCGAAATGGGCGTGACCGAGGAAATGCTCGCCTTTGCCGAAAGCATTCGCCCTGAGCACGTCTGCCTGGTGCCGGAAACCCGTCAGGAACTGACCACCGAGGGTGGTCTGGATGTGGCTGGGCAGGAAGCGCGGATTCGCGCAGCGGTCGAGCGTCTGAGCAAGATCGGTTGTGAAGTGTCGCTGTTTATCGACCCGGATCCGCAGCAGATCGAAGCATCCAAACGTGTCGGCGCGCCGGCTATTGAACTGCACACCGGTCGTTATGCCGATGCCCATACCCCGGAAGAGGCGGCGCGTGAACTGGCGCGGATTCGCGATGGTGTGGCCTGTGGCTTGCAACATGGGTTGATCGTGAATGCCGGGCATGGCCTGCACTACCACAACGTCGAGCCGGTGGCGGCGATCGCCGGGATCAATGAGCTGAATATTGGCCACGCCCTGGTGGCGCACGCGCTGTTTGTCGGCTTCAAGCAGGCGGTGGCGGAGATGAAGGCGCTGATCGTCGCGGCGGCCAACCGCGGGTAGGTTGGTGTTGAGCGCAGCGAAGCCCAACAAGCTAGGTTCAGAGGGCGTTGATGCTCTGTTGGGCTTCCTCGCTTTGCTCCTCAACCCAACCTACGGTTTGCGGGCGATCAGCACCGCGCGGCTCGGCGCCGGCAGGCCTTCCACGGTTCGGCTATGGTCGGCAGGATCGAGGAATTCCGGTAGCGACTGAAAGCGCATCCACTCGGTCGAGCGTTGTTCGTCGACCGACGTGGTGCTGACATCCACACAGCGCACATCAACAAATCCAGCGCGGCGCAGCCACAGTTCCAGTGCCGGCACCGAGGGCAGGAACCAGACGTTACGCATCTGCGCATAGCGGTCTTCGGGTACCAGCACCTGCTGCGCGTCGCCCTCCACCACCAGGGTTTCCAGCACCAGTTCGCCATCCTTGACCAGGCAATCCTTGAGGTCGATCAAGTGATCGATGGGCGAGCGACGGTGATACAGCACACCCATGGAAAACACCGTGTCGAAGCCTTGCAGCTTGCTCGGCAGTTCCTCGAATGCCAGCGGCAGGTGCCAGGCGGGCAGGTCGGGCAGGTAGTTCTTCATCGCCAGGAACTGGCAGAGAAACAGCCAGTTGGGGTCGATGCCGATCACGCTGTCCGCGCCGGCGCCGAGCATGCGCCACATGTAGTAACCGTTACCGCAGCCGACATCCAGTACACGCTTGCCTTTGAGGTCGAGGTAGGGGGCGACGCGGTGCCACTTCCAGTCCGAGCGCCATTCGGTGTCGACATGCACGCCAAACAGGTGAAATGGTCCTTTGCGCCAGGGGATCAGGCCCTGTAGGGCGGTTTTCAGCGCGCTACGGGTTGATTCATCGCAGGCACCGTCGAAGCTGAAGCTGTGCAGCAGTTCCAGCTGTTCGACGTTCAGCTCCGGCAGGGCCTGTACCGCGCCATACCAGCGCGGCAGGTCGCCATGGCCGATGGCCAGTTTGGCGTCGATCTGCCCAGGCAGGTCGGCTGCCCAGTCTTGCAGTGGGGTGCCGGCAAGGGTGGCTTGCAGGGCGTCGAGGTCGAGGCGGCTGATCATGGCAGGGCAATCATCGAGGCGAAATTAAGGCACTGGAACCACGGCACGACCTGGCTGAAGCCCGCAGCCAGTAAGCGTTCGCGGTGCTGCTCCAGGCTGTCTGGGAGCATGACTTTCTCGATGGCACTGCGTTTCTGGGCGATTTCCAGCTCGCTGTAGCCATTGGCCCGCTTGAAGGCGATATGCAGATCGCCGAGCAGGGCGTGCTGTTCGGCATCTTCGAATTGCAGTTTTTCCGAGAGGATCAGCGCGCCGCCGGGCAGCAGGGCCTGACGAATCCGCGTGAGCAGGTCTAGACGCTGTTCGGGGCGGATAAATTGCAGGGTGAAGTTCAGCGCCACCAGCGAAGTAGGCTGAAACTCGAGGCTGAGAATGTCGGCCTCAATCACCTCTACGGGCAGCAGCTCCTGAAACATCGAGTCCTGCGCGTGCAGGTATTCGCGGCAGCGCTCAACCATGGCGCTGGAGTTGTCCACGGCAATCACCCGGCAATCGTCGATCTGCACATGCCGACGCAGCGCCTGGGTCACCGCGCCCAGGGAGCTGCCGAGGTCATACAGCACGCTATGTGGCTGGGCGAACTGACCGGCCAGTACGCCGATGTTCTCGACAATGGTCGGGTAACCCGGCACCGAGCGTTTGATCATGTCGGGGAAAACCCGCACCACATCTTCGTTGAACACGAAGTCCGGCACCTGGGCCAGGGGTTGGGCGAAAAGACGGTCGGGCTGTTTGCTCACGATGGCTGCGCACTGGTCAATAAAGCCGGGCATTTTAGCCAAGTGCGCGGTATAGCCAAACCTTGATTGCCGTTATTGGTCGCAAATCTGCGTGGCGATGGCTTAGCGGAGCTGTTTGAAGGCCGACGCCGCAATCGCCCATTGCCCCAGCCAGTAGCTGAGCATGATCGCCAGGGGGGCCGCCTCGAAGGGCACGACAAAGCGGTTGATACCGATCAGGCTATCGGACAGCACAAACAGCGCGGCACCTGCGGCGGCCAGGCGTGTTGAGGTGCTGGGCAGCCCAGGTTGACCAAGGCGGGCGAGGGCGCGCCAGAGCATGGCGCTGATGGCCAAGGCGTAACAGGCTACGGGGATCAGCAGTGGACCCAGCTTGGCGCTGGCGAGGATAGCGAACATCGTCCCGCCCGTGACCAGGGCCAGCAGCAGGGCCAACCAGGCCGGTTGCTTGCAGTCGCTCAGGTAGGCGCGCAGGTAAGCCAGGTGGGCGAGAAGGAAGGCGCCGAGGCCGAAAACAAACAGATCGCCCGGCCAGTCGAGCAGAATGTCGCCCGCCAGTGAGGCGAGCAGGCCGAGGCTGATCCAGCGTCGGTACACGCCATTGGGGGCTGTTCGCAGCCACAGCAACAGGGCGATGACCGGGATGCCCTTGCTGAGCAGGCCCAGTTCATTCAGGCCGCTGAGACGGGCATAGAGAAATACGGCAGCGCCCAGCAAACCCAGCAGCAGATAACGCATGGCCTTGTCCTTGATGCTCGAAAAGCCAGCACTATGGCGCGTCGCCGATTAACTGACCACGCCGTGGATGCCACTTAGGTCAGCATTTCGCGCCAGTAGCAGGCTGTTGAAAAGCTACCTACGTTGCCATCGCTGCGTTAAAAACAGGCTCTGGCTGCCTCGCCTAGGTTTTTCAACGGCCTGCTAGCGAGCTTTGATTGTGCAGTTGAAGCGCTGTGCCGGAACTACACCGACTTCCCAGGGGCGTTCGTAGGTCAGGATCAATTGGCCTTCGCCGGCCTGCGCGACCTCGAAACGCCAGGTGGAAACCCCGGCACTGCCGACCAGGCCGGCGTCTTCCGGGTTGCTGTAGACCTCTGGGCCGAGGCTTTTCAGCACTTGTGGTGCGGAGTCGCGCAGCAGCCAGCGGAAACCGGTGGTGGGGTTGCTTGGCAGGCGCAGGTTGAATTGCTGGCCGACCTGCAGCGACAGCGGGCATTTGCTTTGCTGTTTCTGCTCCAGGGTCACGCTGCTGGGCGTTTGCGCGCAGGCAGCGAGCAGTGCAAGGCTGAATACCACTGTCAGGCGGAGGGCAAGCATGGTGAGCTCCTGGCGAATGTCGAGGCTGCCAGCATAGCTGTTAGGGCTGCTGCGCGGGAGCCTGTGCAGCGAACGTCGCCCGCAGTGGCGCGCGCAAGTGCTGGGCATACTCGTCGATCAGCGGTGTGAGCAGGGCAAAGCATTCGTGCGGTGCCAGGCGTATTTCGCGGCTGTCGATCAGTTCGTGCTCCAGGCGCTGCAGTACCTGTTGTAAAGACGTGCCGACGGGCGATTGTTCCAGCTCCTGGCAGAGCTGCTGAATCTGCTGCTTCAGGTTTGGCGGGCATTGACTGTAGTTGGCCGCCCGCACGCTCAGACCGCGCAGGCGGGCAAGGTTTTCCAGGCCATGGCAGGCCTGGGCGATGCCCTCTAGGTGTTGGTTGCCAGCCTGGTACAGGCGGGCTTCGAGTGTTGCGATCACCGCCAGCAAGCCATCGATAACCTGGCAGTGCGCGGCAAAGTCCGCCGGGTTGCGCCGCAGGCGTGGCCAGTCCTGCTGCAGTGGTGCAAGCCCCAGGCTGGGGCCAGGCCAGTTCAGCCAGAGCTGGTCGAGCTGGCGGGCCAGGGCATTGCGCTGGCTGGTGCTGGGGAGGTCCTGTTGAGCGCCCAGTCCACGGTGTTTCTGCAGGCTCTGCAGCAAGTCGATGCTGCGTTGCAGCAACGCAGCCTGCAGCTCGTTGAGATGCTGCTGGTGGCGCTTGTCGGCGAGTTGGCTAAGAAAATGGCCGGTGAGTAACAGCGCCAATGCCAGGGCGAGAGCAATGCTGAGGACCATAGCGGTTTTCCCTTAAACCAAACGGTACTGTGCTCGAGCAAATCCCTTGCCAGGCAATGTTAAAGGCCCGGTTTCAGGTGTTTCGCATGTGCCAGCGAGCAACTCTGCGCCCCGTAATTGGGCGTTTTTAAGGGTGTGGTGAGTTCTTGGTGCGACTGCTGCCCATTTGTCGTGCGGGCTGCAGTTTTACCGGGCAAAGGGTTAAAGTTGCACCTCTGTTTTTCAGGGTTGCACTTTTCATGTTCAACGCGCGTTTGATGCGTCTTGATGACCAGGCCCACGAACACACCCACGATCATCATCAATTGGTGCTGTCGCTGGCCGGGCGTGCCGAATTCGAAGTGAATGGCCGCGGTGGTGAAGTGTGCCGCATGCGCGCCTGTCTGGTGCCGGGGGATGCTGATCACCAGTTTGCCGGTATCGGTGACAACCGCATGCTGATCATCGATCTGGACGAGCAGGGCATCTCCAGTGAAGACCTGCAGTTGCTGACGGGGCTGTTCGAGACGCCGCGCTACCCGCAGCTGGATGCTGACTTTCAGAACCTGCTGAGCTATGCCGGTGCCGAACTCGAGCGCTATGGCTCCGATCCGTTGCTGGCGCGGGCGCTGGGCGGGGTGCTGCTGCGGGCGTTGCACCTGCGTCTGTTTGGCGAGCCGCAGGCACGGACGTTGGGGCCGCTGAATCTGGAGCGGCTCGACAGTTATATCGTCGAGCACCTGGCGCGGCGCATCAGCGTGGCTGAACTGGCTCAGGTGGCTTGCCTGAGCCCCAGTCATTTCCATGCCCAGTTCAAAGACGCTGTCGGCCTCACGCCGCACCAGTATCTGCTGAAAACCCGGCTTGATCGCGCGGCGCGGTTGCTGCGCGAAAGTGGCTTGCCGCTGATCCGGATAGCCGAGGAATGTGGCTTTTCCAGCCAGAGCGCGTTGACCACGGCAATGCGGCGCTACCTCGGGTTGACGCCCAAGCGCTTGCGCGGTGCCAACTAGGTTGCTGCGCTGACCCTCTACATACCCTTGCATGACTCAGATCGCTGGAGAAGCGTGCTCTTCTGCGGAGGGCCGGCTAAGCTGTGTTGCACACAGATAAAGCTGTGCAAGGGCAAGGATGCTGTTCATATTCAAGTGTGCCCTTAGCGTGCGAGTAGTCTTGATGAGCAAGCATCTATTATTGCGATGGCCGCTGTTGTTGGGCGGGTTGCTGTATGCGCTGTCGTTGCAGGCAGCCGGCCTCTCGGCTGAGCTGGTGGACAGTCAGGGGCAGCCATTGGCCAATGCCGTGCTTACTCTGCGCGGTGCGACGGTCACGCCCGCAGCTGCAGGCCAGGCCACCATGGACCAGCGCTCACAGCAGTTCGCCCCGAATGTGCTGGCGGTGCGCACCGGTACGGCCGTGTCGTTCCCCAACAGCGACAATATTCGCCATCACGTCTATTCCTTTTCGCTGGCCAAGCGCTTCGAGCTGCGCCTGTATCAGGGTACGCCGAGTGAACCGGTGATCTTCGACAAACCGGGTGTGGTGGTGCTCGGCTGCAATATCCATGACTGGATGGTGGGCTATGTCTATGTCACGGATGATCCCTGGTTTGCCGTCAGTGATGAGCAAGGGCGGTTGAATATTGATCAGCTGCCTGCTGGCAACTACAGCATCAGCCTCTGGCACCCGCAGGCGCCCGACATGTTGCCGCAGGCCGCGGGGGAGGTGCAGGTGAGTGCGGCAGGCAGCCAGCAACGTTTCACCCTGGCCATGCAGGCTCCCGCCAATCCGCCAGCACCCAAGGCGCCAACCAGCGCCTTTGGTGAGGCCTTCAAGAAAGCTCGTGATGCTGCGCAGTAGTTTTCAGGCGCGTATTGCCGGCGTACTGGTGCTGCTGCTTCTGGTCGTGGTTGGGGCGCTGTATGTGGCCGTGCAGGCGGCCACCAATGCAGCGGTACGCAGTCAGGCCGATGAACAGCTGGAAGTCGGCAGCCTGGTGTTTCAGCGCTTGCTGGAGATGCGCGGCAACCAGTTGCACGATGCGGTGCAGGTGCTGGCAGCGGATTTTGGTTTCAAGGATGCAGTGGCCAGTGGCGACGCAGAAACCATTCGCTCGGCGCTGGCCAATCATGGTGCACGGATCAATGCCAGTGTGGTGATGATGTTGAGCCTGGATGGTCGGCTGGAAGTCAGTACCGATCAGGAGGTCAGTGAGCAGACTGCCAAACGCCTGAGTGCCCAGGTGGTGCAGCGTCAGCGCGAAGGCGTGCAGATATTCCTGATGCCGATTGCCGACAAAATCTATCTGCTGGTACAGGCCACCGTGACCGCGCCATTGCCGATTGCCCGGGTGATGATGGGCTTTCAGGTGGACACTGCATTTGCGGCCGAACTGCGTGAGTTGACCCATCTGGACCTGACGCTGCTGGCGACTCAGGAGGGGGGCGCGGATATCTGGATCAGCACCCTGATGCCGGCCGAGCGCGAGCAGCTGCGGGTTGCCGTGGGTGGGATGAGTGGTGATGCCATTCGTGTGCTGGGCAGCGAGCAGTACCTCAACCAGAACCTGGTGCTGGCCGTGGGGGATGGCTTCGAGGTGCGAGTATTGCTGCATAAATCCCTCAGCCAGGCGCAGCTGGCCTTTGCCCCGCTGGATCAGAAGATTCTGTTGATTGCGCTGGCGGCCCTGACGGCCTCGCTGGCTGGTGCGCTGCTGCTCGCACGCACGGTTTCCCAGCCTGTACAGCAGTTGGCCGGGGTTGCCGAACGGGTACGTCAGGGTGACTACGAGGCGGAATTGGACCTGCAGCGCAGCGATGAGCTGGGGCAGTTGGCCACGGCGTTCAAGGCCATGCAGCAGGGAATTGCCGAGCGTGAGCGGCAGCTGGCGCACAATGCCTTGCATGATCCCCTGACCGGTTTACCCAACCGTACCCTGGCCCTGGAGCGGCTGGGCAGTGCGATAACAGCCCAGCGCAGCACGGCGCTGCTCTACCTGGGGATTGGCAACTTTCGTGCGGTCAATGAGAGCCTCGGGCCGGAGGGTGGCGACTTAGCCCTGCAGCAGATGAGCCGGCGTCTGCAGGCGACTCTGCGCCCCGGTGACAGCGTGGCGCGGATCATCGGCGACGAGTTTCTGCTGTTGCTGGAAAACACCGATAGCGACAGCGCGGTGGGCATCGCCGACAAGGTGCAGCAGTTATTGCTCAAGCCCCTGCGCGTTGGCAGTCATGATGTCACCCTGGATTGCCGTATCGGCATAGCCAGTTATCCGGTCGATGGCAACGCCCCAGAGGACCTGCTGCGCCGCGCGGCGATTGCCATGCAGGATGCCGCCGGGCTGGCCAGCCATCTGCAGGTGTATCAGCGTGGCCGTGATGATGCCCAGCAACGACAGATCCGCCTGATCCGTGACCTGCGCCATGCCGCCAGCAAGGGCGAACTGCTGCTGCACTATCAACCGAAACTGGATATCGCCGCCGGCCTGGTGCGGCAAGCTGAGGCCCTGCTGCGTTGGCAGCATCCGGCGCTGGGGATGGTCTCGCCCGGCGAATTCATCCCGCTGGCCGAACGTACCGGCAGTATCCAGTTGCTGACTGCCTGGGTGATCGAAGAGGTCATCCGTCAGTTGCGTGAGTGGGCTGGCCGCGGGTTGCGTGTGCAGGTGTCGTTGAATATCTCGACTGAGGATCTGCTTGACCCGCAGTTGCCGGCTCGCGTCCGCCAGTTGCTGGACACTTACCAGGTGTCTGCGCAACAGCTGATTTTTGAAATCACCGAAAGCGGGGTGATGCTCAATCCCGAGGTGGCTCTGCAAGTGCTGCATGGGCTGCGCGAGTGTGGTGTCAGCCTGTCGGTGGATGACTTTGGCACGGGCTATTCGTCCCTGGCGCAGCTCAAGCGCATGCCGGTGCAGGAGCTGAAAATCGACCAGTCGTTTATTCGTGATCTCGACGATGCCTGCGAAGACGCGGTGATCGTTCGCTCGACCATCGAAATGAGCCATAGTCTGGGGCTCAAGGTAGTGGCCGAAGGGGTCGAGTTCGAGCGCAGCCTGCAACTGCTCGGGCGCTGGCAGTGCGACATCGCCCAGGGTTACCTGATCAGTCGGCCCCTGGCGGCCAAAGCCTTTGAAACCTGGATGGCGCAACACGCGCACGCCACCTCAAGCCTGGTGCATTGAGCATGAATAAACGGTTTTCTTGTGTTGTGCTGTTTCTCGGCCTGCTGAGCCAGCTGGCCTGGGCTGATGGTCGACTGCTGGCCACCGGTGGGGCCAGCAGTATTGAGGGTGCTGCCGGTGGTGGCATTACGCCCTGGGCGGTGCTGTCAGGCTATGGCGAGCGCGGTGAGTGGGGCGCGGATGTGTTTGCCACGCGGGTGGAAACCGGTGACTACCGCCTGGATGTGGCCGGCGTTGGCGTTGCCTTTGATAACCGCGTCGAGCTGTCCTATGCCCGCCAGCGGTTTGATCTGGGCAACCTGGCGCGCGGCCTGAACCTGCCGGAGAACAGCCTGAGCCAGGACATCTTCGGCCTCAAGGTGCGCCTGTTCGGGGACCTGATTTATGACCAGCTGCCGCAAGTGTCGCTGGGCCTCCAGCACAAACGGCAGAAGGATTTTCTGATCCCCAGTCTGGTGGGGGCGCAGCGCAGTGAAGACACCGAGGGCTATATCACCGCCAGCCGGCTGATCCTGGGTGGCGCTTTTGGCTACAACCTGCTGCTCAATGGTGGCATTCGCTATAGCCGGGCCAATGAACTGGGCTTGCTGGGCTTTGGTGGCGATCGTCGTGACCGTCATTCCGTGCTCAAAGAGGGCTCCGTCGCCGTGCTGTTCAACCCGCGTTGGGCGCTGGGCGTGGAATACCGTGAAAAGCCGGACAACCTTAGTTTTGCTGGGGAAAGTGACTGGGCGGATCTGTTCCTCGGTTATTTCCCCAACAAGCACCTGGCGGTGGTGCTGGCTTATGCGCGGCTTGGAGAAATCGCCACGCTGGATAACCAGGACGGTGTTTACCTGTCCGTACAGGGGAGTTTCTGAGTATGCGCAGTCTGCTGCTAGTCGTTGTGCTCACCCTGACGGCCTGCGCTCAGCAGCCGGCCAAAGACGACAGCCTGTACCGTGATCTGGGGGAACAGGCCGGCATTACCCGTATCGTCGAAGGGATGCTGCTGAATATTGCCGGTGATGCACGCATTGTTCGTCACTTCGAGAACATCGACATTGAGCGTCTGCGCGACAAGTTGGTGGAGCAGATCTGCGTCGAAGCCGGCGGCCCCTGCACCTACACCGGCGACAGCATGGAAGAAAGCCACAAAGGCCAGAACCTCACCCCCAGCGATTTCAATGCGCTGGTGGAAAACCTGCAGGATGCAATGACCACTCAGGGCGTTGCCATACCTGCGCAGAACCGTTTGCTGGCGCGTCTGGCACCGATGCGCGCGCAGGTGATTGATCGCTAGCAGATCAACGTAACGTCCGCGCAATCGCCTGGATTTCATCATGGTGGCTGATCACCAGGCTGAGTTCGCCGTTCTCCCCAATAAAGTCCTGCGGCGGCATCAGTTTTTGATAGGCAGCCAGCTCTTGCAGGGGCGGCAGCTCGGCATCAGGGGTGCGTTCCTTGATGGCGTGATAGAGCGCCAGGTTGACCAGGTCGAGCAATTGCAGGCTATGTCCGGGGCTGCGTTGCCAGTTGCCGGTGTCGCGAATGATCTCGATATATTCGTTATGTATCGACCATTTCTTCAGCACGATGATGCCGAGTGATTTGCTGTATTCGCGGCACAGCTTGTAATACAGCTCGCTGGAGGGCGTAACGCTTTCATTTCTGAACGCCGAGAGCACGGCGAGGGTGCCCACTTCGCTGAGCAGGCTGGCCAGCAGCGCGTGTTCTGCCGTTACATGGCCCAGCAGACGGGCCAGCATGGCGCAGGTGCTGGCCTTGATCACCAGGCGCTCCCAGGCCTCGACAAATAGCCGCTTGTGCCCCGGGCTGTGCAGGGTAAACAGGCTTTTGATGCTGTGCACCATGGTGATTCGATCGACTTCCAGCATGCCGAGCAGGCCGACTACTTCGTGCAGCGTCTTGGGCGCCAAGGTGTGGCGATACAGCGCGCTGGAGGCATGTTTCATCAGCAGGGCACTGAGGGCCGGGTCGCGGCTGATCAAACGCACCAGGGCATTTAACGAGATATTCGGGTCACCCAGGGCACGGCGGATATCCAGGGTGATGGTCGGCAGGCTGGGCAATTGCTCTTCGCCCTGCATCAACTGCGAGACGACACGCCGGTAGATTGAGTAATCGGATGCTTCGCTCAGCAACACACACCTCCTGGCTGCCCTGCATGCAGTCTAGGTCGCCATGTGATGGTTATCAGTGCAGGCGATGGGTGGCGCTGCCAGCTTTCGCGACATCGGCATAAAACAATCGTTTGTGGGAAGTTCCCGGGCCTGGAGGTTTTCGTAAAAACTCCAGAGTTTTTTGTAAGAAGCGCCCATGCCTCTGCCACTAAATTCCGTTCCTTGCTTATGCCATGCACAGTTTTCTGCCGGGCGGATGTCACTGCAGGCTGGTGCAGTTGGGCTACACCTATATACAGACAGTGTTTATTCAAGGGCTTTAACGGGGTGTGCTTGACCCGTTTCGGCGTGTCTGTGGTGGAGTTGGTGACGTCAGCTAGCGGTATGAATATCGCTGGCCGGTGCCTAAATGGATTTTTACGGGCGACTGTCTCATATGGCATGCGCCCGTTGTTGTATTGGGGCTTCAGTTGCCTCGACAGAGGCAAGCGGTTGGGCGGTGGTGTGCGCTGCATGGGGTTTGCAGTTGCCGCTGTCAGTTGCCTGAACCGATTTGCCGCTACAGACGCCCGTTACCGCGGGTGTGGATTGCCACGTGGGCAATGGGGCTACCCCCTGTTGCCGAAATAACAACAATCAAGAGGGGAGCCCCCCAATGACTGCAAATACTCCGATGCTTGTCACCTTCGTGGTGTACATCGCGCTCATGGTGCTGATCGGCCTGTTCGCCTACATGCGCACCAAGAACCTTTCCGACTACATTCTGGGCGGCCGCAGCCTGGGCAGTTTCGTCACCGCGCTGTCGGCCGGTGCCTCAGACATGAGTGGTTGGCTGCTGATGGGTCTGCCTGGCGCCGTGTACCTGTCGGGTCTGTCCGAAGGCTGGATTGCCATTGGTCTGATCGTTGGTGCCTACCTCAACTGGTTGTTTGTGGCTGGTCGTCTGCGTGTGCAGACCGAGCACAACGGCAACGCGCTGACCCTGCCGGATTACTTCACTCACCGTTTCGAAGACAGCAGCCGCGTGCTGCGCATCTTCTCGGCGCTGGTGATTCTGGTGTTCTTCACCATCTACTGCGCTTCGGGCGTTGTGGCCGGCGCTCGTCTGTTTGAGAGCACCTTCGGCATGTCCTATGAGACTGCCCTGTGGGCCGGTGCTGCCGCGACCATCGCCTACACCTTTATCGGTGGCTTCCTGGCGGTGAGCTGGACTGACACAGTGCAGGCCACGCTGATGATCTTCGCCTTGATCCTTACCCCGATTGTGGTGCTGATTGCCACTGGCGGTGCCGATGCGACCTTCGCAGCGATCGAACTGAAAGATGCCACCAGCTTCGACATGCTCAAGGGTGCCACCTTTGTTGGTGTGATCTCGCTGATGGCCTGGGGCCTGGGCTACTTCGGCCAGCCGCACATCCTGGCGCGCTTCATGGCGGCTGACTCGGTGAAGTCGATCCCGGCAGCCCGTCGTATCTCCATGACCTGGATGATCCTGACCCTGGGCGGTGCAGTGGCTGTGGGCTTCTTCGGTATCGCGTACTTCTCTGCCAACCCGGACCTTGCTGGCCCGGTAACCGAGAACCCGGAACGCGTATTTATCGAGCTGGCCAAACTGCTGTTCAACCCGTGGATTGCCGGCATTCTGCTGTCCGCCATTCTGGCTGCGGTGATGAGTACCCTGAGCTGCCAGTTGCTGGTGTGCTCCAGTGCCCTGACCGAAGACTTCTACAAGGCCTTCCTGCGCAAGGGTGCCTCGCAGACTGAGCTGGTCTGGGTCGGTCGTGGCATGGTGCTGCTGATCGCGGTCGTCGCCATCATGCTGGCCGCCAATCCGGAAAACCGTGTACTGGGTCTGGTGTCCTACGCCTGGGCAGGCTTTGGTGCTGCCTTCGGTCCGGTGGTGATCCTGTCCCTGGTCTGGAAGCAGATGACGCGTAACGGCGCAATGGCGGGCATGCTGGTCGGTGCCCTGACCGTGATCCTGTGGAAGAACTTCCTGGGTCACCTGGGCCTGTATGAAATCATCCCGGGCTTTATCTTCGCCACTGTCGCCATCCTGGTCTTCAGCAAGGTCGGCAATGGTCCGTCCGCCAGCATGATCAAGCGTTTCGACGAAGCTGAGAAAGAATACCAGTCGGTCTGAGTACCGCTGATACAGGGCAATTGACTGGTCGCTCAGTTGCCTCGCGGAGCTTTCCGCGGTTGTGTGCGTGTGACCCGATAGTGCTTCGCCGGCCCACACCTTAGGTGTTGGGCCGGCTTTTTTATGGCACCGTAAAAAGCCCCGCGATCCTTTTGCGCTTTGCCTCCGTGGCGCGCTTGGCTAAGGTGGCGGCTATTGCCACTCGAATTGCTCCTCAGACAGGTTCTGCATGACCCAATCACCGAACAATCCGCTGCACGGCGTAACCCTTGAAGCCATTCTCAATGCTCTGGTGGCACGCTATGGCTGGGATGGCCTGGCGCAGCGTATCGATATTCGCTGTTTCAAGAGCGACCCGAGTATCAAGTCCAGCCTGACCTTTCTGCGCAAGACGCCCTGGGCGCGGGAGAAAGTTGAGGTCCTGTATATTCGCTCCCAAGCACGCCAGTAGGCGCTGAAGAACACTCCGAAAATCTGGCACCCTTGTTGCAATACCTCTGCAAACGCCGCGAAGCGTCAAAAAACCGCGGCCAGTGGAGGTAGTGATGAGCCAGGGTGTTGAATTCAATCGCTTGATGCTGGAAATGCGTTCCATGCAGGCCGACGCCATGGCGCGTCAGAAGCCTGTCGCCAGCACGCCTGAACCCGGCGCGCCGAGCTTTTCCGAGATGCTCGGGCAGGCGGTGGGCAAGGTCAGCGAAACCCAGCAAGCCTCCAATAAGCTGGCCACAGCCTTTGAAATGGGCACCAGTGGCGTAGATTTGACGGACGTGATGATCGCTTCGCAGAAAGCCAGCGTTTCCTTTCAAGCCATGACCCAGGTGCGCAACAAGCTGGTTCAGGCTTATCAAGACATTATGCAGATGCCGGTTTAAGGGTAGGGCTGAATCATGGCTGAAGCCGTCGCTGCAAACGTACCTGCCACCACCGGTGGCGATGAACCGAAAAAACCGTTGTTCGGCCTGACCTTTCTGGAAAACCTCTCCGATATGTCGATGTTGCGGCAGATCGGTCTGCTGGTTGGCCTGGCGGCCAGTGTGGCGATCGGTTTTGCCGTGGTGCTGTGGTCGCAGCAGCCGGATTACCGCCCGCTGTACGGCAGCCTCGATGGCATGGACGCGTCCCAGGTAATGGAGACGCTGTCTGCCGCTGATATCAAATACACCGTGGAGCCGAATTCCGGCGCCTTGCTGGTCAAATCCGACGACCTGGCCCGCGCGCGTATGCGTCTGGCGGCAGCTGGCGTTGCGCCGAAGGACAATAGCGTCGGTTTTGAAATCCTCGATAAGGAACAGGGGCTGGGTACCAGCCAGTTTATGGAGGCCACCCGCTATCGCCGTGGTCTGGAAGGCGAGCTGGCCCGTACGGTTTCCAGCCTGAACAACGTCAAGGCCGCCCGGGTACACCTGGCCATTCCGAAGAGTTCGGTATTCGTGCGCGACGAGCGTAAGCCCAGCGCCTCGGTGCTGGTTGAGCTGTATTCCGGCCGTGGCCTGGAGCCCAGCCAGGTGATGGCCATCGTCAATCTGGTCGCCAGCAGCGTGCCGGAAATGGACAAGTCGCAGGTCACCGTGGTCGACCAGAAGGGCAACCTGCTCTCGGATATTCAGGAAATGTCCGAGCTGACCATGGCCGGCAAGCAATTCGACTACAGCCGCCGCATGGAAAGCCTGTTTACCCAGCGCGTGCATAACATTCTGCAGCCGGTGCTCGGCTCGGGTCGCTACAAGGCCGAGGTGTCGGCGGATGTGGATTTCAGCGCGGTGGAATCCACCTCGGAAATGTTCAACCCCGATCAACCGGCGCTGCGCAGTGAGCAGTCGGTCAACGAGCAGCGGACCAGCAGCCAGCCGCCGCAGGGTGTTCCGGGAGCGTTGAGCAACCAGCCTCCGGCTGCCGGCGCAGCGCCACAACAGGCTGGCGCAGCTGCACCTGCGGTGCCGGGGCCGATTGCGGCCGGGCAGCCACTGCTCGATGCCAATGGTGAGCAGATCATCGACCCGGCCACCGGCCTGCCGATGCTGGCGCCATACCCGGCGGACAAGCGCGAGCAATCCACGCGCAACTTCGAGTTGGATCGTTCGATTAGCTACACCAAACAGCAGCAGGGCCGCCTGCGTCGCCTGTCGGTGGCCGTGGTGGTGGATGACCAGGTCAAGGTCGATGCAGCCACGGGCGAAACCACACGGGTGCCGTGGAGCAGCGACGATCTGGCCAGGTTTACGCGTTTGGTGCAGGACTCGGTGGGCTTCGATGCCAGCCGCGGGGACAGCGTCAGCGTGATCAATACGCCATTCTCTGACCAGTTGGGCGAAGAGCTGATCGATATTCCGTTCTACACCCAGCCGTGGTTCTGGGACATCGTCAAGCAAGTGCTTGGGGTGCTGTTTATCCTGATTCTGGTGTTCGGCGTGCTGCGCCCTGTGCTCAACAACATCACCAATGGCGGCAAGGCGCAGGGCGATGGTCGCGATGGCGACGTCGAACTGGGCGAAATGGGCGCGCTGGGTGGCGAGTTGGCCGAGGACCGGGTCAGCCTGGGCGGCCCACAAAGCATCCTCCTGCCCAGCCCGAGTGAGGGGTATGATGCACAACTGAACGCGATCAAGAGCCTGGTTGCCGAAGACCCGGGCCGCGTAGCCCAGGTTGTCAAAGAGTGGATTAACGCCGATGAGTGATAATCGAACTGCCGCTAAACTGAGCAAGGTCGACAAGGCCGCGATACTGCTGCTGTCGCTAGGCGAAACCGATGCCGCTCAGGTGCTGCGTCACCTGGGGCCAAAGGAGGTGCAGCGCGTCGGCGTAGCTATGGCAGGTATGCGCAATATCCAGCGCGAGCAGGTCGAACAGGTGATGGGCGAATTTGTCGACATCGTCGGTGATCAGACCAGTCTGGGTGTGGGTGCCGACGGTTATATCCGCAAGATGCTCACCCAGGCCCTTGGCGAAGACAAGGCCGGTAGTTTGATCGACCGTATTCTGCTGGGCGGCAGCACCAGCGGTCTGGACAGTCTGAAATGGATGGAACCGCGTGCCGTCGCCGATGTGATCCGCTACGAACACCCGCAGATTCAGGCCATCGTGGTGGCCTATCTTGACCCTGACCAGGCCGGTGAAGTGCTGGGCCACTTCGATCATAAGGTGCGTCTGGATATCGTCTTGCGGGTGTCCTCGCTGGAAACCGTGCAGCCTGCAGCGCTGAAAGAACTCAACGATATTCTTGAGCGGCAGTTCTCTGGCAGTGCCAACACATCCCGTGCTGCGCTGGGTGGGGTGAAGCGTGCGGCGGACATCATGAACTTCCTCGACAGCTCGGTTGAGGGTCAATTGATGGATTCGATCCGCGAAGTCGACGAAGACCTCTCCAGTCAGATCGAAGACCTGATGTTCGTCTTCGACAACCTGGCCGATGTCGACGACCGTGGCATTCAGGCGCTGCTGCGCGAAGTCTCCTCGGATGTGCTGGTGCTGGCGCTCAAGGGCGCGGACGAGGCGATCAAGGAAAAAGTCTTCAAGAACATGTCCAAGCGCGCTGCCGAGCTGCTGCGTGACGACCTTGAAGCCAAAGGCCCGGTACGTGTCAGCGACGTGGAAACCGCGCAGAAGGAAATCCTTACCATTGCCCGCCGTATGGCCGAAGCCGGGGAGATTGTCCTGGGCGGCAAGGGTGGCGAGGAAATGGTCTAAACAATGTCCAGCAAAGAGCCGCCCAGCGAGCTGATTCGCGCCAAGGATCTCAAGAGCGTTGACCTATGGGCGCTACCCAGCTTTGACCCGGAAGTGGAAACGCCTGAGCCCAGTGAAGAGGAGCAGGCGGCCGAGTCGGTGGTCGAGGCCAGCGAGCAGGTGCCGGCCGAAAGCGAAGAAGTAGCACTGGAAGACGTCAAACCCTTGACGCTGGATGAGCTGGAAGCCATTCGCCAGGATGCCTACAACGAAGGTTTTGCCACGGGCGAGAAAGACGGCTTCCACGCCGGTCAGCTGAAAGCCAAGCAGGAGTCCGACATGGCCCTGGCGGCGAAAATGGCCGGCCTTGAGCAACTGATGGCGCAGCTGTTCGAGCCCATCGCTGCGCAGGATCAGCAACTGGAAGAGGCGATGGTGACGCTGCTCGGGCAGATGGTGCGCCAGGTGATTCAGCGCGAGCTGGTCAGCGACTCCAGCCAGATCCGTCAGGTATTGAGCGAAGCCCTCAAATTGCTGCCCATGGGCACCAGTAACATCCGCATTCACGTTAACCCGCAAGACTTCGAGATGATCAAGGCCTTGCGCGAACGCCATGAAGAAAACTGGCGCATTCTCGAAGATGCTTCGCTACTGCCTGGCGGTTGTCGGGTAGAAAGTGAACTCAGCCGCATTGATGCCACCGTGGAAACTCGCCTGAACCAGGCCCTCAAGCAACTGTTCGAGCAGCAGCGTGAACAGGCCGCGCATCCGCATGAAGCGGATCTGCATATCGACCTGGATACCGCGCCGATAGACAAGCAGGCGAGCGTCGATGCGCCTTGATCGGGTGAGTTTCGCCAAGCGTTTGGGCGGTTATGCCGATGCTGTGCAGTTGCCCACTCAACCCCTGGTGGAAGGGCGCCTGCTGCGCATGGTGGGGCTTACGCTGGAGGCCGAGGGGCTGCGTGCAGCCCTGGGCAGCCGTTGTCTGGTGATCAACGACGATAGCTACCATCCCGTGCAGGTTGAAGCCGAGGTCATGGGCTTTGCCAATGGCAAGATCTTTCTGATGCCGGTCGGCAGCCTGGCCGGTATCGCCCCAGGCGCCCGCGTGGTGCCACTGCCGGATACCGGGCGATTGCCGATGGGCATGTCGATGCTTGGCCGAGTGCTTGATGGCACCGGCCGCGCCCTCGACGCTAAAGGTGGTATGAAGGCCGAGGACTGGGTGCCGATGGATGGTCCGACCATCAACCCGCTCAACCGTCACCCAATCAGCGAGCCACTGGATGTGGGCATTCGTTCGATCAACGGCCTGCTCACCGTTGGTCGTGGTCAGCGCCTCGGCCTGTTTGCCGGCACCGGCGTAGGTAAATCGGTGTTGTTGGGCATGATGACGCGCTTTACCGAGGCCGACATCATCGTGGTCGGGCTGATTGGTGAGCGGGGCCGTGAAGTTAAGGAGTTTATCGATGAGATCCTTGGCCACGAGGGCCTTAAACGCTCGGTGGTGGTAGCGTCGCCAGCCGACGATGCGCCGTTGATGCGTTTGCGTGCGGCGATGTATTGCACGCGGATTGCCGAGTATTTTCGCGACAAGGGCAAGAACGTGCTGCTGTTGATGGACTCGCTGACCCGTTTCGCTCAGGCCCAGCGCGAAATTGCCCTGGCCATCGGTGAACCACCCGCCACCAAGGGCTATCCGCCGTCAGTGTTTGCCCGCCTGCCGAAGCTGGTGGAGCGTGCCGGCAATGCCGAAGAGGGCGGTGGTTCGATTACCGCGTTCTATACCGTACTCAGCGAAGGCGATGATCAGCAGGATCCGATTGCCGATGCCGCCCGTGGCGTGCTCGACGGGCATATCGTGCTGTCCCGCCGCCTGGCGGAAGAAGGGCACTACCCAGCCATTGACATCGAAGCCTCAATCAGCCGGGTGATGCCGCAGGTGGTCAGCGAAGAGCACCTGCGCCTGTCGCAGCGCTTCAAGCAGCTGTGGTCGCGTTACCAGCAGAGCCGCGATCTGATCAGTGTTGGCGCCTACGTTGCCGGTGGCGATGCTGACACTGATTTGGCCATCGCCCGCCAGCCCGCCATGGTCAAGTACCTGCGTCAGAGCCTGCAAGATAACGAGAGCCTGGAAAGCAGCCGTACTCAGCTGGCGGCCACTTTCAATCCTGCAGTAGCCGGTACCTAAGTCATGGCGCAAAGCCGCGCCGCACGGCTGGCCCCGGTGGTGGACATGGCCGAGCGCGCCGAGCGCGAAGCTGCCTTGCAGCTCGGCCACGCCCAAGGCCTGTTGCGTCAGGCTGAAGTGCAGCTGGGCGATCTGGAGCGCTATCGCGGCGATTATCAGCAGCAGTGGATCAGCGAGGGCCAGCGCGGCGTTTCCGGGCAGTGGCTGATGAACTACCAGCGCTTTCTTTCGCAACTGGAAACGGCTATTGGTCAGCAGCGCAATAGCGTGGACTGGCATCGTGCCAATATGCAAAAGGTGCGGGATGTCTGGCAGCAGCGTTATGCCCGTCTGGAGGGGCTGCGCAAGCTGGTCAAGCGCTATCAGGACGAAGCCCGCATGGCCGAAGACAAGCGCGAGCAGAAGTTGCTGGATGAGCTGTCGCAACGCTTGGCTGCGCGCGATTCGCAATACTAGGCCGGTTTGCCGTCAGCGGCGGCGCATGAATGGCAACATCAGCTCACCCTAAACAGTTGCCGCCTGCGCTTAGCGATGCTACATCTTGATCATGCATAACCTGCAGTCTGGCCCACCCGAGCGTGCGGCCCGGTCTTTTCGTTGATAGGAGTAATTCATGGCCATCACCTCGCTGCCCTCATCCGATGGGCAAGAGCTGACCATTCTGATTCAGGGACGCTTTGATTTCGGTGCTCATCAGGAATTTCGCAATGCCTACGAGCGCGTCAACAGCACCCCGCAACGCTACGTCGTAGACCTCAAAGACACCACCTACCTGGACAGTTCGGCGCTCGGCATGCTGTTGCTGCTGCGTGACCACGCCGGTGGTGACAGTGCGCAGATTCGCCTGCTCAACTGCAACCCGGATGTGCGCAAGATTCTCGCCATCTCGAATTTCGAGCAGCTGTTCAAGATCGCCTGACACGGAGCGCGTGTCATGTCCGAGCGCTTGTCCATCCTGATTGCCGAGGACAACGCGGCTGACCGCATGTTGCTGTCGACCATCGTCAGCCGTCAGGGGCATCGCGTGCTGACGGCCAGTAATGGCCTGGAGGCCGTGGCGCTGTTTGAGCAGGAGCGCCCGCAGCTGGTGCTGATGGATGCCCTGATGCCGGTCATGGACGGTTTTGAGGCCGCGCGGCGGATCAAGCAGGCGGCCGGCGAAGAACTGGTGCCGATCATCTTCCTCACCTCGCTGACCGAAGGCGAAGCCCTGGTGCGGTGCCTGGAGGCCGGTGGCGACGACTTTCTCGCCAAACCCTATAACCGGGTCATTCTCGAAGCCAAGATCAAGGCCATGGATCGCCTGCGGCGCCTGCAGGAAACCGTGTTGCAGCAGCGCGACCTGATCTCCCGGCACAACGAGCACCTGCTCAATGAACAGCGTGTAGCCAAAGCCGTGTTCGACAAGGTGGCGCATTCCGGCTGCCTGGATGCACCGAATATCCGCTACCTGCAATCGCCCTATGCGGTCTTCAATGGCGACCTGCTGCTGGCGGCTTTTAAACCTTCTGGTGGCATGCATGTGCTGCTCGGTGATTTCACCGGGCATGGTCTGCCCGCTGCGATTGGTGCGATGCCGCTGGCTGAAGTGTTTTATGGCATGACCGCCAAGGGCTATTCCCTGGCCGAGGTACTGCGCGAGATCAATGCCAAGCTCAAGCGCATCCTGCCGCGCGGAGTGTTCTGCTGCGCCAGCGTGCTGAATATCAGCTTTCAGCGTCAGGTGGTCGAGGTGTGGAACGGTGGTCTGCCTGACGGTTACCTGCTCCACGCCAACGGCCAGCGCTTGCCGCTGGTATCGCGGCACCTGCCCCTGGGCGTTCTGGAGCCCGGCGCCTTCAACGATAAGTATGAGGTCTACCCACTGGCGCCCGGGGATCGGGTAATCCTGCTCTCCGATGGCGTGCTGGAAGCCTGTAACAAGCAGGGCGAGCTGTTTGGTGAAGGGCGGCTGCTTGAGGTGTTTGCCGCCAACCGTGAACCGCAGGCGTTGTTTGCCGAGATTCAGCAGGCGTTACTGCGTTTCAGTGGGGAGCAGCAGGATGATGTCAGCCTGCTGGAAGTCAGTCTGGTCGCCGATGGTCAACTGAGCCGGCCGGCACTGGCCTTTGCCGATAATGGCCAGAGTCATTCGCTGGACTGGTCCGCCAGTTTCGAGTTTCGCGGGGAAACCCTTCGTCACTTCAACCCATTGCCGTTTCTGCTGCAGTTGCTGTTGGAAGTACAAGGTCTGCGTCCACAAGGTGGTGCGCTGTTCAGTGTGCTGGCCGAACTCTATTCCAATGCTCTGGAGCACGGTGTGCTGGGCCTGGACTCGGCGCTAAAGGCCGATGCCGAAGGGTTCGCCGAGTATTACCGTCAGCGCGGCGTGCGTCTGGCCGCGTTGACCGACGGTTTTGTGCGTTTTCACCTGCAATTGCTACCGGAAGGCGCCGGTGGGCGTTTGATTATCCGTGTGGAGGACAGCGGTTCAGGGTTCGATGCGCAGCATGTGCTGGCTGAGCCCTGCAACAGCCACAGCCTGAGTGGTCGCGGGCTGGCCCTGGTCAGGCAATTGAGTGAGCGTTGCAGCTGGGGCGACGGCGAACCGGGGGTGCGCGTGGAGTTTTCCTGGTTGCCTGGGGCATAATCCGGAGCAATACGCGAGGGGAGCGAGCCGTTGTCCGATATTCACCTTGATAGTGCCGTATTGGCTGCGTTGCAGGATGTCATGGAAGACGAATACCCGGTGCTGCTGGATACTTTTCTGGCTGACTCCGAAGAGCGCCTGCTGGTGCTGCGCCAAGCTGAGCAGGCTGGCGATGCGCAGAACCTGCGGTTGGCCGCGCACAGTTTCAAGGGCAGTTGCAGCAACATGGGCGCGCTGATGCTGGCCGGGTTGTGCAAACAGCTGGAAGAGGCCGGACGTCGTGAACAGCTCGAGCTGGCGCCTGATCTGGTTGAACAGATCGAGCGTGAGTTCGCCATCGTACGCATTCTGCTCAAGTCCGAGCGCCAACGTTATCGGCACTAGTCTTGCTGCGCTAAGCCGGTCTTTGCTGCATTTTCCCGCCGCCTGCTCTGTGGCCAAAAACTTGGCCCGCCCCTTGCAAAACTCTCCGTACGACCAACCCAAAGCGGAGAGTATCCATGTCCGTTGCCCCCGATCTGCTGCTTAAATCGGCCCCAGAAGTTAAGACTCGGGCTGCTGCAGCAAAAGCGCCGGCCAAACCCGCAGAGCCCAGCAGGAATGAGGCTTCCAGCTTCTCTCAGGAGTATGCCAAGGCGCGCCAGGCCAAGGCTTCCGAGCGTAGCGATGCGGCTGCCAAGCCGGCGCGCGAAAGCAAACCAGCGGAAAAGAAAGACGAGGACACGCAGACAGTTGCCGCTGTCGGACAGAGCGAGGTTGCCGATAGCGGCAAGCCTTTGCCGAGCGATCCGGTAGTCGAGGGCGCCGTGCTTGATCCGCTGTTGCTGCTAGGCATTACCGGTGAGTTGCCAGCCGAAGACAGCGAAGAACTGACAACGACCAGCGACATGCTGCCTGTGGCCACGACCAGTTTGATCAGCTCCGGTCCGGCGAGCATGACCGACGCCAGTTTTGATGCCGAATTAGACGCGCTCAACCAGTTGCCGGCCGTACGCATGGCCCTGGAAATGGGAGCGAAGGACAAGTTACAGGCTGATCAAGTGGTAACGCCTGCGGCGCAGGCGCAAAGCGTCAGCCAGAGTCTGCTGGCCAGTCAGGTTGTGCAGGATGAGGTGCCGGTAGAGGGCGATGCCCTCGAGTTGCCCGAATTGCAACTGGAGGCGCTGACGGGCAAGGGCCTTGAGGCGTTGAAGGAGGGCACGGCAAACAACGCGCCGGATAACTTCGTCAGCAAGCTCAACGCGCTGAGTCAGGCCATTGGCCAGCAAACGCCGTTGTCGGCTCGGGCGCCGCTGGTGGTCGGTCAGCCGGTACCCATGCACCAGGGCGGCTGGAGTGAAGCCGTGGTGGATCGGGTCATGGTGATGTCCAGTCAGAACCTCAAATCTGCCGAAATTCAGCTGGACCCGGCTGAACTGGGGCGCCTGGAAGTGCGCATCAGCGTCAATCAGGAACAGAGCCAGGTGACCTTTGCCAGCCCCCATGCCGGCGTGCGTGAGGCGCTGGATTCGCAGATGCATCGCCTGCGTGAACTGTTTGCCCAGCAGGGTATGAACCAGCTTGACGTCAATGTCTCCGACCAATCGCTTAGTCGCGGCTGGCAAGGTCAGGAAGGTGACGGCGGGCGTGGTCGTGGTGGAGCCTCCAGCGAACTGTTGGGTGCTGATGACGAGTTGCATACTGGGGGCGTTGAGTCCGTCCGGACAACTTCAGTCAGTGCTCGCGGTCTGGTGGATTATTACGCCTAGAGCGCTTGCTGCTGTAGTTGCCAGGCTCACTGATCTAAACTGCATTTCGCCCGGCACCCCATTTGTGGGTGTCGGGCGATTTTGTTTGGGCCCGCTGCAAGCGTGTGCCTCGGCCGTAGCGCCCTGCGGGGCAGGCCACCGAGATTGAGCAGGTTTGTTGATAGACTGGCATAACACTTGCTCTTAACCCTTTGAAAACGGATAGAACTCCGAATAACGACGGATTATTGGCATGGCTAAGAAAGAAGCAGCACCTGCAGCGGCGGGCGCCGAGGCGAAACCAGCCGGCAAAATGAAGCTGATCATCATCATTGTTATTGCTGTGCTGCTGGCTGTGGGCCTTTCCGTTGGCGGTACCTGGTTCTTCCTGAGCAAAAAGACTGACGGTGCTGCCGAGGAAGCCAAGGCGGCTGCTGCGGCCGAACCGGCGGTGCCAGTCAAGCAGGCAGCAATCTACGAAGAGCTTGCTCCGGCTTTTGTGGTGAATTTCAATCATCAGGGCCGGGCCCGTTACATGCAGGTCAGCGTGGCCCTGATGACCCGCGATCAGGCCGCCCTGGATGCCCTCAAGGTGCATATGCCGGTGCTGCGCAATCGTCTGGTCATGCTGTTTTCCAGCCAGGATTTTGCTTCGCTGATAACCCCGGTCGGCAAGGAAATGCTGCGTCAGCAAGCGACTGCCAGCGTGCAGGAACTGGCGCAGAAAGAGACCGGCAAAGTCACGGTCGAGCAAGTGTTGTTCACCAACCTCGTGTTGCAGTAATCAGGAGCCGTATATGGCTGTGCAAGACCTGCTTTCCCAAGATGAAATCGATGCCTTGCTGCATGGCGTCGATGACGGCTTGGTGGAAACCGAGGACGAAGCCGAACCGGGAAGCGTCAAGCAATATGACCTGACCAGCCAGGACCGCATTGTCCGTGGGCGCATGCCAACGCTGGAAATGATCAACGAGCGGTTCGCCCGTTACACCCGCATCAGCATGTTCAACCTGCTGCGCCGCTCTGCCGACGTCGCGGTGGGTGGCGTGCAGGTGATGAAGTTCGGCGAATATGTGCATTCGCTGTACGTGCCGACCAGCCTCAACCTGGTGAAGATGAAGCCGCTGCGTGGCACCGGGTTGTTCATCCTGGATGCCAAACTGGTGTTCAAGCTGGTGGACAACTTCTTTGGTGGGGATGGTCGTCACGCCAAGATCGAAGGGCGTGAGTTCACCCCAACCGAATTGCGCGTGGTGCGCATGGTGCTGGATCAGGCGTTTATCGACCTCAGGGAAGCCTGGCATGCGGTGATGGATATCAACTTCGAGTACGTCAACTCGGAAGTGAACCCGGCCCTGGCCAACATCGTCAGCCCCAGCGAAGTGATCGTGGTCTCGACTTTCCACATCGAACTCGATGGCGGTGGTGGCGATCTGCATATCACCATGCCTTATTCGATGATCGAACCGATTCGCGAAATGCTCGATGCCGGCTTCCAGTCCGATGTCGACGATCAGGACGAGCGCTGGATCAAGGCCCTGCGTGAAGACATCCTGGGTGTCAGCGTTCCCCTGGGCGCAACTGTCGCCCGTCGCCAGCTCAAGCTGCGCGACATTCTGCATATGCAGCCCGGTGACGTGATTCCGGTGGAACTGCCGGAAAACGTGGTGCTGTGTGCCAATGGCGTGCCGGCATTCAAGGTCAAATTAGGCGCACACAAAGGCAATCTGGCTTTGCAGGTGCTTGAACCGATCGAGCGCCAGCGCTAACCGTTAATCCCCATTCAACGCCAGCCGAGGAAAAACGATGGCAGACGAAAACGAAAACGAAGCCACTTCCCCCGAGGAGCAGGCGCTTGCCGATGAGTGGGCGGCGGCATTGTCCGAGGCGGGCGACGCCGGCCAGGATGATATCGATGCCATGCTGGCTGCCAGCGACCCGGTGCCAGCGGCTCCGCGTGCGCCGATGGAGGAGTTCAACAGCGCGCCCAAGGCCAACCTGCCGGTCAATATGGACGGCCCGAACCTGGACGTGATCCTGGATATTCCGGTGTCTATTTCCATGGAAGTGGGCAATACCGATATAACCATCCGCAACCTGCTGCAGCTCAACCAGGGTTCGGTGATCGAGCTGGATCGACTGGCGGGTGAACCGCTGGATGTGCTGGTCAACGGCACATTGATCGCACACGGTGAAGTGGTGGTGGTGAACGAGAAGTTCGGCATCCGCCTGACTGATGTGATCAGTCCCAGCGAACGCATCAAGAAGCTGCGCTGACCATGCATAAATCCCTGTTGCTGGGCCTGTTTCTACCTGTTGCGGCCTGGGCCGTCGAACCTGCGGCTCAGGCCGCTGCGCCGCAGGCCAGCAGTGGTATGGGCGGACAGGTGGTGCAATTGCTGCTGGGGCTGCTGCTGGTTATCGGCTTGATCTTCCTATTGGCCTGGCTGATGCGCCGGGTGCAGCAGATCGTGCCGCGTGGCGGGCAGGTGATCAAAATACTGGCCACTCAGCCGCTGGGCCCGCGTGATCGCCTGGTGCTGGTGCAGGTGGGTAGCGAGCAGGTGTTGCTGGGGCTGACGCCTGGCAATATCACTTCGCTGCATGTGTTGAAAGAACCGGTGCATTTGCCGGATGCCGAGCCGGCCTCGAGCGAGTTTGCCCAGCGTCTAATGGAGCTGTTGGGCAAGGATCAGAAGGACAAGTCTTGATGCTGCGTTTGTTGCTGGTTGTGTTTTTCAGCCTGGGGGCTTCGCTGGCGTTCGCCGCCGATCCACCCACGGCCAGCGCCTTGATTCAGTCGGGCAGCAACCCGCTGTCGATCCCGGCGATCACCCTGAGCACTGATACTGAGGGGCAGCAGGAATATTCGGTCAGCCTGCAGATCCTGCTGATCATGACCGCGCTGAGCTTTATTCCAGCGTTTGTCATGCTGATGACCAGCTTTACCCGAATTATCATCGTCTTCTCGATCCTGCGGCAGGCCCTGGGCTTGCAGCAAACGCCGTCCAACCAGATTCTGGTGGGCCTGGCACTGTTTCTCACCATGTTCATCATGGCACCGGTGTTCGATCAGATTAATCGCGACGCCTTGCAGCCTTACCTGAACGAGCAGCTGCCGGCGCAGGAAGCCATTCTCAAGGCAGAAGTGCCGATCAAGAACTTCATGCTGGCGCAGACTCGTGAGAGCGATCTGGAGTTGTTTGTGCGCTTGTCCAAGCGCACCGATATTGTCAGTCCGGAAGCCACACCGCTGACCATTCTGATTCCGGCCTTCGTGACCTCGGAGCTGAAAACCGCCTTCCAGATCGGTTTCATGATCTTTATCCCGTTTCTGATCATCGACATGGTGGTGGCCAGTATTCTGATGGCCATGGGCATGATGATGCTGTCGCCGCTGATCATCTCGTTGCCGTTCAAAATCATGCTATTTGTCCTCATCGATGGCTGGGCGTTGATCATGGGTACCCTGGCCGCCAGCTTCGGAGGTACATAGCCATGACTCCTGAAGTGGCGGTTGATCTGGTGCGTGATGCTTTGTGGCTGACTGCGATGATCGTCGGCATTCTGGTGGTGCCAAGTTTGGTGGTCGGGTTGCTGGTGGCGATGTTCCAGGCGGCCACCCAGATCAACGAACAGACCCTGAGCTTTCTGCCGCGCTTGCTGGTGATTCTTCTGGTGCTGATCTTCGCCGGCCCTTGGCTGGTACGCGAGCTGATGGAGTACACCGAGACCCTGATCATGAATATTCCGTTGCTGATCGGCTGACATGCTTGAGTTAAGCAACGAACAGATCGGCGCGTGGGTAGGCAGTTTTTTGCTGCCACTGTTTCGTATCGCTGCGCTGCTGATGTTTATGCCTGTCATCGGCACTCAACTGGTTTCGGCGCGGGTGCGTCTGTATCTGTCACTGGCCATCTGCGTGGTGATCATGCCGACTCTGCCACCGATGCCGGTGATTGATGCGATCAACCTGCAGGCCTTTCTCTGGATCGCCCAGGAAATTCTCATTGGCATGATGCTGGGCTTTGTCCTGCAGCTGTTTTTTCAGGTTTTCGTGATCGCCGGGCAAATCGTTGCCATGCAGATGGGCCTTGGCTTTGCCTCCATGATCGACCCGGCCAACGGCATATCGGTGCCGGTGATCGGGCAGGTGTTCATGATCCTGGTGACCTTGCTGTTCCTCGCCATGAATGCCCATCTGGTGGTGTTCGAGGTGCTGACTGAAAGTTTCTTCACTCTGCCGGTGGGCAGCGGTTTTCTGGTGGAAAATTACTGGGAAATTGCCAACAAGCTGAGCTGGGTGATGGGCGCAGCCCTGCTGCTGGTTTTGCCGGCAGTTACTGCGCTGCTGGTAGTCAACCTGGCATTTGGGGTCATGACCCGCGCCGCGCCGCAGCTGAACATTTTCTCTATCGGTTTTCCGTTGACCCTGGTGCTGGGCCTGGTGATCGTCTGGATCGGTATGGCCGATATTCTCGCGCAGTATCAGGTGTTCGCCACCGAAGCCCTGCAGTTTCTGCGTGAAATGGCCGGGGCGAGCTGATGGCTGAATCGGAAAGCGGCGCCGATAAGAGCGAGGAACCCACGGAGAAGCGCCTGCGCGAATCCCGTGAGAAGGGCCAGATTGCCCGTTCCAAAGAGCTCAATACCCTGGCGGTGACCCTCGGTGGCTTCGGCGGCATGCTGGCCTTCGGCGGCAGTATGGGCAACGCCATGCTGGACATCATGCGTGGCAATTTTTCCCTGTCGCGCGAGGTGATCATGGACGAGCGCAGCATGGCATTGTGGCTCGCCGCGTCCGGGCAGATTGCCCTGGAAGCGTTGTTTCCGCTGTTTGTGCTGCTGTTGATCGTGTCGATTGTTGGGCCGATTTCCCTCGGTGGCTGGCTGTTTTCGGCCGAGGCAATGGCGCCTAAGCTCAGCCGCATGAATCCTTTGTCAGGGCTCAAGCGCATGTTCTCCACTGATGCACTGGTGGAACTGCTCAAGGCCTTGGCCAAATTTACCCTGATCCTGTTGGTCGGCATTGCTGTGCTGGCGGCCTGGCAGGGCGATCTGTTGGCGATTGTTCATGAGCCGATAGAAGCGGCCATTTTGCACTCGGCCAAGGTGGTGGGCTGGAGTGCGTTATGGATGTCCTGCGGGTTGATTCTGATTGCTGCGGTGGATGTGCCGTTCCAGCTCTGGAGCAGCAAGCAGAAACTGATGATGACCAAGCAGGAAGTGCGCGACGAATACAAGGACAGCGAGGGCAAGCCCGAGGTCAAGCAGCGTATTCGTCAGTTGCAGCGCGAGATGGCCGAGCGACGCATGATGCAAGCGGTACCGGACGCCGATGTGGTGATCACCAACCCGACGCACTTTGCCGTGGCCCTGAAATATGACCCAGCCAAGGGCAGCGCGCCGGTCTTGCTGGCCAAGGGCGGCGATTTTACGGCCTTGAAGATTCGTGAAATCGCCAATGAGCACAAGGTCATGGTGCTGGAGTCGCCGGCGCTGGCACGGGCGGTGTTCTATTCCACTGAACTGGATCAGGAAATCCCGGCTGGCCTGTACCTGGCCATCGCGCAGGTGCTCGCCTACGTCTACCAGTTGCGTCAGTACCAGGCCGGCAAAGGCAAACGCCCGGCGCCGCTGCCAGAGCTGCCGATTCCGCCGGATTTACGCCGCGACGAGTAATTCTCTCTGTTGTTGCGGCGCGTCCGGAGAGGTTTTGCTGCAACCTGGGAAAGTTGGACAGCTTCTTGCAAAACCCTCCCCAAAGGCGTGCTAAGCGTCAAAAGATTGAATTGGCTGGGGTAGGGATGTGGCAATAAATCGCTCGCAAGTGCTCAATGATGCGCGCAGTAACCTTTCGGGGTTGAAGCAGGGCAATCTGGGCATCCCACTGTTGCTGCTGGTCATGCTCGGCATGGTCATGCTGCCTATACCGCCGTTCCTGTTGGATGTGCTGTTCACTTTCAGTATTGCTCTGTCGATTGTCGTTCTGCTGGTGGCGATCTACGCGCTGCGCCCGCTGGATTTCGCCGTTTTCCCAACCATTCTGCTGGCAGCGACTCTGCTGCGTCTGGCGCTTAACGTGGCTTCCACCCGGGTCGTGCTGCTCAATGGCCAGGATGGTCACGACGCTGCCGGTAAGGTGATCCAGGCCTTCGGCGAGGTGGTAATCGGCGGTAACTACGTGGTCGGTATCGTGGTGTTCGCGATCCTGATGATCATCAACTTCGTGGTGGTGACCAAGGGTGCCGGGCGCATCTCTGAGGTCAGCGCACGTTTTACCCTGGATGCCATGCCGGGTAAGCAGATGGCCATCGACGCGGATCTGAATGCCGGGTTGATCGACCAGGCTGAAGCCAAGAAGCGCCGTAGTGAGGTGTCTCAGGAAGCGGATTTCTACGGTTCCATGGACGGTGCCAGCAAGTTCGTGCGCGGTGATGCGATTGCCGGTCTGCTGATTCTGTTTATCAACCTGATCGGCGGCATCGCCATCGGTATCTTCCAGCACAATCTGAGTTTTGCCGATGCGGGGCGTATCTATACCCTGCTGACCATTGGTGACGGCCTGGTGGCGCAGATTCCATCGCTGCTGCTGTCCACTGCGGCGGCGATCATGGTCACCCGCGTTTCCAGTTCCGAAGACATGGGCGCGCAGGTCAACCGGCAGATGTTCGCCTCGCCACGGGCATTGGCGGTAACGGCGGCGGTGATGATTGCCATGGGCCTGGTGCCCGGTATGCCGCATTTCTCCTTTATCAGCCTCGGGCTGGTGGCGGCGGGTGCTGCGTACTGGATTGCCAACAAGCAGCGCACGGTGAAGGAAAACGAAATCAAGGAAGTGCAGCGTCAACAGGAGCTGCTGCCGGCGCAGAAGGCTCAAGAGGTCAAGGAGTTGGGCTGGGATGACGTCACCCCGGTGGATATGGTCGGCCTGGAAGTGGGCTACCGCCTGATTCCACTGGTTGACCGTAACCAGGGTGGCCAGCTGTTGGCGCGGATCAAGGGGGTGCGCAAGAAGCTCTCTCAGGAAATGGGTTTTCTCATGCCCTCGGTGCATATCCGCGACAATCTTGATTTGCAGCCCAATGCCTATCGCCTGACCCTGATGGGTGTCAGCGTGGCCGAGGCCGAGGTGTACCCGGATCGCGAACTGGCGATCAACCCAGGCCAGGTCTTCGGTCCGTTGAATGGCATTGCCGCCAAAGACCCGGCATTTGGTCTCGAAGCGGTGTGGATCGACCCGACCCAGCGTGATCAGGCGCAGTCCCTCGGCTACACCGTGGTGGACGCCAGCACCGTGGTTGCTACTCACCTCAATCAGGTGCTGCACAAGCACGCCCACGAGCTGCTCGGGCATGAAGAAGTGCAGCAGTTGATGCAGCTGCTGGCCAAGACCTCGCCCAAGCTGGCCGAGGAACTGGTGCCGGGCATGATTTCCCTGTCGACCCTGCTCAAGGTGCTGCAAGCACTGTTGCAGGAGCAGGTACCGGTGCGCGACATCCGCACCATTGCCGAAGCCATCGCCAACGTGGCAGTGAAGAGTCAAGATCCCGCCGCGATGGTGGCCGCCGTGCGTGTCGCCCTGGCCCGTGCAATCGTGCAAAGCATTGTGGGACTAGAGCTGGAGCTGCCTGTGATCACCCTGGAACCCAGGTTGGAACAGATATTGCTCAACAGTATCCAGAAGGCCGGTCAAGGCGCCGAGGAGGGCATCCTCCTGGAACCGGGCATGGCCGAGAAGCTGCAGCGTTCCCTGGTGGAAGCGGCGCAGCGCCAGGAAATGCTCGGCAAGCCAGTGATTCTGCTGGTGGCCGGTCCGGTCCGGGCGATGCTATCGCGATTCGCGCGGCTGGCGGTTCCGAGTATCCATGTACTGGCATACCAGGAAATTCCGGATAACAAGCAGGTCACCATCGTTGCGACGGTGGGGCAGAACTAACCGAGGTTACAGGCCATGCAGGTCAAACGCTTTTTCGCCGCCGATATGCGCACCGCCATGAAACTGGTGCGTGATGAGTTGGGTGCCGATGCCTCGATCATTGGCAATCGCCGGGTCGCCGGCGGTGTCGAGCTGACTGCTGCCCTGGATTACCAGGTGCCTGCTGCGCCAGCGCGCCAGCCCAACCCCGCGCTGGAAGCCGAGCTGCGCAAGACCCAGGCGAAGATTGCCACCGCTCAGGCTGAGCTGAGTACCCGCGCCAAGATGGATGCCGGCAAGGATCGCCAACTGTTTGGCGCGGAACTGGAACTGCCTGCCGATAGCCTGGCGGCGGTCATGCGCAAGTCTCAGCATGCGCCTGCCGTTGCTGCAGCCACCGATCAACGTGCGCTGGATGCCATGCGCTTCGAACTGCACGGCCTGCGTGAGCTGATTGAAGTACAGCTGGGCTCGATTGCCTGGGGGCAGTTGCAGAATCGTCGTCCGCAACAGGCCAATCTGTGGCGTCGTCTGCAGCGCATGGGGTTGTCCGCTGAGCTGTCGAAAGCCTTGCTGGAACGTGTTGCCAACGTGGCCGAGCCGCGTCAGGCCTGGCGCATGCTGCTGGCGCACCTGGCGCATGCGATCAAGACGCCGAAACAGGAGCCGATGGACGAAGGCGGGGTGATCGCCCTGGTTGGTCCGGCCGGTATGGGCAAGACCACTACTCTGGCGAAGCTGGCTGCGCGTTATGTCCTTAAATACGGCGCACAGCACATCGCTCTGGTCAGCCTGGACAGCTACCGCATTGGCGCCCAGGAACAACTGAAGACTCTCGGGCGCATTCTCAATGTCCCGGTGACCCTGGTCGATCCTGGCCAGTCGCTGACCCAGGCTCTGGCGCCGCTGGCGCGCAAGCGCGTGGTGCTGATCGACACCGCCGGCTTGCCCGCCAACGACCCGGCGCTGCGCATGCAGCTGGAAACCCTGGCCAGCCGTGGCGTCAATGCAAAAAATTATCTGGTAATGGCTGCTACCAGCCAGGGCCAAGTGCTGAAAGCCGCCTACCATAGTTATAAGCGCTGTGGCTTGGCGGGCTGTATTGTGACCAAGGCGGATGAAGCCACCAGCCTGGGTGAGGTTTTAGGACTGGCTATTAGCCAGCGTCTACCGGTAGCCTATCTCGCAGATGGGCCACGGATTCCCGATGATCTGCAGGTACCGCGCAGTCATCAACTGGTCAGCCGGGCCGTGGGGCTGCAGGCTACCCAGGATCCAAGCGAGGATACGATGGCGGAGATGTTTGCCGGCCTTTATCAGCAGCCCACACGGCGTGTCAGTTAAGCGCCAGGTTGTTGCAATTGAACCGCGCGTAGCCGGCCGAGTGGCTCCAGTCGAAGTTAGACAAGGTGTGTAGAGAACATGGGTATGCATCCCGTACAGGTGATTGCGGTGACCGGCGGCAAAGGTGGCGTCGGTAAGACCAACGTCTCGGTGAACCTGGCATTGGCCCTGGCTGATCTCGGTCGCCGGGTGATGCTGATGGACGCCGACCTGGGCTTGGCCAACGTCGATGTGCTGCTTGGCCTGAGCGCCAAACGCACCCTGGAAGACGTTATCAGTGGCGAATGTGAGCTGCGCGATGTGCTGTTGCAGGGGCCGGGCGGGATACGCATCGTGCCGGCGGCGTCGGGCATTCAGAGCATGGTGCAACTGTCACCGATGCAGCATGCCGGGCTGATCCAGGCCTTCAGTGATATCAGCGACAATCTTGATGTGCTGATCATCGACACCGCCGCTGGCATTGGTGATGGCGTGGTCAGTTTCGTGCGCGCGGCGCAGGAAGTGCTGGTGGTGGTCTGCGACGAGCCGACCTCGATCACTGACGCTTACGCGCTGATCAAACTGCTTAACCGTGACCACGGCATGAACCGTTTTCGCGTTCTGGCCAATATGGCCCACAGCCCGCAGGAAGGCCGCAACCTCTTTGCTAAGCTGACTAAAGTGACTGATCGTTTTCTTGACGTTGCCCTGCAATACGTAGGCGCAGTGCCGTACGACGAGTCAGTGCGCAAGGCCGTGCAGAAGCAGCGCGCGGTTTACGAAGCCTTTCCGCGTTCGAAGTGCGCGTTGGCGTTCAAGGCGATAGCTCAGAAAGTCGACGCCTGGCCTTTACCGGCCAACCCGCGCGGTCACCTGGAGTTTTTCGTTGAGCGTCTGGTGCAGCAACCGATCGCGGACACGGCCATATGACAGCAGCCTCTGGACTTCGTATGTATAGCAAGGCACAGGCGCAGGATTCCCAGCACCAGTTGATCGAGCGCTATGCGCCTCTGGTCAAACGCATTGCTTACCACCTGTTGGCGCGTCTGCCTGCCAATGTGCAGGTCGACGATCTGATCCAGGCCGGGATGATCGGTCTGCTCGAAGCGTCAAAAAAATACGATTCCAGCAAAGGTGCCAGTTTCGAGACATTCGCCGGCATTCGGATCCGTGGATCCATGCTTGATGAGGTGCGCAAAGGTGATTGGGCCCCTCGTTCGGTGCATCGCAACAGTCGTATGGTCAGTGATGCCATTCGAGTAATTGAGGCCAGAACGGGCCGAGATGCTAAAGATCAAGAAGTTGCGGCCGAACTCCAATTGAGTCTCGAGGATTACTACGGCATTCTTGGCGACACTTTAGGCAGCCGCCTGTTCAGCTTTGACGACCTGTTACAGGACGGCGAGCACGGTGGGCTGGGTGAAGACGCTGGCAGCAACCACCTCGAACCTTCTCGTGATCTGGAAGATGAACGCTTTCAGGCAGCCTTGGCCGATGCCATCGCCAACCTGCCGGAGCGCGAGCGCCTGGTGTTAGCGCTATATTACGATGAAGAATTAAATCTTAAGGAGATCGGCGAAGTACTGGGGGTTAGCGAATCACGCGTAAGCCAACTACACAGTCAGTGTGCTGCCCGTTTACGCGCCCGTTTGGGCGAATGGCGCGCACACTGAGTGGCGGTTGCGACACTCGCTGATACCTTGGGCCGGTTTCACGATTAAAGGCGTACACAGGTTGCTGGGTGCGTTTGGGACTGTACGGAGGTCGACTTGGACAAGAACATGAAAATCCTCATCGTTGATGACTTTTCAACGATGCGACGGATCATCAAGAACCTCCTGCGTGACTTGGGGTTCACCAACACCGCGGAAGCCGATGACGGCACCACGGCCTTGCCGATGCTGCAAAGCGGCAGTTTCGATTTTCTGGTAACAGACTGGAACATGCCCGGCATGACCGGTATTGACCTGCTGCGCGCAGTGCGTGCGGATGATCGTCTGAAAACCCTGCCGGTGCTGATGGTGACGGCCGAGGCCAAGCGCGATCAGATTATCGAAGCAGCTCAGGCTGGGGTTAACGGCTATGTGGTCAAGCCGTTCACTGCCCAGGTTCTGAAAGAGAAGATTGAGAAGATCTTCGAGCGGGTCAACGGCTGATGTCTGCCACGAGGGTGCTATGGAACATAAAGATTCCGTTCAAGGTGACCTTGAGTCGACCCTGAAATACAACGCTCGCCAACTGGTAGACAGCCTGGAACAGGGCAATTTTGGTGAAGCGGTACAGCTGATTCATGAACTCAACAAGGCACGTGACCGTGGCCTCTATCACGAGGTTGGCAAGCTGACCCGTGAGTTGCATAACGCTATCGTCAATTTTCAGCTTGACCCGCGCGTGCCACACGCGACCGAAGTGTCGCAAATCACCGATGCCACTGAGCGGCTCAACTACGTGGTAACGATGACCGAGAAAGCGGCCAATCGCACCATGGACTTGGTTGAGCAGAGCGCCCCCCTGGTCAACGACCTGAGTGACGAGGCCCAGAGCCTGAGCGCTGACTGGGGTCGTTTCATGCGCCGTGAAATGAGCGCTGATGGCTTTCGTGAGCTAGCCAAGCGCGTTGAATTGTTCCTTGCCCGTAGCGAGCGTGATAGTGCCAAGTTGTCTACCCATCTCAACGACATTCTGCTGGCTCAGGACTTTCAGGACCTGACCGGGCAGGTGATCAAGCGCGTCACGCAGTTGGTCACCGAAGTTGAGAGCAACCTGCTGAAACTGGTGCTGATGGCCAGCCAGGTAGATCAGTTTGCCGGCATTGAACACAACCACGAGTTGCTCCGTGCCGAACAAGAAAAACAAAAAGAGCCTTCCCGTGGTGAAGGTCCGCAGATTCATGCCGATAAGCGTGAAGACGTCGCATCGAATCAGGATGATGTCGACGATCTGCTTTCCAGCCTGGGATTTTAGGAGCACGTCTATATGAGCTTCGGCGCCGATGAAGAAATCCTCCAGGACTTCCTGGTAGAGGCCGGCGAGATTCTTGAACTACTGTCCGAGCAGTTGGTGGAGCTTGAAAGCCGCCCGGACGACATGAATCTGCTCAATGCCATTTTTCGCGGTTTCCATACCGTTAAAGGTGGTGCCGGTTTTCTCCAGCTCAATGAGCTGGTGGAATGCTGCCATATCGCAGAAAACGTCTTCGACATCCTGCGTAAGGGTGAGCGGCGCGTCGACTCCGCATTGATGGATGTGGTGCTGGAAGCACTGGATGCCGTCAACAGCATGTTCAGTGAAGTGCGCGAGCGCACTGACCTTACCCCGGCTACTCCTGAATTGCTGGCAGCATTGGCTCGCCTGGCTGAACCAGCCAGTGCCGATGAGCTGGTGCAGGCTGAGGCCTCGGTAGCCGAGCCGGAGCCGGAGTCGGAGCCAGAAGCAGAGCCCGAATTGGAAGTGGCCCAGGCCGCAGCGGGGGATATTACCGACAGCGAATTTGAACAACTGCTCGGTGCCCTCGATGAAGCGCCAGCCCCGGCTGCTGTTGCGGCTAGCAGCGACGAAATTACCGATGATGAATTCGAGTCATTGCTTGATCAGTTGCATGGCAAAGGTCAGTTTGTCGCCGACGTCAGCGCTGCGCCAGTTGTATCGGCTGCCCCGACGGCTCCTGTGGTTAGTGGCAGTGACGAAATAACCGATGACGAATTCGAGTCGTTGCTGGATCAGTTGCATGGCAAGGGGCAGTTCGTACCCCCGCCGGCTACAGCCGCTCCAGTCGCCAAGGCCGAACCGGTTGCTGAGGCAGCGGGTGACGACATCACCGATGATGAGTTTGAGGCCCTGCTGGATCAGCTGCATGGCAAGGGCAAGTTTGTTGAGCCAGAGGCGATCAAGCCGGTCGCGCCAACGCCTGCGCCTAAACCAGCAGAGCCGGCCAAAGCCGTCGCCAAACCTGCGCCCAAACCCGCTGCTAAGGTCGAACCGGCCAAAGCACCTGCCGCTGCGGCGGCTCCGGTAGCGGACAAGGCTGCACCGCCCAGTGAGGGAGAAACCACTGTGCGGGTCGATACCGCGCGGCTGGATGAAATCATGAACATGGTGGGTGAGCTGGTGCTGGTGCGTAACCGTCTGGTACGCCTTGGGGCCAGCAGTGCCGATGAGGCCATGTCCAAGGCGGTATCCAACCTGGATGTGGTTACAGCGGATTTGCAGACCGCCGTGATGAAAACCCGCATGCAGCCGATCAAAAAAGTCTTCGGCCGCTTCCCACGCCTGGTGCGTGACCTGGCGCGCAACCTGAAGAAAGAAATCAACCTGGAACTGGTTGGTGAAGAAACCGATCTCGACAAGAACCTGGTTGAGGCGCTTGCCGATCCGTTGGTGCACTTGGTGCGCAACGCCGTCGACCACGGCATTGAAACCCCCGAGGAGCGCGAAGCCTCAGGCAAGGCACGTGGCGGGAAGGTGGTGCTGTCTGCCGAGCAGGAGGGCGACCACATTCTGCTGTCGATTTCTGATGACGGCAAAGGTATGGATGCTGATGTGCTGCGTGCCAAGGCCGTGGAAAAAGGCCTGCTGGACAAGGACGCGGCAGATCGCCTCAACGAGTTCGAATGCTACAACCTGATTTTTGCCCCGGGGTTCTCGACCAAGACCGAGATTTCCGACGTGTCCGGCCGCGGTGTGGGCATGGACGTGGTGAAAACCAAAATTTCCCAGCTCAACGGTACGGTCAATGTGTTCTCGACCAAGGGCCAGGGTTCGAAGATCGTCATCAAGGTACCGCTGACGCTGGCCATCATGCCGACGCTGATGGTGATGCTGGCCAACCAGGCATTTGCCTTCCCACTGGTCAACGTCAACGAAATCTTCCACCTCGACCTGTCGCGCACCAATGTTGTCGACGGTCAGGAAGTGGTGATCGTGCGCGACAAGGCCTTGCCGCTCTTCTATCTCAAGCGTTGGCTGATTGGCAGTGCGGCGCATGTTGAACAGGGTGAGGGGCATGTGGTGATCCTTACCGTTGGCAGTCAGCGTATCGGCTTCGTAGTCGATCAACTGGTTGGCCAGGAAGAGGTGGTGATCAAGCCGCTGGGCAAAATGCTGCAGGGCACTCCAGGCATGTCGGGCGCGACTATTACCGGTGATGGCCGTATCGCCCTTATTCTTGATGTGCCGAGCATGCTCAAACGTTACGCACGGCGTATGTGATTGTTAGCGATGCAGGTGTCTGTCGCATCGTTTAGGAGTGTTTATGGCTGTTAAGGTGTTGGTGGTTGATGACTCCGGTTTTTTTCGCCGGCGTGTGTCGGAAATTCTCTCGGCCGACCCGAATATTCAGGTGATCGGCACGGCCACCAATGGCCGTGAAGCCATCGAGCAGGCACAGGCGCTGAAGCCCGACGTGATCACCATGGATTACGAAATGCCGATGATGGATGGCATCACGGCCGTGCGTAACATCATGCAGCGCTGCCCGACACCGGTATTGATGTTTTCCTCCCTGACCCATGAAGGCGCGCGAGTGACCCTGGATGCGCTGGAGGCGGGTGCGGTCGATTTTCTGCCGAAGAATTTCGAGGATATTTCGCGCAACCCGGAGCGGGTCAAGCAACTGCTCTGCGAAAAAATCCACACCATCGCACGCAGTAACCGCCGCAGCCTGAATCCGCCGCCAGCTGCGCCAGTGGCCCCGGCGGCAAGTCTCAGTAAACCGGCTGTTCGTCCTGCGCCGACCAGTGCCCCGGCCAGTCGTCCAGCGGTGGCACCTGCACCGGCTCCTGTGGCCAGCAGTGCAGCCCCCAAGCGCAAGTCCTACAAACTGGTTGCTATTGGCACTTCCACTGGTGGTCCGGTGGCGTTGCAGCGGGTGCTGACCCAGCTGCCAGCCAGTTTTCCAGCACCGATCGTATTGATTCAACACATGCCGGCGGCGTTTACCAAAGCCTTTGCCGAGCGTCTGGATAAGCTCTGTCGTATCAGTGTCAAGGAAGCCGAAGACGGTGATGTGCTGCGCCCAGGCCTGGCACTCCTGGCGCCTGGCGGCAAGCAGATGATGGTAGATGCTCGTGGCGTGGTGAAGATCCTGCCTGGTGATGAGCGCCTGAATTACAAGCCCTGTGTTGATATCACCTTTGGTTCGGTGGCCAAGTCCTACGGCGACAAGGTACTGGCAGTGGTGCTCACCGGTATGGGCGCGGATGGTCGCGAAGGTGCACGCCTGCTCAAGCAGGGAGGCAGCCAGGTGTGGGCGCAGGACGAAGCCAGTTGCGTGATTTATGGCATGCCGATGGCCATCGTCAAAGCCAACCTGGCTGATGCCATTTACCCGCTGGATGATATTGGCAGGCACCTGGCCGAGGCCTGTGCTTAATGGATGTACTGAGCCTTATTGGGGTCATCCTGGCATTTGTCGCCATACTCGGCGGTAACTACCTGGAAGGTGGCCATGCTGGAGCCCTGCTCAATGGTCCCGCCGCTCTGATCGTGATAGGCGGTACGCTGGGGGCTGCGTTTCTGCAGGCTCCGGTCAGTGTTTTCAAGCGTGCGCTGGCGATTATCAGCTGGATATTCTTCCCACCGCGAATTGACCTAGCTGGCGGTATCAACCGCGTGGTTGGTTGGAGCATGACGGCACGTAAGGAAGGTCTTTTGGGGTTGGAAGCAGTGGCGGATGCCGAGGCTGACCCTTATGCCCGCAAAGGTCTGCAACTATTGGTTGACGGTGCCGAGCCTGAGGCCATTCGCAGTATTCTGGAGGTTGACCTGTACACTCAGGAAGGCCGCGATATTCAGGCCGCCAAGGTGTTTGAGAGCATGGGTGGCTACGCCCCGACCATCGGCATCATCGGTGCGGTGATGGGGCTGATTCACGTGATGGGCAACCTGGCCGACCCGAGCAAGCTGGGTGCCGGGATTGCCGTGGCTTTTGTCGCGACCATCTACGGGGTTGGTTTTGCCAACCTGTTGCTGTTGCCGATTGGCAACAAACTCAAAGCCATTGCTCAGCGTCAATCGCGTTACCGTGAAATGCTGCTCGAAGGCATCCTGTCGATTGCCGAGGGTGAAAACCCACGCTCCATCGAATTGAAGCTGCAAGGCTTTATGGACTGATGGGGACAGCGCATGGCCCGCAGGCGTCATCACGAAGAACATGAAAACCACGAACGGTGGTTGGTTTCCTACGCCGACTTCATCACCTTGCTATTCGCGTTTTTCGTGGTGATGTATTCGATCTCCTCGATCAACGAGGGCAAATACAAGATTCTTTCCGACAGCCTGACCGGGGTGTTTAACCAGCCTGATCGGGCGATCAAGCCGATTCCGGTGGGGGATGAGCGACCGCGTACAACCGAGCCGGATCGTTCACTGGTGGATGAGGAAACCACGTTGTCTGCTGCCGACTCACTGGAGAGTATTGCCAACAGCGTGCGTGAAGCCTTTGGCGACCTGATTCAGTCCGAGCAGCTCAAAGTCAGTGGTAACGAGCTATGGATCGAGATCGAGCTCAGCTCCAGCCTGCTCTTTACCAGCGGCGATGCGATCCCCAACAATGCTGCATTCGACATTATCGAGAAGGTCGCCAAAATTCTGGCGCCTTATGAAAACCCAATTCATGTGGAAGGTTTTACCGATAACCTGCCGATTCAGACGGCGCAATTCCCGACCAACTGGGAACTGTCTACCGCGCGGGCTGCCAGTATCGTGCGTATGCTGACCATGGATGGCGTCAATCCTAGCCGACTGGCGGCTGTTGGCTATGGCGAATTTCAGCCAGTGGCGGACAATAGCACTGCAGAAGGCCGTGGACGTAACCGTCGGGTGGTACTGGTGATATCGCGCAATCTTGATGTGCGCCGCAGTGTGAGTGGAGTTGGCAGCGCCAACGCCAAACCCGATGCGGCCTTGCAACGGGCTGGCACGCAAACTGCACCAGCCCCAGCAGCGCCGGCCCCGCAAGCGGGAGCCGTCAATCCCCCGTCGCCGGCCCCATAAGGGTGGCCCCGTTCTCGGTCAGGCTGTAGCTGTACCGGGAGGATGATAACGATGAGAGTCTGGGCAGTAGCCAATCAAAAAGGTGGAGTCGGCAAGACCACCACATCAATCGCCCTGGCAGGCCTGCTGGCCGATGCTGGCAAGCGTGTGGTGGTGGTCGATCTCGACCCCCATGGATCAATGACCAGCTATTTTGGGCACGATCCAGATAGCCTGGAACACAGTTGTTTTGACCTGTTTCAGCATCAGGGCAGTGTGCCGCGTGGTTTGCCGCAGCAGCTGCTATTGCCCACCAGCCATGAGCGTATTTCCCTGCTACCGTCGAGCACCGCGCTGGCTACCTTGGAGCGCCAGTCGCCAGGGCAGAGTGGCCTGGGCCTGGTGATTGCCAAGAGCCTGGCGCAGCTCTGGCAGGATTTCGATCATGCGGTAATCGATAGCCCACCCTTGCTGGGTGTGCTGATGGTCAATGCTCTGGCCGCCAGTCAGCAGCTGGTGATTCCGGTACAGACCGAGTTCCTTGCCGTCAAAGGCCTGGAGCGGATGGTCAATACCCTGGCGATGATCAACCGTTCACGTCAGCAGGCCCTGCCTTACACCATCGTGCCAACCCTGTTCGACCGTCGTACCCAGGCCTCCATGGGTACGCTGCGGGTGCTGCGTAACAGCTATCCGGATCATCTGTGGCCTGCCTACATTCCGGTGGATACGCGCCTGCGTGATGCCAGTCGAGCAGGGCTCACACCTTCGCAGTTTGATAACAACAGCCGCGGTGTGATTGCCTACCGTGCGCTGCTCAAGCACTTGTTGTCGCAGCAGATCGCGGCACAGGTCGCCTGAGATGAAGGGCTATGCTGAAGAGATGGGCTCAAGTCTGTCGCTAGAGCGGCCGATAGTCTGTACAGATCGTTATTGTGGGTTGTGTTCATGAGTCGTCCCCTTGCCACCGCTACACGTCCGCAACTGGCCTTGCAGTCCTATCTGGACGGCTTGCTGCAGGATGCTGCGAACGAGCTGGCCGATAGTCTTGAGGCGGATGACTTCAGCGTCGACAGCATCAGCCTGGATGAGTTTGAGGCCGCTGTGCTGGAAGAGCAGGTGCGTGATGCGCGCATCACTCAGCAGGTTCCTGTCGCCAAACCGGTGATTGAGCTGGCGCCACGCCCGCTGGTGTTGCCGACCATTGAAATGCCTTTGCCTGCGGTTGAGATGCCAGAGCCGGTGCCAGTCGTACTGGCTGAAAACCCGGTGACTGAAGCTGCGCAGGTCGTACCTGATGCTTTGGTGGTACCTGAGCCGGTGCAGCAAGGGCGGCCTGAGTGGGCCGAAGGGCCATTCGAATGCCTGCTCTTTGATGTTGCCGGGTTGACCTTGGCGGTTCCTTTGGTATGCCTAGGCTCGATCTACCCTCTGCAAGGCCAGGAGCTCACGCCATTGTTTGGCCAGCCAGACTGGTTTCTCGGCATACTGCCGAGCCAGGCAGGCAACCTGAAGGTGCTGGATACTGCTCGCTGGGTGATGCCGGATCGTTATCGCGATGATTTTCGTGAAGGGCTGCAGTATGTGATTTCCGTGCAGGGCTATGAGTGGGGACTGGCGGTGCATCAGGTCAGTCGCTCGATTCGTCTGGACCCCAATGAAGTGAAGTGGCGCAGTCAACGCACTCAGCGGCCATGGCTGGCCGGAACGGTGATCGAACACATGTGCGCCTTGCTGGATATCGCGTCTCTGGCCGAACTGATTGCCAGTGGTGCGGCCAAGCGTATGGCAGCCAACCGGGTACATTGAGTAACGCCAGGCGGTGCGATGAGCACAGCTTTGCAACTATAGTAATGACAGCGGGATATACACCCGCGATCGCCGCCGCGAGCGGTTCATGACGAGGCTAGGGATATGAAGAAGAGTTCTGCACAAGGTTCTGAAGATCCGATTCTGCAGTGGGTGACCTTCCGCCTGGATAATGAAACCTATGGCATCAATGTGATGCAGGTTCAGGAAGTCCTGCGTTATACCGAGATTGCCCCTGTGCCGGGTGCTCCGAGCTATGTGCTGGGCATCATTAACCTGCGCGGTAATGTGGTCACCGTGATCGATACCCGTCAGCGCTTTGGTCTCGATTCCAGTGAGGTCACTGACAATACGCGCATCGTGATCATCGAGGCTGACAAGCAGGTGATCGGGATTCTGGTCGATAGCGTGGCCGAGGTGGTTTACCTGCGCCAATCGGAAGTGGAAACCGCGCCGAACGTGGGCAATGACGAATCCGCCAAGTTTATCCAGGGCGTGTGCAACAAGAACGGCGAGCTGCTGATTCTGGTTGAACTGGACAAGATGATGAGCGAAGAAGAGTGGTCCGAGCTGGAGAGCATCTAAGTCATGCTCGACGCGCTGCTGATCGCGCTAGCCCTGGTCTGTCTGGGGCTGGTAGGCGCATGCATCTGGCTGACTCGGCAGCTGCGTGATGCCATTAAGCTGCAAGGCGAGCGCGATGCAGTGCGTGATCGGCGGCTCAAAGAGCTCAGTCGGCGTCTGGATGCCTACCTGACCGGTAGCGTGCAGATGGGCGAAGAGTTGCATGAGTTGCGTCGTGTGGTTGCGCCGCTACCGGAAAAGCTCAATCAAATCGAGCAGCGTGATCCCAGCAGCCTGTCGTTTACCCAGGCTGCCCGTCTGGCTGGCATGGGGGCCAGCGTGGATGATCTCACTCAGTCTTGCGGTCTGAGCA